>CALLPP010000100.1 GCA_938015655.1 uncultured Algisphaera sp.
GAAGAAGCCCGGGCCAACGACCCGGACGCGCCCGAGGACACCAAACCAGGAGGCCGCCGTCGGCGACGCGGCCGCGGCCGCAGCAAGGCGGCCGCCGAGCCAATCACCGAACCGGGCACCGACGAGCCGATAGGCACCGACGACAACCACGAAGAACCCCCAACCGGCGGCGGACGGCGCCGACGGGAACGTGGCCGGTCCCGCGCCGAGGACCCGGCGCTCACCGCAGATGACCAGGGCCCAGCAATCGGCGACGGTGCGTCGGCCGACGGGGACGAAGCCGGCGCCCCCGCCGGCCGACGCCGGCGACGGCGGCGACGCGGACCGGGCGCCGAGGTCGAAGAGCAGCAGACGGACACCGGAGCCACCAGCACCCCGGACCAAGCCGCGGACGCAGAGAGCGACAACCCCGACGCACCGCGCCGGCGCCGCCGACGGCGGCGGCGCGGCGGTGCGGGCGAAGACCTGCCCGCCGACCCGGACGCTCAGGTTCACCCCCCCGAGGATGCCACCGCCGACACCCCCGAACCCGACCGCCCCGCAGACGCGGATGCAGACGCGCCCGAGCTCGACGATGCCACGCCTGTCCGACGGACCCGACGCGCCCGCACCCGACGGCGCACCGCCGCCACTGACGACGGCACTGCGGAGACGAACGCACAAACCGCCCAAGCGGAACCTGGTGACACCGCCGAAACCGTCACGACTACCGAGGAGATGCTCGAAACCCCGCCCCCCGCCCGAACCCGGCGTTCACGAGGACGCAAACGGGCCACCAAGCCCACTGCGTCGGCTGCCGACCCCGAGCCCAACGGCAACCCCCCGACGGCGCCAGATCAGGACGTGCCGAGCGTACCGGTGAACACGGACGCCGATCCGGCGCCCACCAAGAAAAAGCCCCCACGCCGCCCGGGCCGTGGCTACAGCAACCGTGTGGTGTACTGATTACCTTCCCGTGACGCCCTCCCGCCCGTCCACGCCGATCCGCCCCGCCCCGGGGCCGTCCGCCGCGCCCGCGATCCGCGTGGTCGTGCTGGGCAGCACCGGCTCGATCGGGGTCAACACTCTGGCGGTAATCGACCACCTCAACCAGGGCGGCCACGGCCGCTGGCGAGTCGTCGGATTGGCCGCGGGGACCAACGCCGCGGCACTGGCCACACAAAGCCGGCGTTACCCCGGTGCCGCCACCGCGCTGGCCGACGGCCAGACCGACGACCCGACCTTTTTGGGCCCCGATGCTGCCTGGCAGCTGGTCCAGGAGGTGGACGCGGACTTGGTGGTGTCGGCCATCGTGGGCTTCGGCGGGCTGCGGCCCACCGCCGCGGCGCTCGCCCGCGGCACGCGGGTGGCCCTGGCCAACAAAGAGACCCTGGTGGCCGGAGGCCGCTGGGTCACCGGCCTCGCCGCAGCCCACGGCGCGGTCATCGACCCCATCGACAGCGAACACGCCGCCATCGCGCAGTGCCTCGCCGCCGCAGCGGGCCGTACCGATGCGGTGGCCCGAATCACCCTCACCGCTTCGGGCGGTCCCTTCCTCCGCGCCGACGCCAACACCCTCGACGCCGCCACCCCCGACGCCGCCCTGAACCACCCCACCTGGGACATGGGGCCCAAGATCACCGTCGATTCGGCGACGCTGATGAACAAAACCCTCGAGGTCATCGAAGCTCACCACCTCTTCGGCCTGCCCGCCGAACAGATCGACGTAGTCGTCCACCCCCAGTCGGTGGTCCACGGCTTCGTGGAATTCTGTGACGGCTCGGTGCTGGCCCAACTCGGCCCGCCGGACATGCGCGGCGCGATCCAACACGCCCTCACCGCCCCCGCCCTGCCCGCACGGGCCCCGGGTGCCGGGCCGCGGCTGAACCTCGCCGCCCTGGGTGACCTGAGCTTCGAACCGCCCGACGAACATCGCTTTCCCGCATTAGCACTGGCCCGCCGGGTCATCGCGGCCGACGGCACCGCCGGTGCCACGCTCAACGGTGCGAACGAGGCCGCCGTCCACGCCTTTCTCAAACGTCAACTGCCCTTCACGCGTATCGTGCCGCTCGTGACCGCGGCCCTAGACGCCCTGCCCCCCAAACCAGTCACCGACTATGACGACATCGCGGCCGCCGACGCCGACGCCCGCGGGTGGGTGAACCAACAGATCTCCGCCCCAGACCCCGCGGCCAATACCTAAACCCGCACCGGCCCGACGGGCTTGCCTCTCCATCCCTCTGCCACGCCATGCCTGACCTGCTCTCCAACCCCAAGTTCGCCGTTGCCGCCTTCATCTTCGGCTTCGGCTTTCTCATCTTCGTCCACGAAATGGGGCACTTCCTGGTCGCCAAGGCCGTGGGCATCCGGGCCACGCAGTTCGCCATCGGCTTCGGCCACGCGCTGCTGTCGTTTCGCAAGGGCATGGGCCTGCGGATCGGCGGCACCGAAAAGGCCTACTGGGAGCAAGCCGCCGCAGCCCTGGCAGAAGAAGGCGTGAGCCTCGAGGGTCTGACCGATCACCAGAAGACCCAAAAAATCAACGAAAAAGCCGACGCCCTGGGCCTGGGCGAAACCGAATATCGCCTGAACTGGATGCCCCTGGGCGGCTACGTGAAGATGCTGGGCCAGGAAGACCTGGACCCCGCGGCCCAGAGCGACGACCCGCGCAGCTTCAACCGCCGACCGGTGTGGGCCCGCATGCTGGTCATCAGCGCCGGGGTGGTGATGAACCTCATCTTCGCGTTGATCTTCTTCATCGTCGCCTTCAGCATGGGTGTCAGCTTCGACGCCCCGGTCGTCGGCGAGACCACCCCGCTCAAGCCCGCCTCGCTCACCTACGCCGCAGGACACGAAGGCGACCCGGCCTACCGCGGCTTGCGCCCGGGCGACCGGGTCACCCACGTCAACGGCGGGCCCATCCAAGACCTCACCGAGGTCCGGATCGCCACCGCCCTGGGCAAGGCCGGCACGCCGGTCGAGCTAACCGTGGACCGCGCCGGCGAGCCCGCCGCCCTGACCTACGCCGTGACCGCCCGGGCCGACGTGCGGCAAGAAGGCATGCTCAGCGCCGGCATCCTGCCCGCCACCACGCTGAACGTGTGGGTCGTGCCCCAAGACAGCCCGCAGGCTGACGCTGGCGTCGTGCCGGGCATGACCCTGACCGCCGTGGATCACCGGCCCGTGGCTGACTACGGCGCCTACGTCCAGGCCGTGAACCAGGCCGGTGGCCAGCAGGTCACCCTCACCTTCCGCGACCGCGAAACCGGCAACGAAATCCTCTCGCCACTGAACCCGGTTCCCGCCTTCCGCACCGCCGGCCTGAGCGCGGGCGGAGACACCCCGCAGGTCGAGCTTCTGGGCCTCACCCCCCCGGTCGAAATCAGCTTCGTGGCCGAAGGCTCGCCCGCCGAAGAACTGGGCATCGCCGCGGGCGACCTCCTGGCCCGCGTGGGCGACCGGTCCTGGCCCACGGTCGAAGAAGTCTTCACCGCTGCATCCTCCGGCAACGGTCCGCTGGCCGTGTCAGTGTTCCGCGACGGTGAGACCCGCGACCTGGGCGAGGCCACGCCCCGCAGCGGGCGCCTGGGCATCGGGCTGGTCCGCCACACCCAGACCGCCCGCATCGGCCGGGTGCTGACCACCTCACCGCTGGCTGCAGCCAACCTGCCCGACGGCTCGCGCGTGGTCGCGGTCAACGACACCGCCGTGACCGACTGGGCCGGCCTCCAGCGCAGCCTCACCGCCACGCCCGCCAACGCGTCGGCCACCCTCGCGGTCGAGCTCAACCTCGCGGGCCAGCCGGTTGAACCCGCCACGTTGTCGCTGGGCGCCGAAGCCCGCGCCGCCCTCGCCCACGCGGGCTGGGAACCACGCCTCGATCTGGGCTTCCGCCCCCTGCGGATCGAGCGCATCGCCGCCAACCCCTGGGAGGCCACCACCATCGGGTTCGAGAAAAGCCGCCAGTTCATCCAGCAGACCTACATCACCCTGCTGCGTCTGTTCCAGGGCAGCGTGGGAGTCAAGAACCTGCGCGGCCCGGTGGGCATCGTCGACCAGGGCGCCAAGATCGCCCGCGAAGGCTTCGCCTACTACCTGTTTTTTCTGGCCCTCATCAGTGTCAACCTCGCGGTATTCAACTTCCTGCCGTTCCCGATCCTCGACGGGGGCCACATGGTCTTTCTCACCTACGAAAAACTCACCGGCAAGCCCGCCAGTCCCACGGTGCAGACCGCCCTCTCGCTCTTGGCCCTGGCCTTCCTGGCCTGCATGTTCGTGTACATCACCTTCAACGACATCAGCCGGCTGATCGCGGGCTGAGGCCGTAGAAAAAAGACCGCCCGGCAAGGGCTCCAAGCACGTTTATAGGGGTGTCCCGCGAGCCCAAAGTGCCCCGAGAAGATGGTCGCGACCCGTTATACTGCCCCGCTTCGCGCAGCCTGATCCGGCAGCGCATCTGACCTTTAACGTCGCCCCCCGGCCGAGACCGCTGCGCATGAAGATCCTGATCCCCGTCCTCGCCGTGGTTGTGGGGGTCTTCTTCGCCATCGCGGTGGGCCTCTCGGGCCAGCCTGACGCCGAAACCCCGGCTCCCGCCATGTCCGCGGTCACCGCCGCAGCCAGCACCGCCGGGACCACGCCCGACGCGCCGGTCGCCCGCGACACGCCCGCGTTGTCCACCGGCGCAGCCGATTCACCCGCCGATGCCGCGCCCGCCCCCGAAGGCCTCCGCGCCGTCTCGGCCGACACCGCGCTGGCCCCGGTGCTGGGGTCCGACGATCCGGACAGCCCCTACCGCGTGCGGGTCGAGTTCTCGGCCTGGGGCGCTGGGGTCAAGCGGATCGCGATGGCCGACTACAAGCGCTTTGTCAGCCACGACCCCAACGCCCCGGAAAACGACCCGTACGAGCTGGTCAACGTTGGCGTCGGCCTGCCCGCGGGTGAGAGCCCCGCGTTCTACCCCTTCGCCGCGCGGCAGCTTTACGTCAACGGCACCTGGCTGCCGGTCGACAGCGCCCGCTGGTCGGCCGATGCCGCGGTCACCCGCAACGGGGTCCAGTCGGTTACCTACCGCCTGCCCGTGGTCGATGCCCACGACGCCCCGGTCGCCGAGATTGTGCGCACCTGGTCGCTGGCCCAAGACAGCTACGACGTGCAGTTGAGCCAGCGGATCATCAACCGTACCGACGCCCCGCTGAAGATCGCCCTCTCCCAGTATGCCCAGGGCGACGTGCTGCTGGAACCGGGCAACTACCTCGGCGACCGCCGGATGTTCATCACGGGGCACTTCCGCCCCGAGAAGCCCGCCAAGTTTGGCGTCTACGTGGACGACAGCTACTTCGCCCGCGCCAGCCTGCTCAACGCCGCCTCGGGCCTGTGGCCCAACGACGACCTACGGGCCGGGTCGCGCCTCGCGTGGATCGCCGCGGAGAACCGCTACTTCGCGCTGATCACCCACGCCCCGGTGCTCGACAGCGCCACCCAAACCGCCGCGGTACCCGAGCTGGACGGGCTCTTCCCCACCGTCCTCACCCGCACCCTGCGGCAGGGCGTCACCACCGGCAACACCGAAAAAGAACGCCTCGCCGTCGAGCTGGTCAGCCCCGTCACCGACCTAGCCCCCGGAGCCGCCCGCGACCTCAGCCTGGCGGTCTTTGCGGGCCCCCGCAAAAAAGAAGTGTTGGCCCAGCGCCCCTTCGACCTGCTGCACCTGGACAAACTCATCCGCTACGAACTCAGCTGCAGCTTCTGCACCTGGCAGTGGCTGGCCAAGGGATTGCTGGGCTACATGAAGGTCATCAACACCGTCGTGCGCGACTGGGGCATGGCCATCATCCTGCTGGTGCTCACCGTGCGGCTGATCCTGCACCCGATCACCAAGCGGGCCCAGACCAACATGCTCAAGATGGGCAAGCAGATGCAGAAGCTGCAGCCCAAGATGGCCAAGCTCAAAGAAAAGTACAAAGACGATCCCGCGGCCATGAACCGCGAGACCATGAAGCTCTACCGCGAGGCCGGAGTCAACCCCGCCAACGTGCTGGGCTGCCTGCCCATGCTCTTGCAAACCCCGATCTGGATCGCGCTCTACGCGATGCTGTACTTCGCCATCGAGCTGCGCCACGAGCCGGCGTTCTACAGCATCTTCCAGACGATCAGCGGCGGACGCTGGCACTTCCTCGAAGACCTCTCGGTGGCCGACAACTTCATCCGCTTCATCCCCCCGGATCAGCCCGCCTACCAGCTCAGCTGGATCCCGTTTATCAAGCCCGAGTTTCGCAGCATCAACATCCTGCCCCTGGCCATGGCCTTCGTCTTCTACTTCCAGATGAAGCTCACCACGCCCGAGCCCACCAACGACCAGCAGCGCCAGCAGCAGAAGATCATGCGGATCATGCCCTTTATCTTCCCGGTGATGCTCTACAGCGCCCCCTCGGGCCTCACGCTCTACATCACCGCGTCCACCTTCGCGGGCATCGTCGACAGCTGGATCGTCCGCAAGCACGTGCGTGAGCAAGAAGAAGCCGGCACGCTGTTCGAGAAAAAGCCCCCCAAGCCCGGCGGCTTCCGTGACCGCATCGCCAAGCGCATCGAGCTGGCCCAAGAGATGGCCGCCGCCCAGCAGGCCGCCAAGCAGGCGGGGCAGAGCCCGGGGCGTAAATCGGTGGATTCGAAGAGTTACAAGAAGCGGAAGTAGCAGCTAGCCACTAGAGCCTAGCCACTAGCAAGAGACGGAAGGCAGACTCCCCTCTTGGTGTGTGTCCCCTGCGACCGGAGCCCTGCGTGAGTCTTCTTGCTAACGGCCAACGGCTAGCGGCTAGCGGCTGCGGCGAAGCCGCCACCATCGCCGCGGTCAGCTCGCCGCCGGGCCGCAGCGCCCGCGGGCTGCTTCGCCTCTCGGGGCCCGGTTCCTTCGCCGCGCTCGACGCGCTGCTCGCTCAGCCCTTCTCCGCCGCGCCCCACCACCTCACGCCCGTCCGCCTGGCCGACCCGCCGCTGCCGGCCCTCGCGGTCCGCTCCGCGGGCCCGCGTTCCTACACCGGTGAAGACAGCGCCGAGCTGCAGGTGCCCGGCCACCCGGCCCTGCTCGAGCGTCTGCTCGCGCAACTCACCGACCAGCCCGGGGTGCGGCTGGCCGAGCCGGGCGAGTTCACCTTCCGCGCGTACCTCAACGGCAAGCTTGACCTCACCGCCGCCGAAGGCGTCGCCGCCACCATCGCCGCGGTCAGCGACGGCCAACTGGCTGCCGCCGGCCACCTGGCCAACGGCGAGCTGGCCGCCTTCGCCCGCACCCACGTGGACCACATCGGCCGCCTGCTCGCGCTCACCGAGGCGGGCATCGACTTCGTCGACCAGGAAGACGTCGTGCCCATCACCCCCGCCGACCTGGCCGCGGGCATCGCGCAGGCCACCGCCGCGCTGGCCGACTTACGCCGCCGCTCGCGGAGCTGGGGAGCCGTGGAAGCCCTGCCCCGGGTCGTTCTGGCCGGACCACCCAGCGCCGGCAAAAGCACCCTCTTCAACGCCCTGCTGGGGCGTGAGCGCGCGGTGGTGGACGCCGCCGCCGGCACCACCCGCGACGCACTCGAAGAACCGCTGACCCTCACCACCCCCGGGGGCCAGGCCGAAGTCATGCTGGTCGACCTCGCCGGGCTCGACGCCACCTCGGCCCCGATCGACGCCCTGGACCGCGCCGCCCGCCGCGCCGCCCACGACCAGCTCTCCCGGGCCGACCTGCTGCTCGCGCTCGACGACACCCATCACCCCGACACCGAGCGTGCCGCCTGCCTGCGCGTACACGCCAAGTGCGACACGCAGCCGGCCCCGGCCGGTGCCCTGGCCGTAAGCGCCCACACCGGCGTCGGGATCCCCGAGCTCCGCCGGGCCATCGCTCAGCGCCTGGCCCGCCGCGCGGTCAGCGTCGCGGCCGACACACTGGCCTTGCAACCCCGGCACACCGCCGCGCTCCACGCCGCCGCGGACGCCCTGGCCCACGCCGCCACCCACGTGGCCCCCGCCGCCCACCAGCTGCACGAGATCGAGCTGGTCGCCGACGCGCTGCGCACCGCCCTGGACGCCCTCGCCGGGCTGGGCGGCGAACTGACCCCCGACGACGTGATCGGCCGCGTGTTCGCGACCTTCTGCGTGGGCAAGTAAACCCCGCCGAGTCGCGGGTGCGTGGCATCCCCGGGCGATCGGGTCGGACGGCCCCGGGCCCCGCAACCCAGGCCCGCTTAGACTGATCCCATGAAAGACCACCCCCGCTCCAGCGAGCGCCGCAACCGCGGCGAAGTTGAAATCCCCGCCAAAGTCCTGCCCGTCGTCATCATCCTGGTGGGCGTGCTGGCCCTGGCCTCGTGCAGCTTCAAAGCGGTGGACGTGGGCCACGTCGGCGTGGCCAGCCTGTTCGGCAACGTCCGGGAAAAGCCCTATCCCGCGGGCCTGCATTTCCCGGTCAACCCCATGCTTAAGTGGGTGCAGTTCGACGCCCGCCAGAAAACCCACAAAGAAACAGCGGCCGTACCCAGCCAGGACCAGCTGCTGACCGATGTGGACGTCAGCGTGCAGTACCGGATCGACGCGACCAAAGCGCCCGCTATCTTGGCCGACACCGGCACCGCCGATCAGGCCGTCGAAGTTCACCTGGTGCCGGCGCTGCGCAGCCTGATCCGCGAGCAGGGCAAAACCATTAAGAACGCCCAAGACTTCTTCAACGAAGAAACCCAGCAGCGGCTTCAAGACAGCCTCTTTGCGGGCATGGAAGCGTTCTTGGCCCCCAAAGGAATCATCGTCAGCGACGTCTTAATCCGCGACATACAACTGCCCGCCCAGCTGCGCCAACGTATCGAGGAAAAGAAAGCCGAAGAACAAGAACTGGCGCGGACCGAGTTTGAACAGCAGCGCAAGGTCGTGCAGGCCAAGGCCGAGCGTGAAGCCGCCGACGAGCAAGCCAAAATGCGCGAGCGCCTGGCCGAGGCCCAGGCCTACGAAATCACCAAAATCAACGAAGCGGTGAGCGAGAACCCGGCTTACATCAAACTGCAAGCCCTGGAAGCGCTCAAAGCCATCAGCAAAGACCCTGCGGCCAAGATGTACTTCATGGACGGCGACGCACCGATGCCCCTGCCGCTGATGAACCTTTCGCAGTAAACCGCGGGCCCACCCGTGCCCCACGCCGTATTATCCCCGCCCATGAGTTTCCCCCCGCCCGGCCCGCACGAAGGCCACATCCTCAAGCCGCTGCGGCGCAACCTCAGCTTCACGCTGATGTGGACCTCCACGGCGGCCAGCGGCTTCGGCGACCGCATGATCATGCTCGCCGCCCTGGCGCTCGTGGGCGGGCTGGCGGTCGGCGCCGACTCGACTTCGGCCAACGCCGCGATCAACTTCTGGTTTTTCCTGCCCTACGTCTTCTTCGCCCTGCTGGGTGGGTGGATCGCCGACCGGCTCCCGCGTAAGTGGGTGCTGCTGGGCTGCGACGAGGCCCGCGGGGCCTTGCTGCTCTGGTCGTTCTTTTCTCTGGCCGGGGCCGGCGGCATCGCCGCGCTGGACGTGGCCGACCACTGGCGGGTCTACGCCATGCTGTTTGGCATCGGTACCTTCGCGGCGGTCTTCAACCCCGCCCGCAACGCCATCGTGCCGCAGATCGTCCACCGCACCCAGCTTCAACCGGCCAACGCGCTGGTCACGGTGATCGGCGTGGTGTTCTCGATGGTCGGCATGATTGTGGGCAGCTGGCTCATCAGCCCCAGCGACGCGGGCAGCGTCCGCACCGGCCTGCTGCTAGGAGCCACGTTCTACCTCATCTCGGGCACGTTCTTCGCCTTTATGAAACCGCGCCCGGCGCACGCGGGTTTTGTAGGGGGCGTACCGCCGGAAGACCGCACCGCCGTCAGCCTGCCCGGAGCGCTGGTCTACGCCCTGCGTCACCGGCGGGTCATCAAGCTCATCGGCCTGGACGTGCTGGTGTGGGCCGCCGCCGCGCTCATGCTCAGCGCCGCCATCGGCGTCTGTAAGGCCCACTACCGTTTGACCGGCGACGCCCTGCTCGAAGAGTTCGCCCTGGTGGGCGCGCTGCTGGGCTTCGGCATGCTGGCGGGTGCCGCCCTCACCGCAGTCATTCGCACCCGCCACGAATCCGGCACCGTCGTCGGCGTCGCGCTGGTCGCCGCGGGGCTCAACGTGGTGCTGGTCGCGGTGGTGCCGGTCAAAACCGTGACCTACTTCGGCTCGTTCTGCATCGGCGTGTTTGGCAACGTGGCCATCGTCACCATCATGTCGCTGCTGCAAAGCATCACGCCCAACCATGTGCGTGGCGCGATCCTCGGCCTCAACGCAATGGCTAGCACCGTGCTCAGCGTCGCGATCTACCTCGCCATCTGGCGGGTGCCCAACGCCGACACCTGGATCGTCCCGGTGCTGCTCACCCTCGGGCCGCTGCTGGTGGGCGTGGGGCTGCTCACTTTGGTGCGGTACCTGCGGTCGGGCCCCATGCCCAGCGTGGGGGCCAACGTCTTGCGCCACCTCGTGCGGCTGTTTGTCCTGGTGGTTCACCGCGCCGAATTTCGCGGCCGCCAACACCTCCCCGCCGACGGCCCGGTGATCCTGGCCTGCAACCACACCACCGCGCTGGACCCCTTCGTGATCCAGGCCGCCTGCCCGCGGCTGGTGCGCTGGCTCATGCTGACCAGCTACCGCTTCCGCGTCCTCCAGCCCCTGTGGCGGGCCTGCGACCCGATCTGCCTGGACATCCAGCCGGGCGACGACAAACACTCCGGCGGCACCAAGCAGGTGCGGCAGATCGTGCAGCGGCTCAAACAAGGCGAAGTGGTCGGCATGTTCCCCGAAGGCCGGCTACAGTACGACGACCGCGTGCTCAAAGCCTTCGAACCGGGCGTGGCCACCTGCGCCCGCTTGGCCCGGGCCGCCATAGTCCCCTGCTGGATCGAGGGCACCCCGCGCAGCCGCAAGATGCTCGTCCACTTCTTGCGGCCCACCCACACCACACTGCACTTCGGCGCCCCGTTTACGCCGGCCAAAGGCGACAAACCCGCCGACATCACCGCCGAGCTGCGGCGACGCATGCTCCTCTTGGCTTCCGAACCGGCAGAGGAAACGGAAGTGCGAGAGAACGGTAACCCCGCAGAGTGGGTTAAATAGCAGTCTGTCGGACTGAAGCGATTCGATCGCAAAACCGCATTTTGAGCGAATGACATCTTGATCTCGTACGGTTCAAGAAAACCGAAATCGATTTCGTGGGCTTGTGCCACCAATTCAGCCTGTCGGCCTGAGTCAGTCAGACAGGCTGATAGAGATTAGCAAGACGCAAGCGCCACGGATCACCGTGTGCTTGGACAGACCGCCATTGAATCCGCCGCGAAGGGCAATAAGCGCCGGCGCCCGCGACCTCTTGCTAATCCCTAACCCCTGACGGGTCCCCGCAGAAACCGCCGTCCAGAAATTCTTCGACGCGGGCAAGATCGACGCCAAAAAAGCCATCGACGAAGATGCGCTGATTGCTTCGGGCCTTGTGCGCCGCAAGCTCGTCGCCAACGGCGCCGCTGCAGGAGCCGAGGGAGGCGTTCCGCGTAGCGACGCGGCCGTGGAAGAGCAAGATGGATCGTGGAAGCAGGCGC
>CALLPP010000101.1 GCA_938015655.1 uncultured Algisphaera sp.
GCACCGTGTCTGCCGCGCGGATCCGCTCCTCGCGGATCTTCGCCTTCATCGGCCCGGCCACCTTCCACTTGTCCACGAACGACTGGTTCGCTTTGCGAAACGCGGCGAGTTCGGGCGAGTCGTTGGGATAGTCGGGATCGGTCATGCGTCCAGCTTAGGACATACGCAAGCGATCACAACACCGCGCCAAACTTCCGCGTCCGTCCTTTAAACGCCGCCAGCGCCTTGTCCAGCTCCGCGTCGTCGAAGTCTGGCCAGCACACGTCCGCCACGTACAGCTCGGCGTAGGAAAGCTGCCACAGCAGATAGTTGCTCAGCCGCATCTCGCCCGCGGTGCGGATCAAGAGGTCCGGGTCGGGCTGGCCGGCGGTGTAGAGCTCGGCGTCGACGTGATCCGGCCCGATGGCCTCGGGCGCCAGCGCGCCGGCGGCGACCTTCGTGGCGATCGCCCGCACCGCGTCGGTGATCTCGGCGCGGCTGCCGTAGTTGATGGCCAGGTTCAGCGTCAGCCCGGTGTGGCCGGCGGTCATCTCGGTGCTGCGGTCCAGCTCGTCCAGCACCTCTCGCGGCAGGCCCTCGCGGCGGCCGATCTGCTTGAAGCGGATGTTGTTGTCCATCAGCTGCGGGCGCTGGGCCTTGATGTACTCGACGTACAGGGCCATGAGAAAGTCCACCTCGGCCTGCTCGCGCGACCAGTTCTCGGTGCTGAACGAGTACAGCGTGAGCCCCTCCATGCCCAGCTCGCTGCAGCGCTGCACCAGCGGCGGCACGCGGTCGGCGCCGTGGCGGTGGCCGGCGCTGCGGCTGAGGCCCTGCGCGGTCGCCCAGCGGCCGTTGCCGTCCATGATGATGGCGAGGTGGCGGGGCGTGGCCGCCGCGGGGTTGGAGGGCGGGGATGGGGTTGGGGATTGGGGGTTGGGGGAAGACAGTCCACACCTCAAATCTGAGTCATTGCACCCGGCGAAGCCGCCCCAACCCCAAACCCCGAATCCCCAACCCCATCTTCTGCGTCAGCGGAAGATCGACTGGCTCCGCTTGGGCCCGACGCTGACCATCACCACCGGCACGCCGATGAAGTCTTCGATGAATTTGAGGTAGCCGTGGGCCTCGGCGGGCAGGCTGGCGTAGTCGTTGTGCTCGGTCACGTCCGCGGCGAAGCCCGACAAGACCTCGTACACCGGCTCCACCCGCTCCAGGTCCCGCGCGTCGGCGGGGAACTCGTCGCTCACCTTTCCGTCTAAGCGGTAGGCGGTGCAGACCTTCAGCTCGTCCAGGCCCGCCAGCACGTCCAACAGCATGATGGCCAGGCCCGTGGCTCCGCTCACCGTAGCGGTGTATTTCAGGGCCACCAGGTCCAGCCAGCCGCAGCGGCGCGGCCGCCCGGTGGTGGTGCCGTACTCGCGGCCGACTTCGCGGATGCGCTCGCCCGTGGCGTCGTGCAGCTCGGTGGGCATCGGCCCGCCGCCCACCCGCGTCTGGTAGGCCTTCACGATGCCGATCACGTTGGGCACGTGGTGCCCCGCCACGCCGGTGCCGGTGTGTACGCCCAGCGACGAGCAGTTGCTGCTGGTCACAAAGGGGTAGGTGCCGTGGTCGATGTCCAGCAGCGTGGCGTTGGCCCCCTCAAACAAAATCCGCTTGCCCGCCGCGATCTCGCGGTGCAGCAGCCGGGCGCTGTCGGTCACGTGCGGACGCAACACCGCGGCCAAGGGCTTGAGCCACGCCAGCGTGGCGTCCAGATCGATCGGGGTGAAGTCCCGCTCGGCGTAGGCCGCCAGCCCCGCCAGCGTCGCGTTCTTCACCGCCAGCACCGCGGTCAGCAGGTCGCGTAGGTGCGCATCGTCCATCAGGTCCGCCACGCGAATGGCGGTCGACCGCAGGGCCTTGTCGGCGTAGCACGGGCCGATGCCCCGGCCGGTGGTGCCGATGGCGTTGGCGTCGCCGCCCTTGCCTTTGACCACCGCGGCTTCCTGCAGCGTGTCCTGCAGCTTGTGGTAAGGCATCACCACGTGGGCCCGGTCGCTGATCAAGAAGTTGTCGTCGAGCTTGAGGCCCTGCCCGCGCAGGGCGTTGATTTCCTTCACCACCTGCTCGGGGTCCACCACCACCCCGTTGCCCAGCACATTGAGCTTGTCGGGATACAAGATGCCCGAGGGGATCAGGTGCAGGGCGTAGGTCTGGTCGCCCACGCACACCGTGTGCCCCGCGTTGGCCCCGCCGTTGTAGCGGGCCACCACGTCGAAGCCGGCGGTGAGCAGGTCCACCACCTTGCCCTTGCCCTCGTCTCCCCACTGCAGGCCGACCACCGCGGCGTGGCCGGGCTTGAGGTTCAGGCGGCCGAGCATGGCCTGGGCCTGCGGGTCAAGAGCGGAAGCGGAGGCGTTACTCATGGGCGTCGGCGGCTGGGGAGCGGTCGTGAAAGAAGGGGCCGCACGCGGCGGGCCCAACCCCACAGAGTACCGCAGGTCCGCTCCTTCGGGGGGCCAAGCCGGCCCGGGCTCAGCCCGTCGCCGCGGGGAGTTCAACCCCCGCGATCTTGAGCACGCCCGGCTGCTCGCCCACGTCGTCCAGCAGCGCCGCGGGCGCCGGAGCGTCGAGCTTCAGCAGCATCAGCGCCGTGGACGAGCCGCCGGCGTTGGCCCGGCGCGAGATCGTCATGTCCGCGATGTTGACCCCCGCGCCCCCGAAGGTCTGGCCCACCATGCCGATCATGCCCGGCTTGTCGTCGTTTTGGATCACGACCATCGGGCCCACCGGCAGCATGTCCATGGGGTAGCCGTTGATCTCGACCACGCGGGGCTGCAGGTCGCCGTACACGCGGCCGACGATGCGGCGCGTGCGGTCGGCCGCGTCGGTCGCGCCGTCCACCGCGCCGTCGGGGCCGTGGATGGTCAGCGTGAGCTGCGTGGGCGACGAGGGCGCGTGCTCCAGCCGGGTAACGCGGACCTCCAGCCCGCGTTCTTCGGCGATCGGGGCGACGTTGATGACGTTCAGCGGCGTGTCGAAGTGGCGCTGCAAGAGGCCCACCAGCACCTGCCGCTCGATGGTGCCCGACGCCGCGGCCAGGTCGCTGCCCGCCAGCTCGATCTCCAGGGTCGCGATACCCCGGGTCACCATGGGGCTGATCAGCTTCGCCATCCGCGCGGCCAGATCGACGTACGCCGCCTGCAGCCGGGTAAGGTCCACCCGCACGCCGCCCGCATTCACCGCGCCGCTGATGCCCTCGCCGCGCAGGTAGCTCAGGCACGCTTTGGCCGCGTCGACCGACACCGCCGTCTGCGCCTCCACCGTGCTGGCCCCCAGGTGCGGAGTCACCAAGATTTTGGGGTGGGTGCGCAGCGGGCTGTCGGCCGGCGGCGGCTCTTCGGTGAACACGTCCAGCGCCGCCCCGCCGCAGCGCCCGTCCTCGCAGGCCGCCACCACCGCCGCCTCGTCCACGATGCCCCCGCGGGCCGCATTCACCACAAACACGCCCTTGCGGCACAGGCTGAACGTCTCGTCGTTGAGCATGCCGGTGGTCTCGGGAGTCTTGGGCACGTGGAAGCTCATCACGTCCACGTGCGGCAGCATCTCTTTGAAGTCGCGGAACGTCCGCACGGTGTGCTCACCCAACTGAAGGTCGGTGCTCACAAACGGGTCGTACCCCACCACCTCCATGCCGAAGGCCAGCGCCCGCTCGGCCACCGTGCGGCCGATGCGGCCCAGCCCCACCACGCCCAAGGTCATGCCGTGCAGCTGGCGGCCCTTGTACTTGTTGCGGTCCCACCCGCCGCCGGCCATGGTCTTGTAGGCCGGCCCCACGTTGCGCAGCAGCGCCATCATCAACGCGAAGGCGTGCTCGGCGGTGGTGATCGTCGACGCCTCGGCCGTGTTCACCACCAAGATGCCCTTGTCGGTCGCCGCCTTCAGGTCAATGTTGTCCACCCCCACGCCCGCCCGGGCGATGATCTTCAGGTCGCCGGGGTCGGCCAGTACCGCCGGCGTGACCTTAATGCCCGAGCGCACGATCATCGCGTCCACGCCGCCGGCGGCCAGCAGCTTGCCCAGTTCCGCGTCCACGGCTTCCTGATCCTGGTCTTTCTTTAGATCCGCCAGGTCCGAACGGTCCAGCAGCACGCCGTCGGCCTGGGCGTTGATGTAATCCAGCCCCTCGGCGGCAAGCTTGTCGGCGGCCAGCAGGGTGAACGGTTGGGGATTGACGGGCACAGCTGCGCTCCGGGTTTAAGGGGTACTGACGGGCGGAAAAAGCCCGGATGAACCGCGTACTGTAACCCGACGCGGGGGCGGGGGCGAAAGCACGTTTTCGAATGTAAGAGGGTCGCGCACAGACCCGCGGAACGGCCGCCGCAGGCCCCGTCTGCGTATGAGTCACACCCCCGCCGCGACCTTAAACGCCCCCTCCGCCACCTCCAGCGTGTGGCGGATCGCCTCGTCGTCGTGGGCGGCGGACACAAACCAGGTCTCGTAGGCCGACGGGGCGAGCATGACCCCGCCGTCGAGCATGGCGCCGAAGAAGGCGGTGTAGCGGTCGGTGTGGCAGGCGGTGGCGCCCGCATAGTCGGTCACGCGGTCGCCGTCCTTGTCCACGAAGAACACGCCCAGCATCGAGCCCACCCGGGTGACGTACACCGGGCAGCCGCCCTTCTTCGCGGCGGCCTCCAGCCCGGCGGCCAGCCCGGCGGAAACGACTTCAAGATCCTTGTAAACCGCGCTGTCGTCGGCGGCCAGCGCGTCCAGCACCGTGCCGCCCGCGGCCATCGCCAGAGGGTTGCCGCTCAGCGTGCCGGCCTGGTAGACCGGACCGTCGGGCGCGACCTGCCGCATGACGGCTTCGCTGGCGCCGTAGGCGGCGCACGGCAGCCCCCCGCCGACGATTTTGCCCAGGCAAGTGAGATCCGGCGTAACGCCGTAGAGGCCCTGCGCTCCGCCCAGGCCCACGCGGAATCCGGTCATCACCTCGTCGAACAACAACAGGGTGCCGGTTTCGTCGCACAGATCCCGCAGCGCCTGCAGATAGCCCGGCTCGGGCGGGATGCAGCCCATGTTGCCCGCGATCGGTTCCACCGCAACGGCCGCGATGGCGCCGGGGTGCGCGGCGATCGCGGCCCGCACCGCGCCGGCATCGTTGTAGGGCACCAGCACCGTGTTGCCGGTCACGCTGGCCGGCACGCCGGGGCTGCTGGGCACGCCCAGGGTCGTGGCGCCGCTGCCCGCGGCCACCAGCAGGCTGTCGGTGTGGCCGTGATAGCAGCCCACACACTTGATGATCTTGTCGCGCCCGCTGACCGCGCGGGCCAGGCGGATCGCCGACATCGCCGCCTCGGTGCCGCTGTTGACAAACCGCACCAGCTCGATGCCCGGCACCGCCGCGATCACCTTCTCCGCCAGGCGGTTTTCGGCCTCGGTGGGCATGCCGAAGCTGGTGCCGTGGCCCACGACCTTGGCCAGTGCCACGGTGACCGCCTCGGGCGCGTGGCCCAGGATCAGCGGGCCGTAGCTGCCCACGTAGTCGATGTAGTCGTGGCCGTCGACGTCGGTAACCGTCGCGCCTCTGCCGCTGACAACCGTCACCGGCGTGCGGCCCACCGCCTTGAAGGCCCGCACCGGCGAGCTGACCCCGCCGGGCATCAGGGTGCGGGCGTGGGCGTGGGCGAGCACCGACTTGGCGTAGCGGTCGGTGGGAGCAGTCGTCGAAGAAGTGGCAGGCATGGCGCGATTCTACGCAACCCCAGATCGCGGCAGGCAGCGGGCCGGCCCGATAACCCCAGCCCGCCGCTGCACCCCCGCGCGGCCACCGCCCGATCTACCCGTGGTGAGATGCCTTTCATTTAAACCCGCCGTGGTCGGCGCACTCGCCCTGGTGCTGGCCGCCAGCGGCTGCGCAGTGGTCGGCCCCGCATCGATCCGCAGCGGCCGGCAGGCCTACAACGAGGCCGTGCAGCAGACCACCGACCAGGAGTTGCTGCTCAACATCGTGCGGCTGCGCTACCGCGACACCCCAACGTTCCTTCAAATCTCCGGCATCGCCACACAGATGCAGCTGCAGTCCACCCTCAACGGATCCACGCAGCTCGGCGAAAACCCCAGCAACCTCTTCAACCTCTCCAACAACAACCTCTACGCCGAACGCCCGACCATCAGCTACCGCCCGGTGGTCGGCCAGGCCTTTATTCAGCAGCTGCTTGAACCGGTCACCAACGACAAGCTGACCCTGCTGTACAACGCGGGCTGGCCGGTGGACACGCTCTTCTCGCTCGTGGTTCAGTCGGTGAACGGGCTGGAAAACGCGCCGGGCGCCTCGGGGCCCACCCCCGAACTGGGCCCGGAGTTCGAACAGTTTCAGGACGTCACCCACGCCCTGCGTGACCTGCAACGCGCGGGGCTGCTCAACATCGGCGTGGGCAGCAACGACGTCACCCAGATCCGTATCGCCAACGACCCCCAGTACCAGTCGCCCGCCGTGCTGGTCCGCCGCGCACTCAACCTGGTCCAAAGCGAAGGCTCCTACCAAATCGACCAGGCCACCGACTCGGGCAACCGCAACACCATCGCCATCGTGGCCCGCTCGCTGATGAGCACCATGTTCTTCCTATCTCAGGGCGTCGACGTGCCCGAGTCGGATCTCGCCGACGGTCGGGTATTCACCGCCCAGTATCCCGACGGCCAGCCCGTGGACTGGCACGCGGTCACCGACGGCCTTTTCCGGGTCCGCACCTCGTATCTCCCGCCTAGCGACCCCTACGTCAGCGTCAAATACCGCGGGCGCTGGTACGCCATCGTCGACAACGACCTGAGTAGCAAGACCACCTTCGCCCTGCTCAGCCAGCTTTTCGCCATGCAGTCGGGCAACGTCCGCAGCGCCGGACCGGTGCTCACGCTGCCCGTAGGAGGGTAAACCCGAGCCACCGAAAGCACTGACCGCAACGGATGACCACGCAAGGGTTCTTGAGGATCTCTTGCCTTTGGAATCCCAGCCGTGTACATCCTCTACCTCATGATCGCCCTTGATTGCGGCCTCGTTTTGTTCTGCCCCGCCGGCGACAAACCCAAGACAAGGCGGCTTCGGCGCGACCATGGAAGACGTCCACGGCACCATCAGCAGCGATAATCAGGCTGGAACCAGCGGCCCAAGAGCTCAAGTCGCAGGTCAAAGAACCGCTCCAGGACCTCGCCGCGCACCAGCGCGACGTCCGCGACCAGATTCGGCATACCTATTCATGAGCTGGGCACGCTGCCCCGCCCGCCCGAAGACGAACGCGACGCCCAGCACGCGGCGTATACCCAGCCGCTGCGCAAAATCCACGAACAGGCCAATGTCACCACGAAGCGGCAAGGCGAAACACACGCCGCAGCCGGCACCCAAGCCGCCCAGGTCACACGCACCCTCGGGCAGAAAGCCAGCAACCCGGCGCTCAACAAGGTCGCACAGCGCAACCTCTGATCGATTTAAAGCCCGCGTTATCGACGAGGTCAGCCAGACGGCCCGCTACGACGTGGATCTCAACCCGGTACTCGCACGGTTCGACAGCCAGACCACAACTCGTTTAAAGAAGGCAAGCCGCGGAAACAGTCAGCCGGGTCCGGAGCGAGCTGGCGCAACTCAAGGGCGAGGTTGAGGCAGTGTGGGTAGGCTTGACCGGTAGGTGCTGAAACTCGACAAGCTGGTCGAACAGGTCGACGTCGTGGGCACGTCGATGACCACCCTGGGGATGCAGACCCAGCGCCAGCGGCACTGGTGAGATCCGGAGACGGATTTCTGCTAAATTTAATGGCTACCCTTGCCGGGCCGCGTGGCCCGGATCGACCCACGCCCGGTGTCCGCCCCCGTGAACACTCGGCGAAGGGAGACTAAATACCACTTTGGAAAGCACTTAGAATCCATGAGCATCACCGCCAAGCAGCGCCAAGCCGTCATCAAAGAATACCAGCGCGACGAAAACGATTCGGGTAGCCCCGAGGTCCAGGTGGCGATCCTGACCCACCGCATCCGGGCCCTCACCGAGCACCTGAAAGCCAACAAGCACGACTACTCTTCGCAGCGTGGCCTGCTGCAAATGGTCTCCACCCGCACCCGGCTGCTGCGCTACCTTGCCAGCAAAAACCGCAGCGGATACCTTGAACTGATCAAGCGGCTGGGCCTCCGCAAATAACCATGCCCCCCCTCGCGGGTCGTGACCTCCGGGTCACGGCCCGCTTTTTTTGCCACCGGGCCGCGACCACCGGCCCGGGACGCCACGAACGACTCATCCCTCCTCGCGCCGCGCCCTCGCGCGGTGCTGTCAATGCAACGAGAAAAAGGAAAAGAACATGCCCCTCTCCGCCCCCCACCGCGTCGAACTGGAAATCGCCGGACGCACACTGTCGATCGAAACCGGCCAGGTCGCCAAGCAGGCCGGCGGCGCCGTGCTGGTGCAATACGGCGAGACCGTGGTCATGGGCACCGCGGTGCGCAGCGACCCGCGCCCGGGGCTGGACTTCTTCCCCCTGACCGTGGACTACCGCGAAAAACTCAGCTCCGCGGGCAAGTTCCCCGGCGGCTTCCGCAAGCGCGAAGGCGCCCCCAACCAGAAAGAAATCCTCACCATGCGGAACATCGACCGGCCCATCCGGCCGCTGTTCCCGCCCAACTACTTCGACGAGGTGCAGATCCAGTGCTGGGTCATGGCCTACGACGGCCAGAACGAGCCGGACGTGCTGGCGGGCATCGCCGCCAGCGCCGCGCTGTCGCTCAGCGACGCGCCCTTCCAGGGCCCGGTCGGCAACGTGCGGGTGGGCCGGGTCGAGGGCGAGCTGGTGGTCATGCCCACCGCCGCCCAAGACGCCTACAGCGACCTGGACATGCTGCTGTGCGGCCACGAAGACGGCCTGAACATGATCGAGGTCGGCGCCTACGAAATCCCCGAAGCCGAGATGCTCAAGGCCATCGAGTTCGGCCACGGCTACGTGAAACAGATCGTGGACATCATCAAAGACCTCACCGCCAAGGCCGGCAAGCCCAAGGTTGTGGTCGAAGACACCATCCCCGCGGAAATCCGGGCCAAAGTCGCCGAGTTTGGCCCCATCCTCAAGGCCGCCAAGACGGCCGAGGGCACGAAGCTCGACCGCCAGGTCGCGGTGCGTGACGCCAAGAAGAAGTTCAAGCTCGACCACTTCCCGCAGCCCGACAAGACCGCCGGCGTGGGCGAGCACAACGACTGGGACAACACCATCAAGGCCGCGGGTGTGGCCCTGCACGACCTCGAAGAAGAGATCACCAAAGAGATCATCCGCGGCGGCAGCCGCACCGACGGCCGCGGGTTCGACGACCTGCGGGCCATCGAGTGCCACACCGCCGTGCTGCCCCGCGTCCACGGCTCGGCACTGTTCCAGCGCGGCGAAACCCAGTCGCTGGTCACCGCCACCCTGGGCACCGGACGCGACGAACAGGCCGTCGACGGACTGGGCGAAGAGTACCGCGAGAAGTTCTACCTGCACTACAACTTCCCGCCCTTCTCGGTGGGTGAAGCCAAACGCATCACCGGCCCGGGCCGCCGCGAGATCGGCCACGGCAAGCTGGCCGAACGCGCCCTGCTGCCGGTCCTGCCCGAGATCGCCGACTTCCCCTACACCGTGCGGCTGGTCAGCGACATCACCGAGTCCAACGGCTCGTCGTCCATGGCCTCGGCCTGCGGCGGCTGCCTGGCCCTGCTCGACGCGGGCGTGCCGCTCAAGGCCACGGTCGCGGGCATCAGCATCGGCATGATCCAGGGCGAGGCGCCCGGCCAAGACGACTGCTACCTCACCGACATCCAGGGCGAAGAAGATCACTTCGGCGACATGGACTTCAAGGTCACCGGCAGCCGCGCGGGCATCACCGCCATCCAGCTGGACCTGAAGATCCGCGGCCTGTCGATGGAGCAGATCGCCAAGACCTTCGAGCTGGCCAAGAAGAACCGCGTCGAGATCATCGAGATGATCGAGAAGGAGATTCCCAAGCCCAAGGCGCTGTCGATGCACGCCCCGCGCATCCTCAGCACCACCATCCACCCCGACAAAATCGGCAAACTCATCGGCCCGGGCGGCAAGACCATCCGCGCGATCCAGGAGGCCACCGGCGCCACCATCGAGGTGGAGGAAGACGGCACCATCTACATCTCCAGCGTGGGCGGTGGCAAGGCCGAGCGCGGCCTGGAAGAAGTTGAGAAGCTCTGCGCCGAGGTGAAAGAAGGCGCGATCTACAACGGCCGCGTGACCAGCGTAAAAGACTTCGGCGCGTTTATCGAAGTCATCCCCGGCCAGGACGGGCTGTGCCACATCAGCGAGCTGAAAGACGGCTTCGTCGACAAGGTCAGCGAAGTACTGAGCGTGGGCGACGAGGTCCGCGTGAAAGTGCTGCTGATCGACGAGCAGGGCCGCGTCAAGCTGTCGCGCAAGGCCGCGATGCGGGAAGAAGGCGTGACCGAAGACGACGACGAGACCAAGGACGCCTGAGCCCAACACCCCGATTTACCCTCTATTTCGCACCCTGCCCGAGGCCGCACACGGCCCCGGGCGGTTTTTTTTACCACCCGCCGACACAATCCCCCCGCACCGAGGGGCTGGCCGCAGGAGATGTCTTTAAGCGGCGAACGCCGCCGTCTTTTAACCTCAACTTCTTTCGGTTAGGGCTTGTCGCAGGGGGGATTTTACCCTACCCTCTAGATGATCAAATACGGCTTTGGTGGGTTTGGGCTCTCTTGTTTCTTAAGTGCTTAGGTCTCGTGGCGTGCCCAACCTTCCTTTGCGTGGGTGTATCGCGCCGCAGTGATTAGCTTACTTAACGATTGTCCCGCCCAGACCGATCCTGCGCTTTATACGTCGTTGACCCGCCACGGGGGCGGCGTTTCATTAAGGAGTTTCTGATGCCAATTCGAGGTGTAGTGAAGTGGTTTGACCCCAAAAAAGGGTACGGGTTTTTGATCGGCCCGGACGAACAAGACGTGTTTGTCCACTACTCTCAGATCATGGGGGAAGGCTTCCGCACCCTCGCGGACGGCGACACGGTGGCCTACAACCTGGTGCACGGCAACAAGGGCTTTCAGGCCGAAAGCGTGTTTCCCGAACCGCGTGAAACCGACACCGCGGACCCGTCCGCACCCGACCAGGCCGAGCCCCAGGGTAGTGACGGGTTCGCGGAAGACCGTGAAGTCGGCTCCGCACGGCAGCCGGCCGAGGCGTCAACGCGCGACTCGGACCGCGGATCCGCTTGACCTGCAGAAGATCGCAGCTTCGCGCTGCGCCACCCAAACTCGCACCGTCCGGCCCGCGCCGCTCGCGGCCGGGCCTCCGCACCTGTGCGGCCCCGCGTTGCATGGGGCCCACGACGCCCCGCCTCAACCATGCCGGGCCCGTGTACCGCGCCCGAAACACTCGGAGCGCCCTAGAACACTAACCTGACACTATGACCGGATCTTTTCTCCTGGGCGCAGCGTTGGGCGTGGTGGCCGCGACTCCCGCGGCCGCCGTGTGGTCCCGCCGCACCGAACGGAGGGTACGGAGACTCGAAGAGCGGGCCCGCTCCGCCGAGCGGCTGGCCGAACTGGGCACCCTGACCGGCGGGCTGGCCCACGAGATTAAAAACCCCCTGTCTACCTTAGGACTCAACGTTCAATTGGTTCAGGAAGACCTCGCGCAGCTAGAGCGGGCCGCCACCGCCCGCGGAGCCGCCGAGACCTCCGAGCGACTCGGCCGCACCCGCCGGCGGGTCGATGGCCTGCTACGCGAGAGCCACCGGCTGCGCGACATCCTCGAAGATTTCTTGCGCTACGCGGGCCGGGTTGAACTCGACCGCCGGCCGACCGACATCAACGCGCTGTGCCTGGAGCTGTCAGACTTCTTCCAGCCCCAAGCCGACCAGGCCCGCGTCAGCCTACGGTTGGACCTACAGGCCGCCCCCACGGAAGCCGCGATCGATGCGGCCCTACTGAAGCAAGCTCTACTCAACCTCATGATCAACGCCTGCCAGGCGATGGATGACGCCCGCGCCGCCGACGTGCCCCACGGCGGCTGCTCCGAGCTGATTCTGCGCACGGCCGAACAAGAAGAACGCGGCGTGAAATCGATCGCCATGCACGTGATCGACACCGGCCCGGGCATGGACGCCGCCACCTCGGCGTCGATCTTTCACCCTTATGTCTCGACCAAGCGCGGAGGAACAGGGCTGGGCTTGCCCATCGCCCGCCGCATCGCCGAAGAACACGGCGGGTCGCTTACCGTGCATACCGCCCCGGGCCAAGGAACTGACTTTACGTTGAATTTGCCGGCGGGCTGAGCGTTTCAGCCTTCGGGGATCCCCGCGAGTGTCTCGGCGATAGATTCGGCCAGCGACTCATGGTGCAAGTCACGGATATTCAGCTCATCGTTCTGATTGGGATCCACTTCGTTGGCCACCAGATACACTGCCGCGTTAGAAAAGAGCACCCGGGCCGAGGGCAGACGAAAACGCTGGGCACAAGACGTACACCGGGCGAGCTTGCCGGCGGCCGCCAGCGGCGCTGCCAGCTCAGCACCGCAGCCCGGACAATCCGCCAACCCCAACATTTTGCGTTGTTGCTCGGTCAGCACAGAGACTCCTTAGACATCGAATTAATTCAAAATCCGATTACGCTTATCCAGCAGACGACCTGCGGCACCCCGCCATGACTGAGCCAGTAAAGGCCAAAGAGGCGATGCTTTGATCATTAACGGAGAAACCCGTAGTGCAAACCACCTGCGGACCCGGAAAAGGGCCCGCGCCGTGCAAAAGTTGACGCCTGCAACGAATAGGAAAGCCAAACCAACCCACCCCCAGCCCAACCGCGGACTACACGCAAAAAAAACGGCGTCTCACGCGGAGACGCCGGCTTCAAGGGGTTCCTCAATTATGGTTGGCCGATGGAGCATCGCCCCAGGGTCTTCACCGCTCCGACCTTACTTGGGGGCGGGGTCGATTTCGAAGATCGACTGGGTTCGCAGCACCGTGCCATTCGACGCGATCAAGTGATAGCTCTGCACGTGGTACTCACGCTTGTACTTCTGCGCATCGATCAGCGACAAGTTAAGCCCCGAGGGCGTTTCCCAGCGGTGACAAAGGGCCCCAATCTCACGGGCAAACTCGTCCATCTCACGTAGGGTGGATTGGTACAAGTTTTCGGTGAGCGACTCGGTCTGCAGCGTAATGCAGTACCCCAATCGGTCTTCGGGCTCCAGCTCATACTCTTTTTCGCCTAAGCAGGGCAGCGCATGGGCCAGGCCGGTCTCGGGCAGGTGATCTCCCGAGTCCACCACGCACTCGGTCAGCTGCTGGCCGTCGATCGAGAAACGGACCAAGTGCCCCGCAGGGCTGATCCACGACTCCACCTCGTACTCCCCGTGACGGTCGCAGCGGCGCTGCGAAAGACTGAAAAGCTCTGGGTGCAAGGCCCGACGGTACAGCATCATACGGAACGCGGGTGTTTCCAAGGATTTAGGACTAACACTCATAGGTAAGATAGCGTTGAATCGCCCGCAAGGGCGATTGGTTATAAATCAAAGTAATAAAGCAGGCGTGCCAGTTGGCGTGCGTCCTGCACACGATGTGAACCCGTATCCTCGGGTGGAGCATTCATTATACCCGTGTATAACGAACTGGAAACCCTTATTGTTCTGATTTTTTGCCCCCACGTCGCAAAACGCCGCCCTGTCCAGTCAACGGCCTCTTGACGATCCCGAAGCATTGCTTCAAAACAGCCAATCCGACCGATAACCCATCCGCGGGGCATTGTTCTGCATTCCCGTCCCCTCGCACACCGCACGCCGATGGCCTGGAATCACCTTTTAATGACCAGAATCGCCGCCGCGGCCCGCCGCCGCGGCGTCCCTGGCCCCCGCTCCGCGGTCGCCGCCCTGCTCCGTCACCACGGCTTAGACGCAGCCCTGGCCACCGCCTGGGACACCGCTGGACGAAGTAGCCGAGCCCAAATCGTCGATCTTCAACTCTCCCGCGGCACCGCGGCGGCCGCCGAGAGCCTGGTGGCTCAGCTACACACGCTGGAAGCTACGGCACGAGCGGTATTGCTCGCCCGCATTGGCGACCTGCATCCGACTCTGCGGCGCATATTGACGCGCCCCGCCCTGCCTAGCCGCACCAACCCCGCACGGGTCGATGAGGACCAGACCACCCTCAACGCATTATGGCTCGTGGAACAAAGCAACACAGGGGTTTTGGCCTACCTGGTGACGCCGCGGCTACGCGACCCAGACCCCGCAATCCGCGACGCC
>CALLPP010000102.1 GCA_938015655.1 uncultured Algisphaera sp.
ACGTCACGATCGTAATCGAGGATACGGGCATCGGTATTCCCGAAGACAAGATCGACCACATCTTTGGCGAGTTCAATCAGGTCGAAAATGAACGCAATCGCCAGTTTGACGGCACAGGGTTGTGGGGAAGCTCCACCTCACGGACCGCCACACGGACGCCGTGGTGCAGAAGGGGTTTTTCGTCGTGCAGACCGTAGGCCATGGCCGGCAGTTTAGGGTGTCGCGGGTCTAGGCCCGGGCCGCGGGGGCCAGCGGGTCCACGTAGCTCGAGCGCAGCCGCCCCCCCTCGGCCACCGACGACTTGAAGTCGCAGGGGTGGGCGTCGTCGCCCAGGCCGAAATCGTTGGCGTACAGCTCGGCCACACGGGCGTGAACGTCGTCTGGCAGGCGCACGCCGTCACAGGCCGCGGCGTAGGTATCGACGTTTTCTTTGCTGAGGATGTTGGGCTCGATGCTGATCATCGCCGGCTGGTCGGCCAGCCAACGCATGGCGAATTCCTGCACGCCCATTTTCAGGTCTGCGGCCATCGCTTTGACGACCGCGTTCTTCTTCAGCCCGTAGACCAGCCAGTTGCGGTCGCGGAACTTGCGGTGGTCTTTTTCGGGGAAGACGTGCCGGTCGTTGTCGAACTCCTCGTCGAGGATGCCCGAGTTGGTGGGCACCCGGGCGATGACGCCCCCGCGGCCGCGCGACACGGCGATCTCGCCGAACTCGCGGCTCAGGTCTTGCTCATAGAGGTTGCCCACCGTCTGCACCACCGCGGCGTCGTGTTCAAGGAACGCGGCGTGGCCCTCTTCGCGCCAGCCGATGGCGGGGCCAAGCGCCACGCCCCATTCGCGGATCTTGCCTTCTTGCTTGAGCGCTTCGAGGGTTTCAAACAGCTCGGGCACGTAGTGCCGCAGCTTGATGTTGTGGGCCTGGTACAGATCGATGTAGTCGGTGCCCATGAGCCGCAGCGAGTATTCGCATTCTTTGCGGATCTGCGCGGGGCTGAAGTCCTGCTTGCGCTCGCGGTGGCTGCCCTCTTCGCCCGGGTCCACAAACAGGTCGTAGCCAAACTTGGTCGACAGGCAGATGTTGTCGCGGCCCGCGTAGGCGAGGGTCTGCTTCATCAGCCCCTCGGCCCGCCAGTTGCCGTAGGCCGGCGCGGTGTCGAAAAACGTCACGCCCCGGTCGAAGGCGTGGTTCTGAATGGCGATCGCCTGGTCGTCGGTGAAGGTGCCCCACCAGTCGACACCAAAAGTAAAGTTGCCCAAGCCAAGCAGCGAGAGGGTTAGATCGGTTCCGGGAAGGTTGCGATGTTCCATCACAGGATTGTAGGGGCAGGTCCGAAACCCGCCCCTACCGCCGCCCGATGCGCCCGGCCGCCTCGGCGGCCAGGGCCCGCAACTTGGCGGCGGTGGCCGGGCCGCCCAGGTCCGGGTGGCGGGCTTCGAGCAGGCGCAGCCGACGCGGCAGCTCGTCCACGCCTTCGTCCAGATCGAGGCTGACCCGCATGCGGGTGACCCATGCAAGCCAGTAGGCCTCGGGGTAGGGCTCTTTGAGCGCGCCCAGCAGGCGGTTCAAGATCGGCCGGGCTTCGCGCAGGCGCTGCGGATCGCCCGAAGCGGTCAGCACCCGGGCCCGCTCCAGCAGCACGTCGGCGTGGTTGGGAAAATCTGCCGCCAGCCCCGTGTCGTCGAGGTAGGCCAGGGCCTCGCGGGGGCGGTCGGCGATGCGCAGGCTCTTGAGCACCACCAGGCGGTAGGGCAGCATCTCCCGCGCGTCCAGGCCGCGGCCCTGGG
The DNA here is from genome assembly GCA_938015655.1 of uncultured Algisphaera sp. GTDB lineage: Bacteria > Planctomycetota > Phycisphaerae > Phycisphaerales > Phycisphaeraceae > Algisphaera. Next base: position 1,786 of record CALLPP010000102.1, read on the forward strand.
CCCAGTCCACCAGCAGCTTGGCCAGGGCCGCGGCGGTGTCGGCCAGCGGCGCGACTGCGGGGTGGTTGTCGTCCAGCGGCGCCAGGCGCGTTTCCAGGTCGTTGAGCACGGCGCTGATCACCGCCGCCGCGCCGTCGGGGAAGCGGCCCATCATCGCGGCGGCCTCGTCGCGGGCCCGGGTCAACTCGCCCTGGTCAACGCTCAGCAAGATCCGCCGCTGCAAGGCCGCGGGCATGAGGTCCCGGCGGTCGCCGAACTGCTGGGCGTAGCGGTCCAGCACCGCAAACGCTCCGCGGACATCACCCAGAAGCACGGCCAGCTCCGCCCGGGCCAGGAGGGCCCGGGCGCGGTCGGCCTGGCGTGCCGGGTCGTCGCCCGCGGCCTCGTCGGTGCGAGCCGCCGCGTCGCGCACCGCCTGGGCAATGGCGGGGCGTTGATCCGCGGCGGCCCCGCGCCACTGGGCCACCAGCGTCTGGGCGCGGCGGCTCTGAGCCGCGGCGTAGTGGGGGTGATCCGGCAGCTGGCGGGCGTACGACTCGGCGGCCTCGGCGTACCTTCCGGCGGCTTGCAGGCGCACGCGGGTGGCGTACAGCCGGCGGTCGTCCGCTGCGCGGGTGGTGTCGAAGTGGCCCGAGTCAAACAGCACCTGCGCCGCGGCCTCGAACGCTTGGGCCACCCCCGGGCGCTGGGCGTGTTCACGGTGCAGCGTTTCGGCCAGGGTGCTGGCCAGGGAGATGGCGTCGGTGGCCACAGGCAGGGACGGATGCTCGCGGGCCACGGAGGTGGCGGTGGTCACCGACTCCAGCAGCACCGCGAGGTTGCGCGGCTGCAGGGCGGAGTTGGCGTAGGCCAGCTGGTACCGCCCCGCCGCAACCAGGGGAGCTGCGACCGCCGGGTCGTGAGCCAGGGCCTGCGCAGCGCGGGCGGCCTGCTTCAACGCGGCGGTGGCCGCGGCGGCATCACCGCCGGCCCGGGCCGCCAGGCCGCGGCGGCGCAGAATGTCCGCGATCCCGTGCCGAACCGCGGGCGGCAACCCGGCGGGGTCTTGGTCCGGGCCCAGGTCCGCGGCCCAGCGGCTGTAGACCACCTGTCGCAACCCCGCCGCGTGGTCGCCCAGGGTCGGGTCGTCGAGAAGTTCGGAATACACGGCGTAGGCCGCGTTGGTCTGTCCGGCATCGCGCAGGCCGCGAAACCGCGCGTCGGCCACCAAAAGACGCGCTAGGGGTTGCTGCCGCACCCACGCCTTGCGGGCCAGCGTTTCGAGCCGCGGCAGGCGCTCGCGTTCGCCTGCATGCACCGCCCCGGCGATCGCGGCGGTCAGCGCGTCGAGCCCCCCCGCCGGATCTTGGGCCGCCGCATCAAGCAAACGCCGCGCCTCGGCCCCGCGGCCCGCGGCCGCAGCCACCCGGCCTGCCAGCGCCTGCACGCGTACCCGTAGACCGTCGCCCACCGCGGGGTTCGGGTTCGGGCCTAAGTTCAAAAACGGCGTCAGCCCCTGCTGGGCTCGGTCCAGCAGGCGTTGCCGCGCCGCGGGCGCGGCCGCGGCGCCGGGTCTGGGCTGGTCGGGGCAACCTGCCGGGTTAGCTGCGCGGTGGCTAATCACTTTTCTTGAATAATTTTCAAGAGTTCCTCGCCCCCTTTTCACCTTACGACACCACCCGGATTTCAACCCAACCCCACCCCGCGGGGGAACTTGCAGTAGTAGACTTCTGGACTAAGCTATAAACTCGTCTGGGCTGGTCGGTGGTACCTCCCGAGTTACTTTCGCGGTGGCTAATTGTTGTTCTTGGTTCATTTTTGAAGAGTTTTGTTCGCCTGTTCAAATTGCTACATCCCGAGATTTCAAGCCAACCACATCTCGCGGGGGACTAGACTATACCAGGTATACTGCCGTTAT
>CALLPP010000103.1 GCA_938015655.1 uncultured Algisphaera sp.
AGCCAGCACATCGACGAGCACCCCGACGGCAGCATCACCGCCCACTTCGAGATCGACGGCCTCGACGAGATCGTCTGGTGGATCCTCGGCTACGGCCCCGGCGTGGTGGTGGAGGCCCCGGACGAGCTCCGCGAGCGGGTGGCCCAGCTGGCCCGCGAGACGGCGGGGCGGTACGCGTGACAGCGGGCCGCGCGTTGATCAATTGGGCTTTCGGTTTTTCAAGACGGTTATTCAGGGCGAAAATCGGGCAGTGCAGCGAGGTAATTCTCATAAAAATCATTAAGAACAAGGTTTTTTGGGACGCAAAAACAAAATTAAACTTTGTTTTTGCGTAAATATCGCCTAGAATAAATAAGTGACTGCCCCTAAATCTCCACCATCACGCCCTCAACTTCTCGCCATTGCGATTTCGCAGGCGGGCTACTTCACGTCCCAGCAGGCTGCCTCGGCCGGCTACGCCACCCAGCACCTCAACCACCACCGCAAAGCTGGAAACTTCCAGTCAATCAGTCACGGCCTCTACCGGTTCGCGGAACTGCCTGTCGAAGAGGACGAGGATCTGATCTGCCGCCTGATGCAGGTGCGCGACCGCAGCGACCGGCTGCGCGCCACCCTGTCGCACGAGACCGCTCTCGCGCAGCACGGCCTGAGCGATCACTTCGCCGGCCGAATCCACTTCACGGTGCCGCCGGGCTTCCGCGGGCGGGTTCCCGAGGACTGTGTCGTGCATCGCACGCCCCTTGGTGATGACGAGCGACATCCCTGGAAGGTGGGATCGATCACGACCCCGCTGCGAACGGTGCACGATCTGTCCAAAGACGACGGATTCAGTACCGAGCAACTCGCCTTAGCGATCGACGAAGGCATCGAGCGTGGCCTGTTTTCAAAGGCGGCGGTCTTCAATACCGGCAACCGCCGTCTGCGTGAACTCCTGCCGACCGGACGGGAGTGATGGCGCCGGATTATCCCACCCCGACCGCGTTCCGGCAGGCGTTGCTCGCCAGGCTTAAGCAGGCGGAAGCCCGCCGCGGCGCGACGATGCAGACGCTCCTGCAGCAGTTCGTCATGGAGCGGTTTCTCGTTCGCCTGCTTGGCAACAAAGAGGGGCCGTGGCTGCTGAAGGGCGGTTACGGCCTACACCTGCGGTACCGGCCACAGGTGAGGGTCACCCGGGATATCGACCTTAGCCTACCCGCGGGCGGTGGCGACGTGTCGGCGGAGGAAATCCAACGTCGGCTCTCGGTGGGTTTGCACACGACAGCGACCGACCCGCTGGTTTTCGTCATTCACGCCGGGCGGGCCATGCTGGACGCCCGTGCGTTCCGCTACCGCGTGGCCGCGACGCTGGCGGGTAAGCCACTCGCCGGTTTTGGTCTCGACGTTAGCACCCGTGACTTACCGGTTGGGCCGACGGAATACGCACAAGCCCGAGACACCCTGGGGTTGAAGGGCTTGCCGGTCGCCAACATCCCGATGGTGCCACTGGCGCAGCATTTCGCCGAGAAGCTGCATGCTTTGACGTATCGATACGAGGATCGGGTTAATACCCGGGTGAAAGACCTGGTGGATCTGGTCCTGCTCATTGAACGCTCAGACTTGAACACGGCCGCCGTTGAGCAAGCGATTGAAACGACATTTACACACCGGGCCACGCACCCTCGACCGTCTGCTCTTACTTCTCCAGCGGATAGCTGGTCGTCCGAATACGCGCGGTTGGCGCGCGAAGCCGAGGTTGGGGTGCTTGAACTGGACGACGCGATACGGTTGGTTTCGGACTGGCTGACGGAGCGCACATTGTTTGTATGAGTCGATTTTTTTCGCAAGGCCACCCCGTTGTCCCTCTCACCCATCCCCGCTCGCGACAATCCCCCGCAGCCACACGGACGTGGCCCGGAGACGCACGCGATGAATCGCCGCATGACGCGGGAACACGTCTGGGCCCACTGGCCCGGAGCCGACGCCCACCGGGTGCCGAACGGGCTCGGCGAAGAAAGGTTGAAACGATGGTGTGTACTGCGAACCCTCCGAGATCAGCGTTTGGCTGCCGCGCAGGGGTGGGGCGGGGTGGCGTCGCAGCGGGGGTGGGAGCGGCGGGAGAGGCGGCGGTGCGCGGTGGTCGGATGCGGGTGGCAGAGATTTGAAGTGAGGCCGGGCCGCGGGCCCGCCAGTCAGCATTGTTTCTTACCTAAGGATTGTGTCAGCATGGCGAAAACACTGGACTACAAAACCCTTCTCGCCGCGGTATCTGGTGCCGCCGCCTTCCGCTGCCGGGCCAGGCTTCAGCCCGGCGGGGGAGACGGCGACAAGGTGTTCCCGCCCACTTACGCCGGCGCGGTGTACGCGACCGAAGAGCGGCGTGTGCCGGGGTATCACGAAGATGACCCAGCCAAGACGGTGCCGTGCGTGCTGCTTGATTCGGTGCAGTCGCAAGCCAACCGCATCGAAGAAGCCTTGCAGGATGCGATCGACGAGGGGCGCATCGAGCTGCCGGTGGTGGAGGTCGGCTTCGACCACCTGCCGATCCTGGAGCCGGGCGACGAGGGCGAGGGGCTGTATGAACCCATCGGCCGGGTGACCAGTTTGGAAGCGCCGCACCGCGTGGCCGACGCGATCTTGCGGGACAGCGAAACCGCCGCGGACGGCACGCCGTTTCGTCAGACTGAGGCCGGCAAAAAACTGGACCGCGCCGGCATCCGCAACGCCACGCCGGTGTACGAGTTGTGCCCCACCGCGCTCTTGCTGGGGCTGTGGGACTCCACCGGGCCCAAGGGCGGGCTGGGCGTGAAGTTTCAGCGGGCGCTGGTGTCGGAGATTGTCGGGGTGAACGCGGTGAAGGGGGTGAAGACGGCGAGTCGTATCGACCCGCTGGCGATTCAGAAGGGCGCGGCGACGATTTTCGAATCGGCCGACGGTGGCGAAGGGTGGACGCTGGACCCGGCGCAGGCGAAGCAGCACAAAAAGAAGCCGGTCACGATCGGGAAAGAAGGCAAGCCCTCGGAAGTGAACCACGGCAACGTCACCCCGTCGCTCTCTGAGAACGATCGCGATGGTGACCCGCTCGCCGGCGGCGTCACCATCGACCACGCCGAACTCGTCACCGTGATCTCCCTGCCGGCCTTGCGTCGCCTGCGGTTCCCGCAGGACGGCGAGCAGACCGCCGAACGCAACGCGGCGGCCCGGGCGGTCATCGCGGCCATCGGGCTTTGCGGGGCATCGCTGATGACCGAGCGTGGGCTCGACCTGCGTTCCCGCTGCTTGTTGGTGGCCGACGCCACGCTGGAATGGGAGCTGGTGCCCAACGCCGGGGCCGCGACCGCGGTCAGCCTGGATGCCGACGCGGCCGTGAAGCTGCTGGCCGACGCGGTGAAGGCCGCCGAGACGGCGGGCCTGACCTGGTTGGACGAGCCCCTGAAGCTGCGGCCCTCGGCCAAGCTCGCCAAGCTGTTGCAGCAGAGCCAGAAGCTGACGGTGCAGTCCGGGGCCGACGCGGAGGACAGCTGATGTCTGCCGCTGACGAAACGTCTTGTGTAGGCGCGGGCGATGCGTCGCCGAGCACCGTCACGCTCGACCTCCGCGTCGAGTTGCTGACCGGCCGCTGCGTGGCCGCGGCCGGTGATGACCGCACCGCCGCCGAGTGGCCGCCGCACCCCGGTCGGCTGTTCATGGCCCTGGCCGCGGCCTGTTTCGAGACCGACGCCGACCCCGCCGTGCGGGAGGCACTCGACTGGCTGGCGGGCCTGGCGCCGCCGGTGGTGCTGGCCAGCGCGATGAGCGAGCGCACCGCCGTGCAGGCCTACGTGCCCGTGAACGACGCCAACCGCGTGCAGTCCGGCACCCTGCAGAGTGCGCCGGGCCTGCCCCGCGGCCGGCAAGACCGCTACTTCCCCACCGCGGTGCCGCGCGTGCCGCGGCTGGGGTACCGGTGGGCCGATGTGGATGCGGACGATGCGGCGCGGCACTTCGCCGGCGTGCGGGAGATCGCGGCCGAGGTCATCCGGCTCGGTCACTCGTCGTCGCTGGTCCGGGTTGAAGCGGTGCGGCACGACGAGGAGCCCGCAGCGGAAGATGCGGCCGGGCTCGACACGTGGGCCCCGGCCCGTGGCCTGGCCGCGCGGCACCTGCGGGTGCCCAGTCGCGGCGATCTTGACCGTCTCGAAGCCGCCTACGGCGAAGCAGAGGTCGAGCGTTTTGTGGAACTGAAGCACGCGGTGGAAGAAAGCTCGGGGCGGGAAAAAACCGCCGCAAAGAAGGCGTTTGAGGCGTCCGTCGGCAAGCCGTACAGAGCGTCGCTCACCGCCCGTATCCCGGTGCCGGCCCGGGTGGGCCGTTCGATCGGCTACGCCCGGCAAGCCGCGGACGGTGATCTGAACGGGGCGGTCCCCAACCGCCTTTTTTCGCCTCACCTGCACGTGCTCTCGCCGGTCGGCGGCGCGCGATTCGACATCGAAGAAACGCTGGCCCTGACCCGGGCCCTGCGGTTCGCCGCGATGAAGGCGGCCCCGACCACGCCGCCGCCCGCTTGGCTCAGCGGCCACGAGCCGGGCGGCGGCGTGGTCAAGAACCCGCACCTGGCTTTTCTGCCGCTGCCCTTTGTGGGCGACCGGCACGGAGACGGCCACCTGCTGGGCCTGGCGATCGCCGTGCCGCTGGGGCTGGACTTGGCCGAGGCGGGGCGGCACCTCGGCCCGCTGCTGGCGGATCCGCAGACCGGCGAAGCCCGCGACGTGAAGCTGACCTTCGGCCGCCGTGGCGACTGGACCCTGCGGCTGGAAGGCCGGCCCAACCCGCCCGCGGCCCTGAGCCCTGAAACCTGGACCAAGCCGCACCACCACTGGGCGTCGGTCACCCCGGTGGTGTTGGATCGGTACCCCAAGACCGACCGCACCGCGGATCGGGCCGGCTGGACGCGGGAGGTGTCCGCGATCGTGGCGCAGAGCTGCACGCGGGC
>CALLPP010000104.1 GCA_938015655.1 uncultured Algisphaera sp.
TCACCCCATCGCGCCGGATCTGGTTCAGCGAGACTTCACGGCCGCGGCCCCGAATCAGGTCTGGGTCACCGATCTGACCTACGTCGCGACGGGGGAGGGCTGGCTCTACTGCGTGGTCATCATCGACCTGTTCAGCCGCCGCGTGGTCGCCCACGCCGAGGGGGACAACATGCATGCCGAACTGGTGACTGCGGCGTTGAGCAAGGCGATCCGCCAGCGGAAGCTCGGCCCGAGGCTGATCTTCCACAGTGACCGAGGGGTTCAGTTCGCCAGCGAGATAGTACGCGACGTCTGCCGCGACGCGGGTATCTGCCGTTCGATGAGCGGCAAGGGCGACTGCTACGACAACGCGGCGGCCGAGAGCTTCTTCAGCCGGATGAAGACCGAGGAGCTGAACGGCCACCTCCGGGAAAGCCATGCTGCCGCGAAGCTGCCGATCTTCAAGTTCATCGACGGCTTCTACAACACGATCCGCCACCACTCGTTCCTGGACTACGTGAGTCCGGACCACTTCGAGCGCCTTCATCGCGCTAAGCTGGCTGGCTGAGCGTCAGACGCCCGCGCCCGTCGGGGCTGGGCAACATCACTTTGGTCCCGGAAGCCGGGCGTCCCCCGCGGCGCCTCGTTTTTTTCGCCGGCCCCAGGCCCGTGCAAGCCTTCGCGACGGACTGTTCCCAGTCCTTCCACCCCCTCAAAGACCCGCGCCGCACCGTGGGGACAGATCTAAAACACCCGGGCCCAACGCCTCCTCGGCGGCGCGGGGCGACAGGGTCTCGGGATGCCCGCCCACCGGGGCGTGGTCGGCGACGAGCCTCGGCCGGCCGCCACCAAAATCCCGGTCGGCGGTCAAAGACCCATCGTCGCATCAGGAGGCCTCCACACCGTCTCAGGCCAGCCCCGGCTTTTTTGGTTTTTCTTCTCGGGGAAGGGTGGATTTTGGCCTGCTCAGGGCGTGATGCGGTTCGCAAAGCCGCCGCGATCGATTAGTTTTCGGGAGTCCTGATCCGACCTCCTGCCAACGGGGCTCTATGTCATCCATCCCACGCTTCGTTTCCGTGTCCGAGCTCCGCCACGAACGGCTGATTGTCGCCCGCGGCTACCCCCGCCGCTGGACCGCCCTGGGCCGGCTGGTGTGGTGGGCCAAATTGATTCCGCGCCGCCTGCGGGGCTTAAAGCCCCCCAGTAGATAGTGGAACCCGCGGCTCCCCGCGAGACCAAGTTCCCGCAAGCAAGTTGAAGCAGGCAACCCCGCAGGGTTGCCAATGCAAACCCACGCGACGGGAGCCGCAGGGGCCGAGGCCCGCAAGACACGACGGGGCAATCATTTCACCCGGGACGCTAAGCCCCCCAGGAATCAGGCCCGTACACCGGGCGTGATCCGGCCCGCCCCAAACCTGCCAAAACGAAAACCTCAGCCAGCCCACTTACGCATGGGCTCTCTACGGGCGGCCACCCGGCCTTTTACCGACGCGCCGTCGATTCTGTCGCCGGGGCGCCGGACTGAGCACGGGCCACGGGAGCGGCCACACCCCCATCCTCAGCGGCTACCGGTTCGAACGCCTGACGGGCGTTGCGCACCACACTGTTGCCAGGAAGCCCCCCAATCAGCAGCCCCGCAAGGCCCGCCACCAAGGCCCCGGCTACCCGCGGCCCGCGGCGTCCGGCGGGCAGGATTTCCGCGGGCGTGGTCGACGACTCGCCAAAGAACGTGAGCATGGCGATGCGCAGGTAGTACCCCGCGGACACCGCCGAGTTGATGACCAACACCACCACCAGGCCGTAAAAGCCCGCGCTCAGCACACCGCCAATAAGGAAAAACTTGCCCATGAAACCCGCGAGCGGGGGCATGCCCACCAAGGTCAGCATGCTGACCAGCATCACCCCGCCCAGAACCGGGCTGCGCCACCAAAGGCCCGCCAGGTCCTGATACTCCAGGTCGTCGTTGACCCCGGTCCCGCCCGCGCCGTCCGCGACGCGCTGGGCGGACAGCGACGCGAGCACCGCGAACGCCCCGATGCTGCCAAAGCCGTACGCCAGCATGAAAAACAGCACCGCGGCGGGCCCGTTACCCAACGCCTCACCCGACACCCCCAGCCCGGCCATCAGGCCCAGCATCATGTACCCCGAATTGGCCACCGAGCTGTAGGCCATCACCCGTTTGAGGTTGCTCTGGATAAACGCCAGGGCGTTGCCCACGGTCATGGTGAGCACCCCGACCGCGCCCAGCAGGTAGAGCACCGCGATGGGCAGGCGGTCCAGGCCCAGCAGGTGAAGCACCAAAATCAGCGCCGCGAAGCCCGCGGTCTTGGGAACCACCGCCAGGAAGGCGGTGACCGGAGTGGCCGCCCCCTGATACACGTCGGCGGTGTACACGTGCATGGGCACCGCGGCGACTTTGAAGCACAAGCCCAGCACCGCCAGCACGATGCCCAACAACATGAGCGGCGACGGGTCGCTGAGGCCCGTCTCGGTCGAGACCGCAACCGCGTCGCGGATCAGGCCAAAGTCGGTGAATCCGGTGGCCCCGTAGATCAGCGCGAAGCCGTACAGAAACATGGCCGCCGACAAGGCACCCAGAAAGAAGTATTTGACCGCAGCCTCGTGGGCGACGGTCCGGTCGCGGGTGATGGCGATCATCACGTAGGTGGGCAGGCTGGTGAGTTCCAGGGCCAAAAACAGCCAGACCAAGTCTGTTGCGCCCGCGGTGAGCATGACCCCGGTGATGCTAAGCAGGAAGAAGCAGTAGAACTCCCCACGCACCGACAGGCCCGGGTCGAAGCGCTGGCCCGGCCCCTCAGCCGCAGCGGTCTGCTTCAGGGCCTCGGGCACGCCCGCACACACCAGCAGCAGCACGATGCCCAGCGCCAAAATCATGCACTTGACGAAGCTGACCATGCCCCCCAAGCCCAGCGGGTGGGCGGCGTCCCCCCCGGCGCACAGGGTCAGGGCCCAGGCCCCGGCCATCGCCCCCCCGGCGATCCAGGGCGTGAGGCGACGCAGAGCTTCCCGGGCGCTCAGGCCCGCGGCCAGGCAGGCGGCGGCACCCAGCAGCATCACGATTTCGGGCCAGAGTCCGGCGAGTTTGTCGGCGATCGTCGGCATCAGTGGGCGGCCTGCGAAGAAGCGGAGCGGGAGGCGGCGGGCAGCGCCGCCGCGGAATAACGGCCCGAATCGCCCGTGGGGGCGAACGTAAGTCCGGCGTCCCTCTCCGCCGGGGACGGTGGCAAGGACGGGGCGGGGTAGGCCACGGGGTCTGCCGACGGCACCCCACGATCGGCAATCACCTGGCGCGCCGCAGCGTTGTACTGCGCCACGGCGGGCTCAATCGAAGACAGCACCACACTGGGAAACAGCCCTAGCGCCACGCAGGCCACACCCAAGGGGGCCAGGGTCAAGATTTCACGCCAGCTCATGCCGTGAATGTGCCGCTTGCTCATGCCGTGTTCGTGCAC
>CALLPP010000105.1 GCA_938015655.1 uncultured Algisphaera sp.
GCCTGGGAGAAGGGCGACAGCCTCGCCTCGATCTATTACAGCAACACCTACGTGAACGACTTCAACGTGAAGTACGAGGCGTACGAAGAGCCGCTGCAGTCGGAGACCTACCTCGACCCCAGCCTGACCCGGGCCCACGCCGAGTCGCTGAAGTAGGCGCGGGTCGCCGGGGGCGGGGGTACGGTTTGCTCCGGTCTTGGCGTCTGCTTCTTCGTCCGCCGGTTCACGACGACCTGTGCCGACTATGCGAGAACCCTGGTTTAAAATTCGCACCCCGCTGTCGGGCCGGCGCCGCGCGCTGCTGATGGCCGCGTCGTTTGTGCTTCCGGTGCTGCTGTGGTGCGTGGTGACCTACACGCCCGCGTTCCAGACCGAGATGCGGCTGACCCTGGTGACCGAGAAAATCGGCGACGGAGCGGTGTTCTCGGTGGGCGACCGGGTGGCCAAGTCGTACTTCGGCACGCTGCAGGACAACGTGCGTGCGGTGAACGCGGGGGTGCTGGAGGCGCGGGCGGCGGGCGGTGCCAAGGGGTCGGGCCGGGCCAACAAGAAGAAGCTGCGGCAGCTGCGGGGTTTGGCTGAGTCGGGCGGCTACCTGGCCGGGGTGGACCCGGCGGACTTCAAGGCCGTCGACGCGGTGCTGTTTGACCTCTACGGCCGGCTGGCGGGCGGGGACATCGCGCCGGGAGCGTTTGGCCTGAGCGACGAGAACGCGGCGCTGGTGCGCGCGAACTGGGAGATCTTGCAAGCCGCGGCGCCCTACGGCGAGAAAGACTTCGTGAAGGAGCCGCTGCAGTACCTGATCCCGCAGGGCGTCTCGGCGTCGCCGGTGTTTTTGCCGCCGCCGGGCGAGTGCCTGGCCGCGGCGTGGACCGACTTCACCACCGAGCCGGCCAACGGTCAGCCGTGGATGCACCAGCGCCTGCTCAGCTCGCTGAAGGTGGTGTTCGGCGCGTTTTTGCTGGCGTGCCTGGTGGGCGTTCCCATCGGCCTGCTGTGTGGCACCAGCGACTTTTTTGCGAAGCTGATCGAGCCGTTCGTGGACTTCTTCCGCTACATGCCGGCGCCGACCTTCGGCTTGCTCCTGCAGGCGATGTTCGGCGTGGCGGGGGCGCCCAAGCTGGCGCTGGTGTTCATCGGAACCTTCCCGCACTTGGTGCTGATGCTGGGCAACACCACCCGCGGGCTAGACCGCTCGCTGCTGGAGGCCGCGCAGACCCTGGGAGCGAAGCCGGCGCGGCTGTTTCGCAGCGTGATCGTCCCGGGCGTGCTGCCGCGGATGTACGGGGACCTGCGGGTGCTGCTGGGCTGGGCGTGGACGTGGCTGGTGATCGCCGAGCTGATCGGCGAGAAGACCGGGCTGACCGCCTTCATCGACACGCAGGGGGGCAAGTACAACTTCGACCGGGTGTTCCCGGTCATCATCCTGATCGGGGTCATCGGCTTTGCCACCGATCAGCTGCTCCAGTCGCTGGGCCGCACGCTCTTCCCGTGGGACGTGTCGTCGGGCGCGCCGCCGCGCCGCGGCGGGCTGGGCCGCGTGGTGGCGGCGCCGGCCTGCGCCCTGGGCGGCGCGGTGGCCTGGGCGGTGGAGCGGGCGGGCCGGCCGGGCCCGCGCGAACGCGCCGCGGCCGCCAACCCGGGAGACCACGATGCCTGATCACCACCCCGCGACGGAATCCGACCGCGCCGCCGGCGAAAAGCCGCCGGCGCTGCCCATGCCCCCCGAGGTGCGGGCCCGCTTTGACCGCATTTACCAGCGGCCGGTGGTGTTCGACGTGCAGAACCTCTCGCGCACGTTCATCAGCCCGCAGGGGCAGTCCATCCAGGCGCTGGGGGGGGTGGACTTCAAGGTCCACCGCCGCGAGCTGATCACGGTCATCGGCCCGTCGGGCTGCGGCAAGTCGACGCTGATCCGGATCATCGCGGGGCTGGAGTCGGCCAGCGGCGGCCAGATGCTGCTCGACGGCCAGCCGGTCACCGGGCCCGGGGCCGACCGCGGCATGGTCTTTCAGGGCTACACCCTGTTCCCCTGGTTGAGCGTGAAGAAAAACGTGATGTTCGGGCTAGAGAGCACCGGCCGGGGCGGTGCGGCGGCGGAGCGCGAAGCGCTGCAGTGGATCGACATGGTGGGGCTCGACGGCTTCGCGGACCACTACCCGCATCAGCTGTCCGGCGGCATGAAGCAGCGCGTCGCCATCGCCCGGGCGCTGGCGAACAAGCCGCGCATCTTGCTGATGGACGAGCCGTTTGGCGCTCTGGACGCGCAGACCCGCGCCGAGATGCAGGACTACCTGCTGCAGATCTGGCGCAACGTGGACGTGACGATCTTGTTCATCACGCATGATCTGGATGAGGCGATCTACCTGGCCGACCGGGTGCTGGTGCTGGGGCGCAACCCCGGGCACGTGAAGGAGATCGTCGAGGTGCCGGTGCCCCGGCCCCGCACGCCCGAGCAGATGTTTGATCCTCGGTTCACCCGGGTGAAGCAGCGGGTGGAGCACCTGATCCACCCGCCGGGCGAGGCCCCGAAAAAGCCCCTGCCGGTCATCCGCATGACCGCGGTGGGGGACGAGGTGTTTTGAATCGGCTTCGCCGCCTGTCGGGCGGCGGGGCCATGCGACACCGGCTCGGCGGGAGCCTCGCCCTCCCACTGCACGTACGAATATGTCGCCCCCCCCACTTCTCAATCCTAAACCCTCAGTCTCCAGACCTCATGCCCCGTGTCCCCGCCCAACAAGCCGAGCAGACCCGCCGCGACATCCTCGCCGGCGCGCTATCGGTGTTTGCGGCGCGCGGCTACGCGGGCACGCGGGTCGCCGATGTTGCGAGCCAGCTGGGGGTGACGCGCGGGGCGGTGTACGGGCACTTTGCCAGCAAGGCCGAGCTGTTTTTAGAAGTGGTGCGGCTGAGCCAGGACCCGATCTACGCCCTCATCGAGCAGGCCGACGAAGCGGGCCCAGCGCACGCGGCGCTGCAACGCTTTGTCCACGGGTGGCTGGTGCTGCTGCGCGACGACCCCTGCCACCGCGACGCGTTCGAGCTGGTGATGAACAAGACGGCGTTCGTGGACGACCTGGCCGTGTTGTACCGGCGCGAGAAGCAGCTGACGCGCGACGTGATCGCCGCCCTCACCCGCTGGCTGGCGGGCGGGGGTGTCGACGACGCGCCTTTCGCGGCGCTGCACGTCTACACGCACCTGATGGGGATCACCCAGAGCTGGCTGTTCAACCCGGGCCTGTTCAGCCTGGACCACAGCCTGGACGCGCTGGCCGACGGCGTGCTGAGCGGCGCGGGCGTGCCGCCCGCGTGGGTGCCCGCCTGACCGTTACCATCCGAAACCCGTTCCACTTTTTTTAAGGCTCCCCCTATGTCCGAACCCGACCAAGACCCGCTGAAGGAACCGCTGACGCCCGAGCAGATGAAGGGCTACCTGGCCGCGCTCAAAGAAGAGCACATCCCCAGCCGGGCGACGGACCAGCACGTCGCGTCGCTGCAAGACATCGGCCTGCCCGCGGCCGACTCGATCGGCGACCGCAGCATCACCACCTTCTCGCGCGGCGAGCTGCCGCACTACGCGGGCATCAACACGCTGCTAAAAACCAAGTACCTTGAAGACGTGACGAACATCGGCGACTACGACGTCGCGTTCATGGGCATTCCTTTCGACATCGGTACGACCTACCGCAGCGGCACCCGCTTCGGTCCCCAGGGCATGCGGCGTATCAGCGCGCTCTACACCAGCTACTTTTACGAGCTGGGAGTCGATCTGGTGGAGAGCGTGAAGATGTGCGACGTGGGCGACGTGTTCACCATCGGCAACATCGAGAAGAGCTTCGACCAGGTGAGCCGCGCGGTGAGCCACGTGTTCGGCAACGGCACGTTCCCCTTCCTGATGGGCGGGGACCACAGCCTGGGCTACCCCAACGTGCGCGGCATCGCGCCGCACGTGGACGGCGACATCGGCATCATCCACATCGACCGGCACATCGACACGCAAGAAAAAGACATGGACGAGCGGATGCACACCTGCCCGTGGTTCCACGCGACCAACATCCCCAACGCGCCGGCGAAAAACCTGGTGCAGGTGGGCATCGGCGGCTGGCAGGTGCCGCGCCCCGGCGTGCAGGTGGCCCGCGACCGCGGCAGCACGATCATCAGCATGGACGACGTGGACGAGCACGGCATCGACAAGATCGCCGACATCGCGCTGGAGGCGGCGTGGAAGGGCAACGTGAAGCAGGTGTACCTGAGCTTCGACATCGACAGTGTGGACTGCGGTTTTGTGCCTGGCACCGGCTGGCCCGAGCCCGGCGGCTTCCTGCCGCGGGAGGTGCTGAAGCTGCTCAAGCGCGTGGCCAAGGAAGGCATCTGCGCGATGGAGGTGGTGGAGGTGGCACCGGCCTACGACACCAGCGACATCACCGCGCTCTTGGCGGTGCGCGCGATGCTGGACGTGCTGGCCACGCTGGTGGACGAGGGCCACCTGCCGCGGCAGAAGAAGAACAAGAGCGGCAAGGGCATCGACGCGTGGAAGGGCACCTGACCCGCCGTGCACGAGATGTCCGTCGCCATGTCGATTGTTCAGAGTGTGACCGACGCGGTGTCGACCGACGGCGGCCGCGTGGATGCGGTGTCGGTGCGGGTGGGCGCGATGTCGGGGGTGATCTCCGAGGCGCTGACCTTTGCCTGGGGCGCGGCTTCGGGCGGTACGGCGCTGGCCGACGCCCGGTTGGAGATCGAGTGGGTGCCCGCGGTCGTGTGGTGCGAGGCGTGCGCCGCCGAGCGCGAGCTGCCGGGCATGCGGATGGTGTGTCCCGCCTGCCAGACCCGGTGCCCGCGCCTGGTGCGCGGGCGGGAGCTGGACATCTTGTCGGTGGAGATGGCGGGGTGAGCCCGGCCGTGCCGCCGCCTGATTTGAATTGATCCGAAACCCTCGTTTTAAAGAAAAACCATGAACGCCACCCCCCGCATCCTCGAAGTCCGCACGCAGATCCTGAAGAAGAACGACGAGCTGGCGCGGTCGCTGCGGGACCGGTTTCAGGCGGCGGGCTGCTTGGTCGTGAGCCTGGTCAGCAGCCCGGGCACGGGTAAGACCGAGTTTCTGACCCAGCTGATGACGCGGCTGAACGCGGCGGCTCCGGGCCAAGACCGTTTGAAGATCGCGGCGCTGGTGGGCGACCTGCGCACCGACAACGACGCGAAGCGGCTGGCGGCATCGGGCGTGCCGGTGTGGCAGATCGAGACCGGGACCATGTGTCACCTAGAAGCGGACATGGTCGAGCGGGCGATCGACGAGGCGGGCTGGTCGATCCACGAGCTTGACGTGCTGTTTGTGGAGAACGTGGGCAATTTGGTGTGCCCCAGCGGGTTCGACCTGGGCGAAGACCTGCGGCTGGTGATGGTGAGCACCACCGAGGGCGAAGACAAGCCGCTGAAGTACCCGACGATTTTCAACACCGCCGACGTGGCGGTGATCACCAAGATGGACCTGGCCGCGGCGATGGAGTTTGATCGGGACGCGATGCACAACGCGATTTTGGACGTGCGCCCGGGCATGGAGATCGTCGAGGTGTCGGCGAAGAGCGGCCTGGGCATGGACGGGTTTGCTCAGCGTGTGCGGGACGGCGTGTTGGCCGCGCGGGGCTAAACGGCGGGCGCTGGCGTGCCGGGAGGCAGGGCGCGCAGGACCCGGGGGCGGTGGTCAGCGCTGGTTCAATGCGTGCCGGGCGGCGGTGCGCACGTCTTCGTCGAGATCGAAGCGTAAGCGCTGGGCGAGGCGGTGCGGGGCCCGGGGGTGGTGCAGCGCGGCGAGGCGGATGGCCGGAAGCACGTCGTGCGAGAACTGGTCGAGCACGTCGGGGCTGAGGTCTTCGCGCCGGGCCAGGGCCCAGCGGATCTCGTGGGCTTGATCTTGGGCCAGGATGGTTTGGGTGTGGTGGCCAAGCCGGGGGTGGCGAGCGGCTTGTTTGCGGACCGCGTGATCGGGGTCGCGGGCCAGGTGGTCGAGGGTGGGCGCGTCGGCGTCGCGGTGGCGGGCCAGCAGCCGGCGGGCCCACGGGCCGTGGTTGCGCAGGCTCTGGGCGTCGTGGGCGGTGAG
>CALLPP010000106.1 GCA_938015655.1 uncultured Algisphaera sp.
GATGCGGTGCGGGCCGTGGGCGTGGTGTGGGTGGGCATGGGGGGGAGAGCAGAGGGGGGAGCAGTCAGAAAACAATCTCTAATCGAGAACAGCAAAGGGGCCCGCGGCAGAGGCCGCGGGCCGGAGCTTAACGTTCAGACCGGACCGTTATTGCCAGATTTTGGGTGGTGCTGGTCCGCGGCCGCGGGCAGGGGGTCAGCGGCCCATCCATCCTCCGTCCACCAGCATGGTGGTGCCGTGCATGTAGTTGCTGGCGGCGCTGGAGAGAAACACCACCGGGCCGGCGAAGTCTTCCGGCTCGCCCCAGCGGCCCGCGGGGATGCGGCTGAGGATCGAGGTGGCGCGCTCCGGGTCGTTGCGCAGCGCTTCGGTGTTGTCGGTGCTGATGTAGCCGGGCGCGATGGCGTTGACGTTGACGCCCTTGCCGGCCCACTCGTTGGCAAAGGCCATGACCAGCTGCCCCACGCCGCCCTTGCTCGCGGCGTAGCCCGGCACGGTGATGCCGCCCTGGAAGGTGAGCAGGCTGGCGGTGAAGACGACCTTGCCGCTGCCGCGGGCGACCATCTCTTTGCCGATCTCGCGGGTGAGCACGAACTGGGCGTTGAGGTTGACCTCGATGACCTTGTCCCACATCTCGTCGGGGTGTTCGGCGGCGGGGGTGCGCAGGATCGTGCCGGCGTTGTTCACCAAAATGTCGATCTGCGGGTGGTCGGCTTTGACCTGCTTGATGAAGGCGTGCAGGGCGGCGCGGTCGCCGAAGTCGCACTGGTAGCTGCTGAAGTTGCGTCCCAGAGCGGTGACGTCGTGCTCGACGTCGCTGCCGGGCGCGAGGCTGGCCGAGACGCCGAGGATGTCGGCGCCTGCCTGGGCCAGGGCCACGGCCATGGCCCGGCCGATGCCGCGCTTACAGCCGGTGACAAGAGCAGTTTTACCGGTGAGGTCGAAGGTTTGCAGTATGGACATGCTTCTTGGCCTTTCGGGGGTGAAACCAACCGGATTACGCCAAGACGTCAAGACGCCAAGGCGCCAAGAAGAAGTGAAGCAAGGGATTGGCCGCTGCGATTTTCGCTTGGGGGTCGCAGGTGTGAGAAAAAGATGGAAGGTTCTTAGGTGTCTGTGTGCGACGCCTCGTGTTTTTCTGGGGCGTACGCGGCTCTCAGCCCGCAGTACAGTCGATGAGGATTTTCACGTGGTCGGGGTTTTCGTCCAGGGATTTGAACGCTTTGGCGAGGTCGGGCAGGGGCATCTGGGCGGTGATGAGTTTTTCGAGATCGAGCTGGCCGCTGTCGACGAGCTTGATGGCTTCGTCGTAGTCCTGGGGCTCATAGACCCGCGTGCCGATGAGCTGCAGCTCGCGCCAGAAAACCTTGAACAGGTTGACCGGGGCGGGCTCGGGCACGATGGCGACGATGACGATGCGCCCGCGGGCGGCGGCGAGGTCGGTCATGCTGGCGATGGCGGGGGCGGCGCCGCTGACCTCGAAGACCACGTCGGCGCCCTTGCCGTCGGTGGCGTCTTCGACCTGTTTCACCACGTCGTCCTGAATCGGATTCATGGTGTCGAAGCCGAGCTCGCGGGCGAGCTTCAGCCGGCTCTCGTTGATCTCGCTGACGATGACCTTGCGGGCCCCTTTGGTCTGCGCGACCATCGCGTTGAGCAGGCCGATGGGTCCGCCGCCGAGCACGACGACGTTTTCGCCGGGGGCGACCTTGCCCAGGCGGTTGTCGTGGCAGGCCACGGCGAGCGGTTCGATGAGGGCCGCGAGCTTGAGGTCGGTGCCCGCGGGCAGCTTGTGCAGGGTGTGGGCGGGCACGACGAAGCTGTTTTGAAACGCGCCTGCGCTGTCGATGCCGATGAAGTTGAGCTTGTAGCAGATGTGGCTGTTGCCGCTGGCGCAGGCCCCGCAGCTGCCGCAGGGGTCGAGCGGACGCACCACCACCGCGTCGCCGGGGGCGAGGCCGGTGATGTCGTCGGCGACCTCGGCGACGGTGCCCGACATCTCGTGGCCGATGACCTGCGGGAAGCTGAGCCGCTGGTCCATGTGGCCGCGGTAGATGTGCAGGTCGGTGCCGCAGACCCCGCACCAGGCGACGTTGATGCGGGCCTGGCCTTGCTGCAGCGCGGGCTGCTCGGCAGGTTTGAGGTCGATGGTTTTGTCGGCGTTGAGGTAAGCGGCGGTGGGCATGGCGGTCTTTCGGGGTGGTCGGATTGTTAACACTTTAAGGGATCGTTGCGAACTGAGTTCTGTCGGAGTTGGGGCCGGTGGCATGTGGTTTGCGCGGCGCCGCAGACGGCGCACGCGAAAGGCGCCGGCGATCGGGCATGTCTTTGGGCGGTGGTTTTGGGGCGCGGGGCTACAGCCGGTATCGGGCGTCCACCTGCCCGTTGTGCTCGCCTATAGCGCAGGAGCCTAGGGGGTTTTTCAACCGCTGCCCGTCCAGGCGGATGGGGCAGCGGGTGGTGTCGTAGGCGGTCTGCGTGTGGCCGCGGGTGACGGTCTGGAGCATGTCCAGCACCTTGAAGCCGTCGTGGTCGATCAACTGGTCCCAGGTGAGCACCGGAGCGCACCAGATGTCGGCGGGTTCGAGGATGTCCAGCCAGTGTTGGGTGCTTTGGGTGAGCAGGTGCTCGGCGATCTGCTGTTTGATGGCGTCGCGCTGGGGGAACCACTGGTCCGGGTCGGTCCACGCGGTGAGCGGGGGGCAGCCCAGCAGTTCGCCCAATTGGGGGATGACGCCCATGGCCAAGCCCAGGTGGCCGTCGGCGGTGGGGTAGATGCCGTAGGGCGCAGCGACCAGGGGGTGGGCGTTGTTGGTGGCGGTGCGCTCGGGTAGTTCGCCGTCGTAGAGGTGCATGGTGACCGGCTCGAACTGGAAGTCGAGCATGGCTTCGAGCATGTTGACTTCGACGCGGGTGCCCCGGGCGCCCGGGGAGGAGCCGGCGCCGCTGGCGGGCCGGGCCAGGGCGGCCAGGATGCCCTGGGTGAGCAGGGCGCCGGTCCACAGGTCGGCGACGGCCAGGCCCATGGCCACCGGCCCGTCGCCGGCGTTGCCCGAGAGCAGCACGTTGCCGCTGAGCGACTGGGCGAGCAGGTCTTGGCCGGGTTTATGGGCCCATTCGCCGGTGTCGCCGTAGCCGGTGATCACGCCGTAAACCAGGTCCGGGTTTTGGGCCTGAAGGGTGTCGTGGCCCAGGCCCAGCCGCTCGATCACCCCGGGGCGGAAGTTGTGCATGACCACGTCGGCCTGCGCGCAGAGGGCGCGGATTTTATCGAGGTCCGCAGGGTTTTTGAGGTCCGCGGCGTAGCCGAGCTTGCCGCGGTTGATGGCGTGGAAAAGGGTGCTGTCGCCGTCGATGTCCGCGTCGGACACGTACAGCTGGCGGCAGATATCGCCGGTGCCCGGGCGCTCGATTTTGATGACCGTAGCGCCCAGATCAGCCAGTCGCAGCGAGGCGCTGGGGCCGCTGAGGAACTGGCTGAGGTCGATCACGGTCACGCCGGCGAGCGGGGGTTCGAAGTCGCCGCCGAGAGACGCTCTCCCAAGTGACTCGGTGTCCCCGTCGCCCGCGGGGGTTCCGGTTGCATTCGTATTTTGTTCTTCGCTTTTGATTTCCCCCGTATGGGCGCCCACGCGCGGCGCGGCGTTGGGGTTGAACAGGCGCTGGCCGTTGAGGCGGATGGGACTGCGCAGGGTGCGGACGGCCACGGGGGTGCCGTCGGCGCCGGTGCGGGTCACGGTTTGCTCGATGTCCAGGGTTTGGTAGCCGTCGCGCTCGCGCAGCCGGTGGTAGTCCAGCACCGGGGCGCACCAGACCTCCTGCGGTTCGAGCCGGTCCAGCCAGGCCTGGGTGGTGCGGGTGGCCAGGTGCTCGGCGATAATCCGGCGGATGGCGTCGGCGTGTTGGAAGGCGACACGCGGCCCGGTGAAGTTGTGCAGGGTAGGCAGATCGAGCGCGTCCGCCAGCGGCTCCAGAGGGGCCATGGACAGTGCCAAGTGACCGTCGGCGGTGGCGTAAAGGCCGTAGGGCGCGCCCTGGTGTGGGTGGCCGGCGGTGATGGCACTACGGGTTGGGGGGCGGCGGCCG
Source organism: uncultured Algisphaera sp. (assembly GCA_938015655.1). Classification (GTDB taxonomy): domain Bacteria; phylum Planctomycetota; class Phycisphaerae; order Phycisphaerales; family Phycisphaeraceae; genus Algisphaera. The sequence continues at coordinate 4,087 of CALLPP010000106.1, forward strand.
TCGTTGAGCCAGGTGGTGAGGCCTTCGAACTGAAGGTCGAGGATGGATTCGAGCAGGCTGACCTGCACCCGGGCGCCGGTGCCGGTGGTTTTGCGGCGGATTAGTGCGGCGAGGATGCCTTGGGCCAGATGCCCGCCGCAGACCGCGTCGGCGGTGGCCATGCCCAGGGGAACGGGCGGGTCGTCGGCGCGACCGGTGAGGTGGGTGATGCCGCTGAGGCACTGGGCCAGCAGGTCTTGCCCGGGCTTGTCGCGCCAGGGGCCCTGGTTGCCGTAGCCGGTGACCTCGCCGTAGATCAGGCGGGGGTTGAGCGACCGCGCGGTGTCGTGATCCAGTCCCAGGCGTTCCATGATGCCCGGGCGAAAGTTGTGGGTCATCACGTCGGCGCGCGCCACGAGTTGTTTGACCCGCTCAAGGTCGGCGGGGTCTTTAAGGTTGGCTGCGTAGCTCTGTTTCCCGCGGTTGACGGTGTGGAAGACCAGGCTGTCGCCGTCCACCGCCACGCCTTTGGTTTTCAGCGCGCGGCAGGCCTCGCCGCTGCCGGGGCGTTCGATCTTGATGACCCGGGCGCCCAGGTCGGCCAGGCGCAGGCCCGCCCAGGGCCCCGCGAGGTACTGGCAAAATTCGAGAACGGTGATACCGGCGAGGGGAAGGTTGGAGGTGGGCATGGGGTTGGGGCAAGCGGGTTAGACGCGGCCGTTGGCGATCGAGGCGCGGTACATGCGATTGAGGGTGGTCAGCACCGTTTTCGGGTCGCCGCCGTGCATGAGGTACTCGCGGATAGGCGCGCCGCCCCCGTCGCGGTCTTGAAAGGCCAGAGCGCCGGGGTAGGTGGGGCGCAGGTAAGCGCGGTCCAGGGCGGGGAGGGTGTTGGTGAAGTAGTCGTGGGTGCGACGGTTGTTTTCGCTATCTAGCCAGGCGGCGCGGTGGCCCGGCTGCCCGCCGTTTTCCACGTGCTGGGTGCGCTGGTAGCCGGCGCTCAGGGTCATGCGGGCGAAGTCTGCGGCCAGCTCGCGGTGCTCGGTGGCGCTGCTGATGGCCAGGCCGGTGCCGCCCAGGGTGCTGCGTAGCGGCTGGCCGTTGAAGCGGGCCAGATCGCCGAAGTGCAGCAGGTGGGGCGCGTAGCCCCGGCGGCTGTAGTTGCTGTAGCCGTAGGCCCAGGGGCAGTAGGCGTAGGGCGTGTCGGCGTCGCGGCTGAGGGTCTCGTAGACCGAGATCGGGTTCCAGTCGAAGTGTGCGCGGGGCAGCAGTGCGGCCAGTTCGCGCAGAGCTTCGAGGGCGCGGACGCCGTTGGCCTCGCCGATGACTTCTTGCTCGTTGGCAAACAAATCATCGCCCAGGTTCAGGGCCACGGCGTAGAAGTTCATCAGCGTGTCTTGGGCGATGCCGGGCGCCACGACGTGGCCGCCGCGAGCAAGGTCCAGCACCTGGTCCCAGTTGGTGGGCACGGCGCGGCCCAGGCGATCGAGCACGTCGGGCCGCCAGCTGGCCACGGGGGTGGCGGCGTCGAGGGCCAGGGCCCAGCTTTGGCCGTCGAAGCGGTAGCTGGCGTGGCTGTGGCCCACGCTGTTTTGCGCGTGGTCATTGATCAGCTCCGAGCCCAGTAGGTGGTCCAACCCCAGCAGTGTGCCGGACTTGGCAGCAAATCCGGCCCACGGGTGGTCGATGACCAGCAGGTCGTAGGCGCGGGCCAGTTCGTCGAGCGGGGCGTCGGCGAATTCTTGCAAGCTGCGTTTGTCCCAGGTGATGCGGACCTGGGGGTGCAGCTCTTCAAAGCGCTGGGCTGCGGCGACCACCGGCAGGTAGCCGCGCGTGTGGTTCCAGGTCATACCGCGCAGCACCACGCGGGCGTCGGCGGGTGAGGCGGTGGGGTCGGCAGAACGTGAAGGCATAAACTTTTCCATTGACGGAATCGAACTTCCGTGAGCAGAAAGGTTATGTCCCGCTGCGCCCGTAAACAAGTAGGCTGGCGAGCGTTGTTTTGCGCTCTACCTTTAGGTTGAGTCGCTCTTTAATTATTGAAAACGCTATTTAGGCCGTCTAATGCCTCGCCGCACCCGTTCCACCGCTGCTGACGTTAAGGCCGGCCCCCTGCGCCCTGCGGGGGGAGCCCCTGCGCTGGACCACGGGCTTGACTTATTGGAGCTGCTGGCGGCGGCCGACGGGCCGCGGACCCAGCGCCAGATCGGTGAAGCCTCGGGCAAGGCGCCGAGCACGGTGTTTCGCATTCTCAACGCGTTGGAACGCCGGGGTTATGTGCGGCGTCTGGTCGATGTGGCTGCCGGTACGGGGGCGGGTGGAGGGGAATCGTCCGCCGGTGCCTATGTCGCCACGCTCAAGCTCTACGGGTTGGCGGCGCAGCAGCCGGCGCACCGGCGTTTGAGCGATCTGGCGGCGCAGCCGATGCGTGTGCTGGCCCACGCCACCGGCGAATCGTGTCATGTGGTGGTGCTGGACGGGGTGCGGGTGCGGGTGGTGTGCAACCAGCCCAGCCCGGCGCCGCTAGGGCTGAACGTGCGCGCGGGCGGCAGCTTTCCTGCGGTGGAAACCTCGGCGGGGCGTCTGCTGTTGGGGCAAATGGCTCCGGAGCGACGCAGCCAGCTGCTGGCCGCCGACCCGGTGTGGGAGGGCCTGACGGGGGCTCAGCAGGGCGCGCTGAAGAAGGAATTTGACCAGGCGGCTCGCCGGCCCCGGTTGGTGCGGCCCAGCACGGTGACTCCCGGGGTGCTGGACGTGGAAACGCTGCTGCCTGGGGTGTGGCGCGGCGAAAACGCGGTGCTGGCCCTACCGTGTTTGCGCAAGTGGACCGTGCGGGAGCAGCACGCGGTGCTGGCCCCGGCGTTGGACGCGGCGGTGTACGAAATTGTGGCGGCTTGCGGGGCGGGGTTCCCTGATGCCGACGCCCCCCGAGGAGCTGGGCGTGCGTGAAAAAACCCTGTATTACGAAGACTACGCCCTGGGTCACCGCCGCGAGACGTTTGGTCGCACGTTGACGCAGGACGATTTTGTCCGCCACGCGGGAGAGACGGGCGATTTTTTTCCCCACCACCTGGATGCGGAGTGGTGCAAAACCCAGCCGTTTAAGCGGCCGATCGCCCACGGCACGCTCACCTTCGCGGTGGGCGTGGGCATGACTGCGGAGCTGATCAACCCCGTGGCGATTAGCTATGGCTACGACCGGCTGCGGTTTTTGCGTCCGGTGCATGCGGGCGACACCATCCGCAGCGTCGTGACCATCAGCGAAAAAAAAGACCACAAGGCCCCGGGGTTCGGCATGGTGACCGAGCGCCTGGAGGTGCTGAACCAGCGCGGCGAGGCGGTGCTGGTGGCCGACCACCTGCTACGGGTGGAGAAGCGGCCGAGCGCGGGATGAGCGGTGTGGCGCGCCGTTTTAGTCGCCCGGTGGGTTGCGATGTCCAGTGTGGGCCGCGGGGTGGAGGGTGCTGCCCCGGGGCTGCGAGCCACGGGCAAACCCCCGGGAGGGCGGGCGGAACACCGGGCTAGACTGCCGGGTCTGCGGGCGGGGCGAGCCCGGTCGGTGTTCCGGGTCTTGTTCTTTCGCGAAAGCATTTGCATGCACAGCGCTTCATCTTCGGTTCCGGCGGATTCAACGTCTCCCACGCCCGCCGAGGCGGGCGGCGAAGGCGTGGCCCACGCCCCGCCCACGCGGGAAGCCCGCTGCGCGGCCCGGGGCATTGCCGGGGTGGACCTGACCGATGCGACCTGCGACCCCGCTGCGCTGGCGAAGGTGCCCGTGGAGGTGGCGACGCGCCACCGGCTGCTGCCGTTGGGCTGGGAGCCGTCTCACGAGCCGCCGGTGTTGACCCTGGCGATGGCCGACCCGTTCGACCGCGCGGCGCTGGGGGTGGTGCGGGTGCTGGTGGGCGGGGCCGAGCTGGCCCTGCGTTTTGTTTCTGGCGACGACCCGGCGGCGGCGGTCACCGAGGCGATCGGCCGGGCTTACGGATCGAACGTCACGCGGCTGATCGGGTCGATGGGGGCCGACGACGAGCTGGCGGACGCCGCCGACGCGGCGCCCGCGGACCTGACCCAGCACCTGCAAGCCCTGGCGGGCGAGCCGACGGTGGTAAACCTGGTGGATCTGATCATCCACGAGGCGGTCGCGGCGCGGGCCAGCGACATCCACGTGGAGCCGTTTGAGAAGGCGCTCAAGATCAAGTTCCGCGTGGACGGGGTGCTGCACGAGCAGAGCCCGCCGCCCAAGAACCTGCAGCCAGCGATCGTGTCGCGGCTGAAAATCATGGGGGGCATGAACATCGCCGAGCGGTTTGTGCCCCAGGACGGACACATCGGTTTCAAGTCAGCCAAGGGGCCGGTGGACCTGCGGGTGGCGACGGTGCCCACGGTGTACGGCGAGAGCGTGGTGCTGCGGATCTTGGACCGGGCGGCGGCGCTGATCGGTCTGGACCAGCTGGGCATGCCCGAGGCCCAGTTGGGGGCGTTTCAATCGCAGTTGGAACAGCCCCACGGCATCGTGCTGGTGACCGGCCCCACCGGCAGCGGCAAGACCACGACGCTCTACGCGTCGCTGAACCATTTGTATTCGCCCGAGCTGAAGATCCTCACCATCGAAGACCCGGTGGAGTACCGTCTGGACGGTGTGAATCAGATTCCGGTGAACGTGAAACGCGGGCTGGGCTTTGCCGACGGGCTGCGGGCGATCTTGCGGCAGGACCCGGACGTGGTGATGGTCGGTGAGATCCGCGACGGCGAGACGGCGGACATCGCGATCCGCTCGGCGTTGACCGGGCACCTGGTGTTCAGCACGCTGCACACCAACGACGCGCTGGGCGCCGTGGCCCGGCTGATCGACATGGGGGTGGAGCCGTTTTTAATCGCGTCGTCGCTGCGGGCGGTGATGGCCCAGCGGCTGGTGCGGCGGCTGTGCGACCAGTGCCGGCGCGAGGCGGCGCCCGACCCGGAGGTGGTGCGCCGCCTGGGGCACCGGATGGGCGAGGGCGACCGTTTTTACGAGGGTGCGGGCTGCCGCGCGTGCCGGAACACCGGTTTTGCGGGGCGCTTTGGCATTTTTGAGGTGGTGACGGTGACCGACGCGATGCGCGAGGCGGTGACCCGCCGGGTGGGCGCGGTGGAGCTGGCCCAGACGCTGGACGACACCCACGCCCCGATGTTCGAAGACGGTTACCGCAAGGCCGCGGCGGGGATGACAACCCTGGGCGAGGTGCTGCGGGTGTGCAGCGACTAGGTCCGGCGCGTGCGTGACAAAGGCACGGTCCGCCGAAGCAATAAGGCGGCGGTTGGCTCGTTTTGCTCAGACTACCTGGTAAAGGATTCAGTGCCGCCTTCGCGGTGACGTTGCCCCGATGCCCACGTTTACCTACTCCGCCCTCGCCAGCGACGGCCGCAATGCGGCCGGGGTGATCGACGCGCCCGACAAGCCGGGGGCGATAGCACGGCTGGCCGAGCGCGGGGAGTTTGTGGTGGACATCCGGCCCGACGAGGGCGCGGGCCCGGCCTCGGGGCCCGACACGTCCGCGCGTGACGCGGAGGCCCGGCCCGGGGCGCCCGCGGGGCCCGGAGAGTCGCGGGGGGCGGTCCGCGGGCGCGAGCGGGTGACGCTGCTCAACCAGTTGGCGGTGGGCCTGGGTGCGGGGCTGCCGCTGGTGGGCGCGCTGGGGGTGGTGGAAGAGCAGGCCCAGGGCGGCGCGGTGCGGGGGCTGGTTCGCCGGCTGGCCGCTTCGGTCACCGCGGGGCAAGCGCTCAGCGAGGCGATGGCCCAGGAGCACCGCGCGTTCGACACCATGCAGGTGAGCATGGTGCGGGCTGGGGAAACCGCTGGGGTGCTGGACGAGATCATGGCGTCGCTGGCGGGCTTCGCCGAGCGTGACCTGGATCTGCGGGAAAAACTTCGGGCCGCGGCGATCTACCCGCTGATGGTGGTGGGGCTGGGGTTCCTGTCGATTTTGGTGATTTTGATCTTCATTTTGCCGCGGATCATGAGCGTGGTGGGCGAGACGGGGGCGGCCCTGCCTCTGCCCACGCGGATCTTGATGGGGGTGACCGAGGTGTTGCGTTCGCCGATGGGGGTGGGTCTGAGCCTGGCGGCGGTGGCGGGCGGGGTGGCGTTGTGGCGGTGGTCACGGACCCCGGGCGGCACGCTGTGGGTGGACGGATTCAAACTGAAGCTGCCGCTGATCGGCCCGGCCACGCGCCGGGTGGCGGTGAGCCGGTTTGCCCGCACCCTGGGCACGCTGAGCGCCGCGGGGGTGCGCATCACCGAGGCGCTCCCGATCGTGCGTGACACCCTGGGCAACGAGGCGCTGGCCCAGCACGTGGACCACGCGGCCCACGAGATCGCCCGCGGGGCGGGCATTGCCGATCAGCTCAAGTCCAGCGGGCAGTTTCCTCCGATGTTGATCCAGGTGATCGCGATGGGTGAGAAGACCGGGCGCCTGGACGAGCTGCTGATGCAGACCGCCACGAGCTACGACAAAGAAACCGCCGCGGCCCTGCAGCGGGTGATGGCCGTGGTGCCGGTGCTATTTATTTTGGGCCTGGCGCTGGTGGTGGCCTTTATTTTGGCCGCCGCGCTGCTTCCTATCATCGGCATGGATCTGGGTGGGTAGGGACGTTCGAGGTTGGAAGTTTAAAGTTCGAAGTTCTTAAGCCCCGCTATCGACCGCAATTCGCCGCTCGTGCCTTCTAACTATTTGAATACACCATGACGCCACGCTTTCCTCGCACTTTGCACCTTGAACTTCAATCTTCGGAATTGCTTCGCCGCCGCCGACGAAACGCCTTTACGCTGATCGAGATCATGGTGGTGGTGATTGTGATCGGGGTGCTGGCCACGCTGATCATGCCCACGCTGTTCGGGCGGGCGGGCAAGGCCCGCAAGGCGGTGGCGGCGCAGAAGATCACGTCGATGGAGACCGCGATTCAGCTGTTCGAGCAGGACTACGGCCGCTTTCCCGAAACGTTGCAAGAGCTGGTGGAGCAGCCCGCCGACGTGCCCGCGGACCAGTGGTCCCCGCCCACGCTGAAGGCCAAAGACTTGAAGGATCCGTGGGGCAACGATTTTGTGTATCAATTTCCGGGCAGCAACTTTACTTACGACCTGGTGAGTTTGGGCGCCGATGGCGCCGAGGGCGGTGAGGGCGAAGCCGCGGACGTGACGAACTATTGACCGGCCCGACGCCGGCCGAATGTTGGGAGCTGGCGTGGTTCGTTCTTTTTTGAGCCAAACGTGAAGAGCAAAAACAGGGAGTTCGACGCCGACGACCGCGGGCCATCAAGGCCCGTGGCTGGTTTGTGGCGACGCCGAGTTTTTGGAGGTTGCGCCGGCTTCACGTTGGTCGAGGTGATGGTCGTGGCCGTCGTTGTTGGGGTGTTGTCGGCGGTGCTGTTGCCGGCGCTGGGCGGTTCGTTTACCCAGCGCAAGCTGGCGGGCGCGGCCGGGGATCTGCACCTGGCGATGCGGCACCTGCAAGAGGTTGCCGTGCTGAACCGGCGTACCTGCCGGCTGCTGCTGCATCCCGGCGCGGCCGGGCAGGCGGGACGTTACACGGCGGAGTACCAGGCGGTGGAGCTGGACGCGGAGTCGGCCTTTGCCGTGCTGAACGACGCGGCGCTGCCGGCAACCACGCTTCCCGAAGGCCTGCGCTTCGGCGACCTGCAGCTGCCCCCCGAGGCCGCCGAGGCGCCCGGCGTGCCCGCGGGGGGCGCGGCGGTGCGTTTTTATGCCGACGGGTCGGCGGATCCGGCGGTGGTGCCGCTGACCGACGGCCGCGCGGTGTGGACGGTGGTGCTGGCGCCCAGCACCGGGCGGGCGCGGCTGGTGCAGGGCGTGGTGGAGCGCCCGCCCACCGGCCGGGAGGACCTGGACCTTTGACGTGTGATGTTCGAAGTTTGAAGTTCGGAGCGCGGCGCGGCGTGGGTCGTGGTACAGGAGGGCTGCGCGGATCGAACGTAGTCTCCCCCGCTTCGAGCGTTGCGCTTCGCACGTTGAAATTTCGCCGCCGGGCGGGCTTCACGCTGGTGGAGTGTTTGGTGGCGGGCACCGTGCTGGCGCTCTTTGGTGGCGCGGTGGCGATCGCGGCGACGCAAGCGGGGGTGGCGAACCGGCGCGGGATCGAGCGGCGTCTGGCGGCCGAGCGTCTGGACGCGGTGCTGACCAAGATAGACGTGCTGGGCCCGGCGCGGGTGGGAGCCCAGGGGCCGTTCAGCGGCGAGCTGGAGCCTGGGCCCCGCGGGCGCCCCTGGTCGTGGTCGGTCGCGATTGCGCTGGAAGGAACCTGGGCCGACCTCTACACGGTGCAGGTCACCATCCACTGGACGAGTTCGGCGGGGGGGGCGCGTGCGCTGGTTGGGCGTACGCGGCTGTTTGACCCGGCGGGTTCACGCACGGTGCGGGCGGGGTGGGACGAGCTTTGAGAAGCGACGAAGTGCGAAGCTCGAAGTTCGAAGTGTTGCACGCCCCGCGTCGTCGAGGATTGCGGTGGTTTCATTTGAGCTTTGAACTGCGAAGCTCGCGCTTCCGAAGCCGCCGCAGCGTGGGCTTCACGCTGGTGGAGCTAACGCTGGTGGCGTCTTTGGTGGGCGTGGTGGTGCTGTCCGGAGCCACCTTGCTGGCCCAGGTGGGCGGCGCCCGCATGCGGTTGGCGGCGCAGATGGACCGCGCCGCGGAGGGCGACGCGGCGCTGCGCGCGGTGGCCGGGGCGCTGCGCAACGCCCTGCGCCCCGCGCCCGG
>CALLPP010000107.1 GCA_938015655.1 uncultured Algisphaera sp.
TCCCGCCCTACTTCGTCGCGGGCGCCATCTACGGCGGCTTCGCCATGGTGCTCACTCTGGCCGTGCCCTGCCGGGCCATGTTCGGCATCAAAGACATCATCACCGACCGGCACATCGACAACTGCTGCAAGGTCATGCTCGGCGTGGGCATGATCTGCACCTACGCCTACGTCCTGGAGTTCTTCGTCGCCTGGTACTCGGGCCACCACTTCGAGCAGTTCACCTTCCTCAACCGCCCCTTCGGCAGCGCCTGGCTGTCCTACGGCAGCCTGTTCTTCCTCAACTGCATCGGCCCGCAGATCCTCTGGTTCCGCTGGGCCCGCCGCAACGTGTGGACCATCATGTTCGCCGCCATGTGCGTAAACGCGGGCATGTGGTTCGAGCGCTACGTCATCGTGATCTCCTCGCTGTCGCGCGACTTCCTGCCCGCCAGCTGGGCCGACTTCAAGCCCACCTGGGTCGACATCTGGATGTTCATTGGCAGCTTCGGGCTGTTCTTCACCAACTTCCTGCTGTTCCTCAAGTTCCTGCCCATCGTCGCCATCGCCGAGGTCAAGACCGTGATGCCCGAGGCCCACGCCCACGGGCCCGCGCACGCCGACGACGCGAAACACTGACACCGCCCCGCCCAAATTGATGATCGCTCGACTGCCATGATTCCCTGATTGACCCGCCCGGGCCCGGCCCCACGCCGTCAGTCAACAATCACCCGTGACCCCGCCATGACCGTCATCGACACCCCCACCACCCTGCCCACGCGCACCAACCCCGCGGCCCCAGACGACACCAAAGTCTTCGCGGTCCTGGGCGAGTTCGACAACGTCACCGACGTGCTGCACGCCACGCAGGCCGCCCACGACGCGGGCTACCGCCAGATGGACGTGCACTCGCCCTTCCCCATCCACGGCATCGACGACGCGCTGGGGGTCAAGCCCACCATCCTGCCCTGGCTGGTGCTGGGCATGGGTCTCACCGGCATGACCACCGGCATCCTGCTGACCACCTTCACGATGACCGACTTCTTGCCGCAGCCGGACTTCGTGCCCGCCAACTTCCACGGCTACCGCTTCCTGATTTCCGGCAAGCCCTTCAACAGCTTCGCGGCCTACATCCCGGTGATCTTCGAGCTCACCATCATGTTCAGCGCCTACACCGCGGTCTTCGCAATGTTCCTGCTCAACAAGCTGCCGCTGCTCTACCACCCGTTTTTCAAAAGCGGCCGGTTCCGCCGCGTCACCCAAGACCGCTTCTTCCTGGCCATCGAATCGCGTGACGCCAACTTCGACGCCGACCAAACCCCCGCCTTCCTCACCCAGCAAGGCGCAACTTCCACCGAACTGATCTACGACTGATAGGTGTTGCCGGGCCCGCCAGGACGCAACCCAAGCCGCCACCGTGGCCGCCTGCGTCTTCCCTAAACCCCAACCCCTAACCCCCAACCCCTCGCGAAGCGCATGCTCGACCTCCGCCTCTTCCTGCCCAAACGTGTCCCGCTCCCGCTCATCGCGGTCGGGTGCCTGCTCGTGGTCGGCTCGTGGGTGCCGCTGGCCCTCATCCTGCACTACACCCAGGTGTTCCACGAGCGGCCGCGCATCCACCTGTTTCAGGACATGGACAACCAGCCCAAGCTCAAAGCCCAGGCCGCCTCGCCGATCTTCAACGACGGCCGCGCCATGCGCCAGCCGGTGCCCGGCACCATTGCCCGCGGGCGGCTCGCCGCCGCGGCGGGCGGCCCGGCCCAGACCGGACGCCTCGCGGGCCACGGCGGGCACGACGCCCCGCCCGCCTTCGTCACCGGCTTCCCCGACGGCGTCCGGGTCGACGACTTCTTCCTCGCCCGCGGGCAAGAGACCTTCAACACCTTTTGCTACCCCTGCCACGGCCAAGCCGGCCACGGCGACGGGCCGGTTAACCAGCGGGCCACCGCCCTTCAACTGGGCGACAGCGCCCTGTCCTACGGCACCAGTTGGAGCCCCGCGGCCAACCTGAACCAGGTCGAAAACGGCGCCCTGCTCTTCGGTGAAGCCGCCTACCCCAACGGCCAGCTGTTCGACGTCATCACCCACGGCAAAAACACCATGGCCGGTTACGGCCACGCCATCCCGGTCCAAGACCGCTGGGCCATCGTCGCCTACGTCCGCGCCCTGCAGCTGAGCCAGGCCCCCGAGGCCGCCACCGCCGCCATGGACGCCGCCGATCAGAACGCCACCCCCAAAACCGCCGCCCGCTAACCCGGCTGACCAGACGCTTGCGTCTTGCTAAGACCTAACGCCTAACGCCTAACGCCTTTTGGCGAAGCCAAACATGTCCCACCACGCCCCCCGCGAACTCAACGACGCCGACAAAGCCGTGCTCGGCGCCAAGGCCGACCGGCCCTGGTTCTTCCTGACCCTCGGGGGCTTGGCGGCCATCGCCCTGGCCCTGGTTGTGTCCCTGCCCACCGAACACGGGGTGTCGCGTTTCGCCTTCGCCTACACCGTGGGCTTCGCCTTCGCCCTGGCCATCACCCTGGGCAACCTGTTTTTCGTCATCATCACCACGCTCTTCCGCGCGGGCTGGTGCGCCGCGGTTCGCCGCGTCGCCGAGTGCTACGCGGCCAACATCCTCACCCTCGTGGTGCTGTTCATCCCGGTGCTGGTCAGCGTCTTCATCTCCGGCACCCTGTACCCCTGGACCCAGCCCGGCATCCACGCCGAGGGCAAAAAGATCGCCTACCACGGCGAGCCCGCCCCCCTGGTCCCCCACGCGGGCAAGGGCGACGGCCACAGCGGGCACAACGACGCCCACGACAGCCACTCCAACGCCGGCGATCTGCCCTACGCTGACCCCCGCCTGATTCCTGCGGCCGACACCGCCAGCGAGCACACCCTCTACGCCGCCCCCCAAGGGCAGGACGAAGACGCGGCCGCCACCCCAGCCCCGGCCCCGGCCCCGGCCCACAACGACGATGACAACCACGGCAACGCCGCCAAGGGCCACGCAGGCGGCGACCACCACAAAGACCACAGCGACCACGACAACCACGGCCAGGCCCGCCCGGACGACCACGGCGGTGGCCACGCCGAACACGGCGACCACGGAGCCCACGGCGATCACCACGCCTGGACCCACACCGCCGCAGACTGGCCCGACCACAGCCACGCGGTGCCTTACTTCACCTATAAAAAAGGCGCCTACCTCACCCGCCCGTTCTTCATCGTCCGCTGGGTGATCTACTTCACCCTCTGGGGCCTCATCGGCACCTTCTACTACCGCAACAGCGTCCGCCAAGACCAGACCGGCGACCCCGCGCTCACCAACAAACGCGAGTGGTGGGCCCCGCTCAGCGTCGGCGCCTTCGCCATCACCGTCACCCTCGCCGCCTTCGACCTGCTCATGACCATCGACCCGGTGTGGTATTCCACCATGTTCGGGGTCTACTTCTTCGCGGGCGCGTTCACCACCGGCATCTGCACCATCATCCTTACGCTGATGGTCGGCCAGCGCTTCGGCTACTTCCCCGCGGTCAACACCGAGCACTTCCACGACCTGGGCAAGCTGCTGTTCGCCTTCGTGTTCTTCTGGGGTTACGTCGGCTTCAGCCAGTTCATGCTCATCTGGTACGCCTCGCTGCCCGAGACCACCTACTGGTGGGAGATCCGCGGGGTCACCAGCTCGGGCCACGCCCCGACCTCCGGCAGCGCTTGGACCAAGGTCGCCTGGCTGGTGCTCTTTGGCCACCTGCTGCTGCCCTTCGCCGCGCTGCTGTCCAAGCACGTCAAGCGCAACCGCAAGGCCCTCATGACCATCGCCATCTGGATGCTGTTCATCTGCTGGGTGGACCTGTTCTGGATCACCATGCCCGCGCTGGTCAGCCCCGACTTCCTGATCCCGATCCCCGAAGTCCTCTGCGCCCTGGGCTGCGTCGCCGTACTCATCGGCGGCGCCCTAAAGATCGCCGCCCGCGCCTCGCTGACGGCCTACAACGACCCCCGCATGCACGAAAGCCTGGGCCTGGACACCAGCGCCTGGGCCCCGGTCCACCACTAAACGCCCGACTTTCAACATTTTGGGTTCGAAGGTTCGAACCCAAAGCGCCCGGGCCCGCATCTGACTTCACACCTTCGCACTCCGAGCTTTAAATGTCCGTCCCCACCACCCGCGAACTGAACGTCAAAACAATCTTCGTGGTCACCGCCGTGTCGGTGTTCCTACTGATCGCCATCGTCTACACCGCCCGGGCAGGCTACGAGTACTTCGCCCACCGCGACACCGCGCGCAAGTGGGCCGCCGGGTCCGAGCAGACCTTCGCCGAGTACGGCGTGCGGATCGACAACCGCGACCTGGCCCGACTCAACCAAGAGCAGCAGGCCAAGCTGACCGACGGGGCCGACGGCCGCATGCCCATCGGCGACGCCATGAAGGCCGTGGCCCAGCGCTACAACCAGGCCGCCCCCGCCGACCACTGACCCCCGGCCGCCGTGGCGGCCCCCAGACCGTGGACCCCGCGAACGCCTAGAAATCTTCCATGCCCTTCCGCCCCGCCCCCTCCCGCCTTTCCGTGCTGGCCCGGGCCGCGCTCCTCGCGGCCGGGACCCTGCTGCCCGCCGGCCCGGCCGCGGCCCAGTCCCGGGTCGGTCCCAACGCCCTGGGCAGCGGCGAACGGCCCATGCCCGCCGAGGTCCAAGCCCTCACCGAAAGCGGCATCAACCAGCGGGTCGGCGAAAAACTCCCCCTGTCCACCCCCCTCCGCGACCAGCAGGGCAGCCCCGTGCGACTGGGCGACTACTTCGGCCGCGGCAAACCGGTCATCATCGAGTTCGCCTACCTCGACTGCCCCCTGCTCTGCCCCCTGGTGGAAGAAGGCGTCATCCGCGGCATCAAAGGCTCGGGCCAGGTCCCGGGCGACGACTTCACCGTGCTCACCATCAGCATCAGCCCCCGCGACACCCCCGAAGAAGGCCGTAAACGCCTCAAGAGCATCGTTCAGCGGCTGGGCGGCCCCGACTCGGAGCTGGGCGCCGGGGCGCAAAAAGGCTGGCACTTGCTCACCGGCCACGCGGCGGACGTCCGCCAACTGGCCGCCGTCGCCGGCTTCAACTACGTCGAGCTGCCCGAGAATATGAGCGGCCGCCTGGACTTCGCCCACGCCGCGGTCGTCCTCTTCGCCTCGCCCACCGGCACCCTCACCCGCTACCTGCCCGGGCACCAATACCCCGACAAAGACTTCCGCCTGGCCCTGATTGAGGCCTCCGAAGGCCAGCTCGGCTCGCTGTTCGACATGGTCCTGCAGCTGTGCTTCCACTTCGACGACAGCACCGGCCAGTACACCGCCAACGCCCTGACCCTCATGAAATTCGCCGGGGCGGTCACCGTGACCACCATGGCCACGATCATCGGCGGCATGTTCTTTTTCGAACGCAAACGCCGGATCCGCCTGGAAGCCGATGAGGCCCCGGCGGCCTGACCTTCCGGGCCCCCAAACACCCCGCCGGACACCCCGCCACCCGACCCCCACGGCCCCCGCCCCCGGCGTGCCGCGCCCCTCACGGCCCGCTACCATGAATCGACGGTGCGCGGACCGCCAAGCACCCTGACCCAGTCCCCGCCCCGAGCCCGGCTAGCCGGCGCCCGCCCCGTCCCC
>CALLPP010000108.1 GCA_938015655.1 uncultured Algisphaera sp.
ATCCGGTCACCGTGGCCTACCTAGAGGACAACATCACCCACGCCGCCACCCGCCATCGCCGCATCTACAGCCTCCTCGCCCGCCGCGGCTTCACCGGCGACGCGGTCTGCGCCGTCAGTGACGCTGCTCGACGGCATCGACGAAGCCGACGTTCAATAGCGCCGGCTCGCGTTCACGTCGCGGAAGTCGGGCGAGTCGTGATTCATCGAAGCGTTAGGCGTTAGGGCCTAGGGTCTAGAAAACACCGAGCAAAGCCAGTGAAAGCGGGCCCCGCGTCAGCACTCTTCCTAAGCCCTGGAACCTAAACCCCAACGCCTCACCGAGCAGAAGCCTCCACCGCCGCCTTGGTCTTCTCCACCAGCCGAACCCCCTCAATCAACAACCCCTGATCCACCGCCTTGGTCACTTCGTAAAGCGTCAAGCACGCCACGCCCACCGACTGTCGCAGATTTGGGGCACCGCCCCCGCTTCCGACACCCCCACACGCCCTTGATGCGCTGCCGGTTGACCCCATCACCGGCGGGCCGCTGCGCTTCCGCATGATCAACGGGCACCCGGTCATCTACAGCCTCGGCGCCGGCCGCGACGACGACCATGCCCGCCCCGCGGCCGGCGTTGACGACCCCGGTCGCGTCGTTGCCAACTGGACGACCACCGACCCCATCGACGGCGACTGGATCCTCTACGACGTCCGCCCGGCCCCCACCGGCCCGTAAACTGGCGACATGCTCCGCCCCATGCCATCCCGCCCCCTTCCCACCTGGCTTACCGCGGCTTCTCTTGTGGTCCTGGTGGGCGCAGCCCCCGCCTGCGTGCAGCGCCGCATCAGCATCACCAGCACCCCGCCCGGTGCCCTGGTCCACCTCAACGACCAAGAAGTCGGCCGCACCCCGCTTGAAGTGCCCTTCACCTTCTACGGCACCTACGACGTGCGGCTGGAAGCCGCCGGCCGCCCGCCGCTGTGGACCACCGCCCGGGCGAAACAGCCCTGGTGGGAGTACCCGGGCCCGGACCTGATCGCCGAGTTAATTCCCAATCAGACCTCGCGCGTGGCCTGGGATTTTGACATCCCCCCCGCCGACCCGGACGAAGCCGACGTGCCCGCCCTGCTGCGCCGCGCCGAGGCGATGCGCGACGAGACCCGGGCGGATAGCAATTAAAAATTAGCGGGTAGGCGTTAGCAAGAGCCATTGCCCATCGCCACGCCGCCGGGCCACATCCCCACCCTACAACCTCCCGCCGCACTTAAACCCCGCCCCCCTCCACGCCCAGCCGCCACGTGAGTCTTGCTAACTCCTAACGGCTAGCGCCTCACCGCTGGCCAGCGAAGCGAGCCCCATGCACCAGCCCCTCCAGTTCGGCCACCCCGACGACGACACCAGCACCTCCGTACCCGTGCCCCCGCTCGACCCGTCGATCAAACCCGTCAGCATCGACCTAAAACGCGACACCACCCTCACCGTCGCCTGGTCCGACGGCCGGGTCAGCGTCTACCCCATCGCCCTGCTGCGGCGCCACTCGCCCTCGGCCGACGCCAAGCAGCTGCGCGAGCAGATCGCCGCCAACCCCCTCACAGTGCTGCCCGCCAACGCGGTGAACGACACGCCGCTGACCGCCGAGACCGCCGAGCTGGTGGGCCGATACGCCCTGCGCATACGCTTTTCCGACGGGCACGACACCGGGCTCTACACCTGGCCGCTGCTGCGCGACCTGGATCCGGACAAGCCCTGAAAGGAAACCAGCACCCTCCGGACCACCCCGCCGCGACAGGCATCTAAACCCCTTGCTTACCTAAATTAACCCCCGCCCAGCGCCGACGCCACCGGGGGCGGCTCGAGCTGTCCCCGCGGGGCTCTGCACAAAACTCACACGACGCTAACGCAACCCACACCGGCCCTTCACGAACCGGCCGTATTTTCCCCCCTTCGAAACACGGCCGCCCAACACCGCGACGGCCCCCCGCACTCCTTTCACTCCCTCCTTGGAGCCCCCTGATGAACCGCCCTTCGCCCCTCCGGCTGCCGACCGGCGTGCTGCTGGCCGCTGCGCTGAGCGCTACGCCCACCGCCCTGGCCGAGACCGACCCCGCCGTCGAAGCCCTGCGGGCCCAGATTGAGGCCATGCAGGTGCAGCTGGACACCCTCCAGCAGCGCCGCCTCGACGACGCCCGCACCGACGCGCTGGCCGACGCCCAGCGTCGGGTCAGCTTCGAAGACAACGCCCTGGTGTCGGGCCACAACGGCAAGAACTTCATCATCACCGACCCCGCGGGCGACTTCTCCCTGATCGTCTACGGCCAGTTGCAGACCCGCTACGTTTTTAACACCAGCTCCGACACCGGCAACGACGCCGACGGCTTCGAGCTGCGCCGCACCAAGATCGGCGTGAAAGGCAGCCTCGACCGCGGCGAAAAGTTCGGCTACAAGGCCGTGCTGGCCTACGGCAACTCCGACGGCGTGGCCGACATCGAAGACGCGGAGATCAGCTACAAGCTCAGCGACACGCTCAAGGCCACGATCGGCCAGAAGAAGCTGCCCTTCGCCCGGCAAGAGGCCATCAGCAGCACCAAGCAGCTGGGCGCCGAGCGCAGCCCCGCGACCGAGTACTTCACCCTCGACCGCTCACAGGGCCTGTGGCTGGACTACAAGGCCAGCGACGACCTGGGCCTGGCCTTCGCGCTCACCGACGGGGCCGACAACGGCTTCCCGGGCAGCGGCAGCGACCTGTCGTTCGATTCCGCGGGCGCCGACGACTCGGACCTGGCCCTGAGCGCCCGCGTGGACTACGCCGCGGTGGGTGAAGGCAAGGCCGGCACCGACGTGGTGGCCTGGCGCGGCGACGACGACGTGCTGCTGTTCGGCGCGGCGGGCCACATCAACTTCGCCCAAGAAGTCGACGACTTCTACGCCGTCACCGCCGACGTGCTTTACAAGAGCAACGGCCTCAGCGGCCTGGCCGCCGTCTACGGCCTGTTCACCGACGACGATGACGACTCGTTTGACTTCGGCGTCACCCTCGAAGGCGGCTACAACATCGACGACAAGTGGCAGCCCTTCGCCCGCTTCGATTACGCGGACATCGACGGGGCCGACGATGAGCTGATCTCCTTCGGCGGCGGCGTGAACTACTACATCGACAAGCACAACGCCAAGTTCACCGCCGACGCGACCTACGTCTCGGACGTCCCGGGCAGCGGCGGCCGCACGCCCAACACCCCGGGCAGCGGCATCGGCCTGATCGGCGGCGGCGCCTCGGACCAGCTCGTGCTCCGGGCCCAGTTCCAGCTGCTCTTTTAACCCGCCCCCGCGCCAACGCTCCTTACGACGGGGGCCCGCGGATTCATTTCCCGGGCCCCTTTTTTGTTCCGCAAACCCGGCCTGTCTTCGGGCCTCACGGGCCACGCGGCGATGCGTGCTAGGGTTCAGCAAGCCCCCGCCCCCGTCCCCCTCATCCGGCAGGCAATCCCATGGCCCAAACCACCCTGCTGCTGGTCGAAGACGAGCCGGACCTCGTCGATCTGCTGAGCTTCAACCTCGAACGCGCCGGCTACCGCGTGGAGTCCGCGCTCACCGGCGAAGACGGCCTGCAAACCGCGCGGCGCCTGCACCCGGACCTCGTCTTACTGGACCTCATGCTGCCGGGCATGGACGGCTTGGAGGTCTGCCGCAGCCTGCGGCAGAGCGCCGAGCTACGCGACACCCCGGTGATCATGCTCACCGCCCGCGGCGAAGAACAAGACATCGTCCGTGGGCTGGAACTGGGCGCCGACGACTACATCACCAAACCCTTCAGCACCCCGGTTGTCCTGGCGCGAATCAAAGCCGTTCTACGCCGCGCCGCGGACGAAGCCGAGCCCAAACGTGTGGTCGAGGCCGGTGGCGTGCGCCTCGACGCCGACCGGCACGAAGTCACCGCCGAAGGCCTGGAAGTCAGCCTCACCGCCACCGAGTTCAAGCTGCTCACCCTGCTGGTCAGCCGCCCGGGCCGGGTCTTCACCCGTCAGCAGATCATCGATACCCTCCATGAAGGCTTCGCTGCCGTCACCGACCGCAGCGTCGATGTTCAAGTCGTCGCCCTGCGAAGAAAGCTTGGCCCCTCGGGCCCACGCATTGAAACGGTGCGCGGCGTCGGCTACCGCTTCCGCGCCTAGTCACGGTCGCGCCACCGCCTTAACCCGCTCCCGGCCAAACCCGTGTGAACCCCCTTCTCCCCCCCACCATCGTCTTAAGCCTGCTGGCCGCCGGCCTCGCCGCCGGACTGCTGCGCGAGCAACGCCGCCGAGTCCAGGCCCAAAGCCGCGCCGACGAAGAGCAGGCCGCCCGCATCCGCGCCACCCCTCACGCACAGCGGCTCGAACAGCACAACGCCGAACTACAAGCCACGCTCGGGTCGATGGCCGAGGGGGTTGTGGTGGTCGATCCCGAGGGGCGTATCCGCGAACTGAACCCCGCCGCCGCCGAGCTCCTGCGGCTCGACGCCGCCGCGGACGCGGGAGAAGCCTTTGCCCAGCGGGTCCGCAACGCCGCGCTGCAACGCCTGCTAGACACCGCGTTGGGCCTGCTACCCCAGCCCGACGAAGCGCCCATGGCCTCCGAAATCGAGTTGCACAACGATCCTGACGCCCCCAGCGACCCCGACGTGCCGCAACACCTCCGCGTCGAAGCCGCCCCGGTCATCGACCCGCAAGG
>CALLPP010000109.1 GCA_938015655.1 uncultured Algisphaera sp.
CCGAAGTTCGATCGCCGGCTCTACCGCCGGCGCAACATCGTTGAACGCACGATCGGCGAACTCAAGCGGTTCCGCCGGTTGGCCACCCGCTACGAGAAGCTCGCGGTCAACTTCATGGCCTTCGTTCAGCTTGGCATCGCGGTGCTGTTGCTACGGAAGCTGTTTTCAGACCACGCCTAAGCCTCATCGCCGTGGGCGCGTCACCGGGCGCCGCCCTGGCCTTCCTCATCGCCGGCCCCGCCACCCTCGCCGTGACCTGGAAACGCATGGGCGCCCGCGCCGGCATCACCTACCTCGCCAGCGTCATCATCGTCGCCGTCGCCGCCGGGCTCGCCCTCGACGCCGCGTTCACGCTTGAGTCGCTACGCCTGCCTGCCGCCGCCCTGCGTGCCCACGAACACCCCGCGGCGTGGTGGCACCACGCCGCCGCGGCCGTGCTGCTGGTGTTGCTGGTTCGGCCCTTGCTTCAACGGCCTTCACCCCTGGTTAGAAAAGGCAGCCGGAAACACAAAGGCACGAAGGCACAAAGGCTCGAAGAAGACATCCGGGATGCGTAAACAAATCCCTTCTCGGTCTCCAACGACACGGCTGGGCTGAACCCGACTCCTGGGGCCTCGCCCTTTCCTTGCCTTCTTTGGGCCTTCGAGCCTTGGCGCCTTCGTGTTAATTCGCGATGTTCAAGCCCCGCCCCGCCTTACACTCACCCCATGTCCAGCCCCACCCCCGACCTCACCCTCCGCGCGTTTCAGCAGCACATCCGCGAGCGCTACTTCGACACCGACAACGCCCGCGGCACCGCCGGCACCTTTATGTGGCTGGTCGAAGAAATCGGCGAACTCGCCACCGCGCTGCACAAAAGCAAAGGCGAAGGCGGCAACACCAGCGGCGACGACGACCCCGCCAGCGAGTTCGCCGACGTGCTCGCCTGGCTCTGCACCCTGGCCAACATCAACGGCGTGGATTTGGATCAGGCCATCCGCGACAAGTACCTCAAAGACGGCGGGCCCAAGGGCCACAAATGACGCGCGACCCGGCGGCGGCCCGCCGGGGCACTTGTCATTTGCCGGGCGGACGCCCGCGAACAGCCCAATCACTCGACCACGCCCCCGCTTGAATCACAACGCCCGCCGAACCACCCCGTGCCCCCCACAACCCTCTCTCCATCTCGGCACCAAGCGGCCGTCCGCTTCCTCGAAGCACACGCGCGCCCGCTTGAACGCGAACTGTTCCGCCTCGACACCGGCGCCGGTTCCGCCGACCGGGTCATGGCCGAGCTCGCCTCCTTCCAGAACCCCGACGGCGGATACGGGCACGGCCTCGAACCCGACGCCCACCACGCCGCGTCCTCGGTACTCGACACCACCCACGCGCTGCAGGTCATGCGCCGGCTGGGCATCGCCGCCGATCATCCGCAAGCGCAGGCCGCCGTCCGCTTCCTCCACGCTAACCAAGACACCACCCATCACCTCTGGCCCATCCGCCCGCTGATGCCCCCCGGCACCCCCGCCGCCCCGTGGTGGACCTACCGCGGCCCCGACCACTGGGCCAAACAAATGGCCGAAGGCACGCTCAACCCCACCGCCGAGGTGCTGGGCTACCTGATCGCCTACGCCACCAACACCAAGACCAAGACCGACACAGACGCCACCAACCTCAAAGCCGTCCGCGCCACGGTGCAAGCCCATCTCGCGCAAACCCCCGACACCCTCGAGATGCACGACCTCTTGTGCGTCGCCCGCCTGGCCCGCACCCCCGGGCTCGACCCCGACTGGGCCCACACGCTCATCGCCCACGTCCGCCGCGCCGCCGCCAAGAACACCGACCCCGACCCCACAAACTGGGGGGCCTACGCCTTCAAGCCCTGGACCCTCGCCACCCACCCCGACGACCCGCTGCTGGACGACATCGACGCCGACCTCATCAGCGCCATGCTCGACCACGAGATCGACCGCCAAGGCGACGACGGCGCCTGGGCCCCCGCCTGGGATTGGCACGACAAGCATCCCACACACTGGCCCCGCGCCGCGCAAGCCTGGAAAGGCGTGCTCACCGAACACATGCTGCGCGTCCTGCGTCACTTCGGGCGACTGGAAAACCCCGCCGCAAGCGAAGGCTAAACAACACTCCGCCACGAAGCCCAGCGTCGGGACCCAGCCATGCGCCACCACAGAACACGCCGCTGGTTCGTGGCCATGGCGGCACTGGCGGTGGCCGCCGGCCTCATCTCGCGCTCCCCCGTGCAGCCCCACCTGCCCTTCTTCACCGCCGCCTATACCGGCGACACCTTGTGGGGCCTGCTCATCTACTTGCTAGCGGGCGCTTGCTGCCCCCACCGTTCACCATGGCCCCGCGTCGCCGCGGCCACCGCCTTCGCCTTCGCCATCGAACTCACCCAGCTCTACCAAGCCCCGTGGATCAACGAACTCCGCAGCCACCGCCTGGCCGCAATGGTCCTCGGACACACCTTCGTATGGACCGACCTGGTCTGCTACAGCGTGGGGATCGGGGTCGGCCTCGCGTTGGAGCGATGGGGATTGGCGCGGGCAAAGGCGCTTCAAGCTGGTATCTCCGAATACCGATAGGTATACTATTGCTATGTCTATTTCAGGCCGCCAACTCGTCCTGCAGGCTCTTCAAGCCACCGGGGCCGCTTTAGCCGCCAACGACGACCACCAAACGATCGAAGTGGTCTTGTGCAGATCCATGGCGGGCGTTCTGGGCGGACACCTGCCAGCCGACCGGCAGACGCTGGACTGCGATGCCATTGTCAGCCAACCGGTTGACAGCTTCCCCGCCATCGCGGCGGCGGCGGCGACCGTCGCCAGCGACCTGGGGGTGGGTCCGCAGTGGCTCAACAACGAGAGCCGCGTCTTCGCCTAGCGGCTGCCCGCAGGCTGGAAGCAACGCCTGCAACCGATCGGCCGGTTCGGCCCCATGATCGTTACGGCCGTCAGCCGGCGCGACCTCATGGCCCTGAAACTCATGGGCGCCGCCCAGCGGCCCCAAGACCTGGAAGACCTCGACGCCATGAAGCCCGGACCGGACGAAGCAGCATTCTTGCACCGCTACCTCGACCAGTCCGAAGCCGAATCGCTCGACCACGCCTCCTACGACCGCGAACGCGCACTGCTCAACGAACTGGCAGGTGACCCATGAAAAAGCCCACGCAAAACACGGTGCTCGCTCAATGGTCCCGCGCCGGCGTCCTCTTCGGCACCCCCGCCGCCCGCACCAGCCCAGATCCCGAGCGGCTGCTGCTCAACACCGCCCGGCACGCGCCCGGCAACGTCCGCCTGTTCAGTCACGCCGTGTCGTGGCTGGCCCAATACAGCAACCTCATCGCCCGCCACCGACTGAAGCGGCTGGCCACCGATGAGCTCGAACCCGACGCCCGCCCCACCCTCGGCCTGCTGCTCGATCTCGCTATCACCCACGGCGCCTCGCGCGAACTCAACCTCGCCGCCGATTGCTGCGAGAAGCATGACAAGCCCCGCATCCTCTTCGACGTTCACCGCCGCAGCCCCGCCCGCCGGCGCCTGGCCAAGTCATCCGCCAGCCCCGCCGCCGTCGCCCGCGGCCTGTGGGCCCCGCACGTCGAACCGGCAACCGACGCCCTCCGCCCCGCGGCGTGGATCATCCAACGCAACCCCAGCTACCGCGACCGCGCGATCCGCAAAGGCGACCTGCGTTCCACCATCCTCGAAACCCTCCGCCGCGACACCCCCGAGGGATCTCTCGGGTCCGAACGCGAACTCGCCATGCTTTGCGCCGCCAACCGCCCCGCCGTCACCCGCAGCCTCAACGACCTTGAAATCGAAGGCATACGCCTACGCCACCCCGACCCCAACGACCGCCGCCGCACCCGCATCCGCCTGACCACGGGCTGCGTAGACGCGCGGGCGGGTTTGAAACCCGTGCCTAAACGGGCGTAGTGACCCACGCAATCCGCCTCCACCCACTTCTTCTCTGACTCCGCTGTGTCTCGGCGGTTCAAATCCGCATCGCCAAACGTGCACCGCAACCCCACTACTCCTCACTCCGCCCCAAACACCGGCAGCACCTCCGGCACCGCCTCGATCACCCCCAACGCCACCAGCCGCGCCGCGATCGCGGACATGTTGGCGTTCAGCCATGGCGGTCACGCGGTGTCTTTACGGGGATGCCAGTCGTAGCGCAACGCCTCGGCGTACACGTCGGCCGGATCATCGCCGCGCACCAGCAGCCGGTAGCAAGCCACCGTGTCGCCGGTGCGCTGCGCGCCCGCAGCGCAGTGGGTCAGCGTCGGCCGCTGCTCACGCGCGGCGATCGCCAGCTGCTCCACAGCGCGGGCGTAGGTCTCCACCGCGCCCACGCCGTTGCCGCCCATGGGGAAGCGGAAGCTCTCCAGCTCCGGGGCCGCGATGGCCGCGATGGCCGCGCCCTCGGCCACCTGGTCGGGGTTGCCGGGCTCTTCGCCCTGCAGGTTGACCACCGCGCGGATGCCGTGGTCGCGCAGCACGCCTTCGATCAGCTGGTCCTGGATCTGCCCGCTGCGATAGATCAGCCCGGGCTCGACCACGCCCAGGTTTTTGGGCACGAAGGTCTTGCCGTAAACACGAAACCCCAGGATGCCGCCGCCGACCGCGCCCACGATCAGCGCGGTGCGCAAGGCGTGGGTGCGCCATCCGACGCCGCGCGGCGAGGGGGTCGTTGCTTCGGGCTTAGTAGCGGAGCTTGATTCATTCATGGACGTGCGTCCGGCAGGAGATCGGGTGCCACGGCATTCAATGCCGTGCTCAACTTCGGAGCTACGGACGCGCCATCCGAACACCGGATTGAATCCCGTGGCACCCCACGCCGCCTCAGCGTTGCACGGTCTCGCGCAGCGTTTCGCGTCGGGCCAAGAGTTCGCGCCCCGCCGCGGCGATGCCGCCGGCGTCCAGCCCTGCGTCGCGCAGCTGCGTGCCGCGGCCCGCGGGGCCCACCCACGCCTCGGGCATGGCGCGGCGGGCGATCAGCCGCGTGTCCAGGCCCGCGTCGCTGGCCGCCTCCAGCACGGCGCTGCCGAAGCCGCCGGCGGCGAAATGGTCTTCGACGGTCAGCACCGCGGTGCCGGCGTCCAGCAGGTATTTCAGCAGCGCGGTGTCCACCGGCTTAGCGAAGCGCGCGTCGTACAGCGCCACGTCGTGGCCGTGCTCGCGCAGCACGGCCATCCCGTCGCGGGCGTCGTACAGCGTGGTGCCGTAGGCCAAGATCGCCAGGTCGGGCACGTCGGTCTTGGGGGCCACCGCCAGCGCGGCCCGGCCGATCTCAAAGGGCTGGCCCGAACACGCAAACGGCTCGGCGGCCACGGCGTCGCGCGGATACCGCACGAAGCTGGGCCCCGCGTCGTAGGTCCGCATGAACTCCAAAGCGCCCTTGAGCGTCGGCTCGTCGACGCAGGCCAGCAGCACCGCGCCCGGCAGGGTGCGGAAGATGCTCACGTCCATAAACCCGTGGTGGACGGCGCCGTCGCCGCCCACGTAGCCGGCCCGGTCCATGCACACGCGCACCGGAAGGTTTTGCAGCGCGGCTTCTTGAAAGGCTTGGTCCAGCGCCCGTTGCGAGAACGTGGAGTACACGGCGAAGAACGGCTTGAGGCCGGTCTTGGCCAGGCCCGCGGCCATGGCCATGGCGTGGCTCTCGCAGATGCCCGTGTCGCAGGTGCGCTCGGGGTGGGCGGCGATCAGCTTGTCGACCCCGGTGCCCGGGCCCATCGCCGCGGTGATGGCGTACACGTCTTGATCACGGGCCATGACCTCGCCCATGGCGTCGGCAAAGGCGGCGGTGAAGCTGCGGCCCTTCTTGGGAATCTCCACCCGGCATCCCTCGCGCACAAACGGCGCGGGCGAGTGAAAGGTCGTCGCGTCGCCTTCGGCAAACTCGTAGCCCTTGCCCTTGACGGTTTTGACGTGCAGCAGCACGGGGGTATCGATTTCACGCACCTCTTGCAAGATGGCGATCAGCCCGGGCAGGTCGTGCCCGTCAACGGGCCCCACGCACACATGGCCGAACTCTTCAAACATATGACCGTGGCTGATGACGGCTTTGAGCGCGTCGCTGGCGCGGTGGTAAACCTCTTCCAGCAATCCCCCGCCGGGAAGCTTGTCCAGGGCCTGCTTGCCACGCCGCTTCATCTCGTGAAAGGTGTGGCTGACGCGCACGCGGTCGAAGTAGCTGGCCATGGCGCCCTGCGGCTCGCTGA
Source organism: uncultured Algisphaera sp. (assembly GCA_938015655.1). Taxonomy (GTDB): domain Bacteria; phylum Planctomycetota; class Phycisphaerae; order Phycisphaerales; family Phycisphaeraceae; genus Algisphaera. The sequence goes on from CALLPP010000109.1 coordinate 6,224, forward strand.
TGGACATGCCGTTGTCGTTGAGCACGGTAAGAAACTGCCTTCGCAGGGTGCCAGCGTTGTTGAGGCCTTCGAGGGCCAGGCCGTTGACGATGCTGGCGTCGCCGATCAGGGACACGGCGTGGCGCCCGCTTTTTTTGCCGCCATCTCCGCCCGCGGCCAGGTCGTCGCCCCGAGCCATGCCCACGGCGGTGCTGATGGCGGTGCCCGCGTGGCCCACGGCAAACAGGTCAAAGTCGCTCTCGGCCGGCTCGGGGAAGCCGGCCATGCCGCCGCGCTGCCGCAGCTTGCTAAACAGGTTCAGGCGGCCGGTGAGCAGCTTGTGCGGATAGCACTGGTGGCCGACGTCAAACAATAGCCGGTCGTGTGCGAAGTCGAAGACGTAGTGCAACGCGATGGTCAACTCCACCACGCCCAGGTTGGGGGCCAGGTGCCCACCGGTCTGGCTCACCTGCTCACAGATCAGGTGACGGATCTCCGCCGCCAGCTCGGACAGGCGGTCGGCGGGTAGCTTCTTCAGGTCGTGGGGACCCCGCAGCGACGCCAGCAGGGGGGTGTCGTCCGCATCGGGCGTGCGGGGCGGGGGCGGGGTCTGAGACATGGCGCGGGGTCGTAAAGGATAAAAACAGGCGGGAACGGGGGAAGCGGATCGGGATCCGTGCCCCCGCTAGGCCCCTGCGGGGGTGGCGGGTCGGACAATCCCTCATTCTAGGGGGTTGATGGTTGGCTCGGCCCGGTAGACAAAGGGACCCCCGGATCCCTCGGGGGCACCACCACCGCGGCCAGCGCTAGCGCTGGCGCCGCGCCAGCGCGGCGACCAGCGCCCTCAGGGGCTCCGCGGGCGGGCCAAACCCCTCCAAGGCGGCGAGCGCCCGGTCGCACAGCCGCTGGGCCTCGACCCGGGCCCCCTCCAGCCCCATCACCCCGGGGTAAGTCCGCTTGCCGGCGGCGGCGTCTTTTTGGGTCGCTTTACCCAGGGTGGCGGGGTCGGAGGTGACGTCCAGCAGGTCATCGACCACCTGGAACATCAGCCCCGCGGCGTCGGCAAACCGGGTGAGCGCGTCGAGCTGGGCCGGGTCGGCCCCGCCGCAGCGACCGCCCATGCGGCAGGCGCACCGCAAGAGCGCCCCGGTTTTCAGGCGGTGGGTGGTGCGCAGGGCGGCCAGCGGCTCCGCGGCGTCGGGCACCGCGTCGGGGAAAGTATCGCGCACCTGGCCGGCGATCATGTCCAGCGTGGCGCGGTTCAACTCAGCCGCCAGACCGCAGGCCAGGGGCGCTGGCTCCACCGCCAGCAGCAGGTCGTTAGCTAGTGCAGGCAGCGCGTCACCCGCCAGCACCGCCATGGCCTCGCCGTAGCGCACGTGGGTGGTGGGCCGGCCGCGCCGCAGGTCGTCATCGTCCATGGCCGGCAGGTCGTCGTGTATCAGGCTAAAGGCGTGCACCATTTCGATGGCGGCGGCCGCGGCGTCGCACGCAGCGCTCGCCGACCCCGCGGCGTGAAGGTCCAGCCCCAGCGCCTGGGCAGCGCGGAACACCATCGTGGGCCGCACACGTTTGCCCGGGCCCAGAGCGGCGTAGCGCATCGCCTGGGCCAGCGCGTCGGGCAGGCCGTGGGCGTCGATGGCCTGGGCCACCGCGGTGTCCGTTCGGCTCATCAGCGCGGCGTCGTTCAGGGTGCTGGGTCCGCCGTTCACGCGGAGAGTCTAAGCAGGCCAACACGCGCGGGCCACACGGCCGGGCACGGTGCCACCGCTGGCATCAAACTTCACGCAGCCGCGCCGTGTTGGCGATCCACGCCGCCAGGTGCTTGGCCCCGTCTTCGGGCGGGTTTTCGCGCAGCGCGTGCCGCATGGCCGAGCGGGTGGCTTCGTCTTTCAGCATCCGACCCAGTACCTTGCGGAGCATCTCCACGTTGGCTTCGGGCTCGATGCGGTCGCCTTCGACAATCACGCCGCCCATCTCCACCAGCGGCGCGGCGTTGTAGCGCTGGTGCTCATCGCGGTGATACGGATACGGCAGCATGACGCACGGCACGGCGTTGGCCCAGGCCTCGGCCACAGTGCCCGCGCCGCAGCGGGTCAGGGCCAGGTCGGCGGCGGCCCAGGCGTCGCCCATGGCCACACAAAACGGCTCGACCACCGCGGGCACGTTGGCGGCATGGTACGCCTCTTTCAACCGGTCGCGCTCAGCCCGCGCGGCCTTGGCATCGCCCTGGCCCGGGCCGGTAAGGTGAACCACCTGCGTGCCGCTGAGCAGGCCACGACCGCTGCCACGCACCAGCTCCAGCATGGCCCGGTTGATGGTTTGAGCCCCCTGCGATCCGGCGAACACCAAAAGCGTACGGCGGCCCTGATCTAGCTTGAAGCGGTCGCGGGCCTCGGCGGGCGTGCGCCGGGCCAGTGCCACCCGCCGCAGCGGGTAGCCCACCAGTTGGGCGCCGTCCAGCGACGCCGCACCGGGGTGGGGCGCAAAAGCGTTGAACAGCCGGTCGGCCGACTTCGCGGCGTGCCGGTTGGCCCGCCCCGCCGCGGCATCCAGGCCGATGAGCCCCACCGGCACCGACGCCCGCCGCGCCGCGGCCACCGCCGGACCGCTTACAAAGCCCCCGGTGGCCAGCAGCGCCCGCGCGCCGGTGCGCTCGATCAGCTCGGCCACCACCCGGCGCCCCACCCGATAGCGCCGGGTAAAGCGCAGTGCCTCCCGCGGCCGGGCGACAAAGCCCACCGCCGGCACCACGGTGTGTTCCACCCCCGCCGCGGCCGCCACCTGGGCATCCAGCGGCCGGTCCGAAACCAGCAGCCGCGGGTTGAAGGCCAGCCCCGCGGCCCGCAGCCGCTCAATCACCGCCAGATTGGGGAAAATATGTCCGCCGCTGCCGCCGCCGGCAAACAGAATGGTCGGCGATGAAGGGGCGTCGGGAGCGGTCACGTCAAAAGGGTACCGCGGGCCCCGAACCGGTTCTTGTGGTGCGCCCGATCGGCCCGACCCCCGCGCCATTTCAGGTAATTTAGGTAAATCAGGCAATCAATGGTCTACGCCGCGCGTCCCGTCCGCGGCGCGCCCAGCCGCCCCCCCGGCAGGTCCGCCCCCCCCACGGGGCCCGTGTTCGACGCGGACGCCGCCTCGCTGCCCTCCGCCCGCGTTTCCGCTTGCCGCGCCGCCTTGATTGCCGCGGCGTTGTCCAGACTCGCCACCAGGCCCAGGGCAAAGCCAGTGAACACCCAGCCGGTGCCGCCCATGCTCACAAACGGCAGCGCGATGCCCTTGGTCGGCACCACCACCGTCACCACCGCGATGTTGATCACCGCCTGCATGCCGATGGTGAAGAGCACCCCCACGCCCACCAAGCGGCCAAAAGTGTCCTCGCTGTCGCGCACGATGCCCAGGCCGATCCACAGCATGGCGATGAACAAGCCCACCACCAGGGCCGCGCCGCCCAGGCCCAGCTCTTCGCACAAAATCGGGAAAATAAAGTCCGTCGTGTCTTCAGGAATGTGGTACTTCTGCACGCTGCCGCCCAGCCCGCTGCCCGACACCCCACCCTGCGCAAAGGCCAGCATCGACTGAATCGGATGGTAACCCGTGCCCTGGGCGTCGGCCCACGGGTCCATAAACGCCGTCAGCCGGCGCATCCGGTAGGGCTCCTGCACAATCGCAAACACCAGCCCCGCCACCGCCGGCGGCACCATCAGCCCCAGATGCCACAGCTTCGCGCCCCCCGCGATCAGCACCAGCACCGCGCCCGCGGCGATCAGCGCGCCCGTGCCCAAGTCTTCAATCACCACCACGCCCGCCGCCACCGCCGTCAGCACCAGCCCCGGCAGCAGCCCCCACCAAAACCTACCCATCACCCCGCGGCGCCGCGTGCAATACCACGCCAGGGCAATGATCAGCGCCCACTTCATCAGCTCGCTAGGCTGAAAGCTCACCCCCCCGCCCGCGGGGCCGATGGTCAGCCAGCGGCTCGCCCCGTTGGCCGAACGCCCCATGCCCGGCACCAGCGTCAACGCACACAAGCCCAAAGCCAACAGCATCGCCACCCACACCGGGCTCACCCACGAGCGGCTGCGAAACAGCCCCATCAGGTCCACCCGGGCGCCCGCCAACATCGCGCACACCGCCAATATCGCGCACACCAGGTTCTTGTTCACATACTGCCCCAGCAGCACCGGTACCGCGCTCCACGCCGACAAGTCGCGCGGCACAAACCCCGCCCCTTCGTCCCGGGTCACGTCCATGCCCGCCGACTGAACCATGACCACCCCGATGCCCAACAAGGCAACGGCGCATGCGATAAGCAGGTGGGCGGGGCGCGGCACGCCAATGCTATCGGCCACCCGCCGGGTCACGCTGGCGTAATCTCGCGGGCCGCCCCGCCCGCGGCCGTGCGCCTCCGCCCCACCCGCTCCGCCGCCGGTGAACTACGCTCAAATCGGCCGCCCACCGCCCGGGCATCGTTACAATGGCGAGGGTTATTCCCACCCGATTCTTTCCCGGGCCCCCGCATGAACCCCCCTTTGTCTGCTCGGCCTCGCCGCCGTACTGTTCTCGGCACCATGCTGGGCCTGGGCAGCGCCCTTCTGGCCACCCAGCCCCCCGCCGCCCGGGCCGACGACGCCTTCGCCCGCCTGGCTCAAGCCGCCCGGACCGCCGCCGCCGCGCCCTACACCGGGCCCGCCACCGGAGCCGAGCGCCCCCCCCTGCCCGCGGGCCTGAGCGAGCTGCACTACGACGGGCACCGCGACATCCGCTGCCCGCCCGAAAAGTTCCTCTGGGCCGGCACCGACCTGCCCTTCCGCCTGCAATACAAGCACCTGGGCTGGCTGTTCCCCGACGCCGTCGAGCTCGCGCAAGTCGATCACCCCGCCGCCGCGCCCGCGGCCATCCCCTTCGACCCGAGCCACTTCACCTACGGCCCGATCGCCCGCCAAACCCTCGACCCCGGCCGGCTGCCCGACGACCTGGGCTACGCCGGCATTAGCCTGCACCACGTCGCTGCGCCCCAGGGCTCGGGCGCCGCGGCCGGCGAGTTCTACAACGAAGTGCTCAGCATCCAGGGCGGCAGCTACTTCCGCGCCGTGGGCACCGGCCAGCACTGGGGCGCCTCGGTCCGCGCCGCCGCCGTCGACACCGCCGTGCCCGACCTGACCGAAGAATTCCCCCGCTGGACCCGGCTCTGGGCCCAGCGCCCCGCACCGGGCGCCGCCTCGGTCACCCTCTACGGCCTCATGGAAGGCCCCAGCCTCGCGGGCGCCTACCGGCTCAACGTCACCCCCGGCCCCACCCTCACCGTGGAGGTCGACGCCCAACTGTTCCTGCGTCACGGCGTCACCAAACTCGGCCTGGCCCCGATCACCAGCATGTTCCTCTTTGGCGAGGGCCACCCCGCGCGGTTCGGCGACTACCGCCCCGAAGTCCACGACAGCGACGGCTTGGCCATCGTCCACGCCGACGGCCACCAGACCTGGCGCGCCCTGCACAACCCCTTTGGCCTCTCGGTCACGCGGTTTGACACCACCAACCCCCGCGGCTTCGGCCTGCTGCAGCGCGACCGCGATTTCGCAAGCTACCAAGACCTCGAAACCGAAATGCAGCTACGCCCCAGCATCTGGGTCACCCCCAAAGGCGACTGGGGCTCGGGCCACGTCGAGCTGGTCGAGTTTGGCAGTAAGCTCGAAGCCACCGACAACATCGGCGCCTTCTGGGTGCCCGCCAACGAACAAGGCTTCAACACCGCCGGCGGCCACCACGCCTACGGCTACACCGTCTCCTTCACCCAGCAGCCCGACCCCCACGCCGGCCTCACCGCCGGCCACCCCAGCGCTGACGCCGAACTGGATGTCAACCCAGTCTCCACCCCCGCCCCCAAGCTCATCCGCTTCACCGCCGTGCGTACCGCCCCCGCCCGCGCCCACGGCGACGAAGTCGACGACGACGGCCCGGGCAGCCCCGTGCGCTTCATCGTCGACACCGCCCCGGACCACACCCTGCCCCACGGCACCCCGGTCCTCGCGAAAGCCGCGGTCGGTAACGGCCGGCTCATGGCCAAGCCCTTCACTCAGTACAACCGCTTCGACAACGCCTACCGCGTATTCTTCGACGTGCTCCCCGACGGCCCGGGCCCGCTGGACATCCAACTCACCCTCAAAGGCGAAGACCGCGACGCAGTCACCGGTGAGCCCGTACCCGACCCCACTTTCAGCCCCGATGCGCCGGCCACGGGCGCCGCCGCCGAACCGCGTCCCGGCATCATCGACGGCCCGGCCCTGAGCGAAACCCTCCAGTACCGCTGGGAACGCCCGTGACCCCGCCCGCGTCCCCCGCGCCGCCCCGTCCGGCAGCGAACCCCGACCCCCTCACCGCGTACCTCACCGCGTTGAGCATCACCCCCGACGCCGCGGGTCCCCTCACCGCCGCACTGCGTCAGCGGATCGACGCGCCCCCGCCCCCCGACGGTAGCCCCAACGGCGATCTGCCCCGCGCCATCGCCGCCCTCGACGCCTTCCTCGACCAAACCGTCGACCAAACCATCGATCACATCGCCCCGGCCCCGAACCCCGCCGATCCCACCCAAAGCCCCGCCCCCGCGCCCCCGCGCCGCAGTCCTGCCGCCGTGCGCTTCACCCTCACCCGCCACCTGGCCCCGCTGCTCAGCGCCCACCCCCACGCCCCCGCCCGGCCCGACGCCGCCCGGGCCCTCACCGCCGCCCTCGCCCAG
>CALLPP010000110.1 GCA_938015655.1 uncultured Algisphaera sp.
TGCATTTGTTTGTTGACTTAGCTATTGCTGATAGGAATGTTAGCAAAGTATTTCAACGACTACAAATATCTGTGCACTAGATTCGTATCAAGAGTTCCCACAATGTGCACAATATGCATTGTGTCAGCTAACTCTGACTACCTCTCCTAGAGAAAAGCTGTTCCAGTTAGATTAGGTAGGTGTGGATGGCCTAAATCAACAGTTCCAACCATCGCGACCGCAACCCCGATGAGCACCACCACCACCGCTAGTTCGATGACTGTGAAGCCGGTGGGGTGGGGTTTGTGTCGAGGATGCGGCATGGATGGGTCTCCATAAGAATCGTTAAAACCCGTGGACTCCCGTTCCCCCGCGCGTGGCTTACGATAAGGGTCTCCGGGCCGGGTTTGCGATCGCTCAGGCCCTCACTCTCGCCGATACTGCATCTGTGACACGTTCTATTTCGCCTGGATCTTCGTCTATAACGTTGTTCGCCGCGGCCTGGTTCGCCGCGGCGGGCCTAACCGGCTGTGCCGGGCCCGGCGGCTCGCCCTCTTCGGAGCCGGACTATCGGACGCCCAGCGCGGCCCTGCCCCAGGACGCCCGGGTGGCTCCGGCCTTCGCGGTGACCCCGCAGCAGCGGGTGCAGGCCGGCGAGCTGCTGCGGGACGAGGGGCAGCTGGACGCCGCGCTGAACGAGTTCAACCGCGTGCTGGCCAGCAACCCGCAGATGGTCGCGGCCCACGTGGGCGTGGGCACGGTGCGGCACAAGCAAGAGCAGTACCAGGAGGCCAAGCAATCCTTTGCTCGGGCGACCGAGTTGGATGCGGGGCGCTTCGACGCCCGCTACCTGCTGGGGCTGATGCAGCAGGTGCTGGGCGAGACGGGCGAGGCCATCGCGAGCTACCGCCAGGCCCTGGCGATCGACCCCGACGACGCGGGGGGCCACCGCGACCTGGCCACGGCCTACTTGCAGATCGGCCGGGCCGACCTGGCGGTGCCGCATGCCGAAGCGGCGGTGCGGCTGCGGCCCGACGGGCAGGCGGCGTGGTGCAATCTCGCGGCGACCTATTCTTTGGAGCGGCGCTACGCCGAAGCGCTCAACGCCTACCGCACCGCGACCGAGTTGGGCGAGCTGGACGCGCCGGTGCTGCTGGGGCTGGGCGACACGCACCTGAAGCTGAACCACATCCGCCGGGCGGTCAACACGCTCAACGAGCTGGTGCGCCGCTTCCCCAGCGGGCTGGCGTTTGAGCGGCTGGGCTACGCCATGTTCCGGACCGGAGACTTTCGCGCCGCGAACCGCGCCTACCGCACGGCGCTGGACTACACCCCCGAGGCCACCGCGGCGCTCAACGGCCTGGGGGCCTGCCTGCTGACCGAGTACGCCCGGCAGCGTGACCGGCGCGACCAGACCAGTCTGCGCGAGGCCCTGAAGCTCTGGCGCCGCAGTGTGCAGCTGGACAACTCACAAGACGCGATTGTGGACCTGCTGTCACGCTACGACTTGCCCGGCTGATCGACGGGAAACCGAAAGCGAAGAACGAAATACGAATCGCGACGCGGCCGACGGTGCGGGCGGTGGGGCGTCGCCAGGTGCCATGCACGCCCGGGTTGCTCGTCCGGCCGCGCGACAGCTTGCGTCCGGCATTCGTATTTCGCTCTTCGCTTTCGATTTCGCCCGCGCTAAGCCGGCACCTCTGCGCCTTCGACCACCGGCAGGTACTCCTCGCCCTCTTGGATCACGTGGCCGTTGGCGGTGGTGATGTCCGGGATCGGGTTGTCCTTGAGGTGGGCCTTCCACTTCTTTTCCAGGTCCGCCTGCACGTCTTCTTCCAGCTTGCCAAAGCCCACCCGGCCGCGGCACTTGGGGAAGCGTGAGCAGCTCAGCCACAGGCCGCGCTTGCTATCGCGGCAGTAGAGCGTGGCGTTGTCGTTCTGCTCGCCGCAGGTCGGGCACACAATGGTGGTGGTCATCGGCGGGGCTTTGGGCAGCACCACGTGGCCTTTTTTCGGGTCCAGCTTCACGATGTACTTCACCTCTGGGTAGTTGCTGCTGGCCAAAAACGGGCCGAAGCGGCCGGTGCGGCGGATCATCGGAGCGCCGTCTTCGGGGCACAAAATGTCGGTCAGCTCGGGTTTGAGCATGTTGCCGTCACTGTCGATGGGCGCGGCAAACTTGCAGGGTTCGGGCATCGCGTCGCTCACGGCCTGAAACTTGGCCTTGTCGTCCTTGGTCAGCTTGCTCCAGCCGACCTTCTCGCTGGCGTCCTCGGTCTGGATCTTGGGGCGGGCCTTGCCCTTGGCTTTGTGCAGTAGCCAGGGGCCGCCGCTTTCGGGTGGGCCGTGTCCTTCGGGTTGGATCTCCACCGGCGGCACGTTGAAGGCGGTGCAGCTGAGGAAACGCCCGTTGCGCCCAAAGCGGTACTCGCACGCCGACCCGCAGGTGGGGCAGACGTGCTCGGACGGCTCGCTGGCCGCCTTGGCGTGGGTCATGGTGTTGTGGGCGTTGTTCAGCTGCTCTTTGAACGGATCGTAAAACTCTTTGAGCGTCTCGCGCCAGTCTTTGTTTTCGCTTTCGATTTCGTCGAGGTTCGCTTCCATCGCGCGGGTGTAGCCCACGTCCATGATGCGGGGGAAGGCCTCGATGAGCTTGTCGGTCACGACCATGCCCATGTCGGTGGCCCGCAGCCGTTTGTCGCGTGGGGTGACGGGTTCGACGTACTTGCGGTCTTGGATCGTGGAGATGATCGCCGCGTAGGTCGACGGGCGGCCGATGCCTTCTTCTTCCAGTTTTTTCTGCAGGCTCGCCTCGTTGAAGCGGGCCGGCGGGCTGGTGAAGTGCTGGGTGGGAGCGATGTCGATGGGCGCGAGCGTTTGGTCGGCCTGCACCCGCGGCAGGATCACGTCGTCGCTCTTGGGCATGCCCATGACCTTCAAGAACCCGTCGAAGACCAGGATCTTGCCGGTGGCGCGGAACTCGGCGTCCACGTTCGTGGGCTTGACGGTGATCGCGGTGCTGTCCCACTGCGCGTCCACCATCTGGCAGCTGACAAAGCGGCGCCAGATCAGGTCGTACAGGCGGTGCTGCTCTTCGCTGAGGCGCGGCTTGAGCTCGTCGGGCGTGAGCGTGACGTCGGTGGGGCGGATCGCCTCGTGGGCTTCCTGGGCGTCTTTGTTGGAGGTCTTGTAGAACTTGGGTTTTTCCGGCAGGTACTTGCCGCCCAGCCGGCTGCTACCGCCCACGTAGCCGCGTACCGCGTCGATGGCCTCGCCCGAAAGGTGGGTCGAGTCAGTCCGCATGTAGGTGATCAGGCCCGTCTGGCCGCGGGCGCCCTTGAGGTCGATGCCTTCGTAAAGCTGTTGGGCCACGCGCATGGTGCGGCGCAGGTTGAAGCCCAGCCGGGTGCTGGCCTGCTGCTGCAGGGTGCTGGTGATAAACGGCGGGCTGGGGCGGCTCTTGGTCCGCTTGGTGTCGATGCTGGTGATGGTGAAGTCGGGCGCGGCCCCGATCGCGCCGATCAGCTTGCAGCGGTCTTTCGACGGGCCCTTGCCTTTTTCGTCTTCCCAGGTCTTTTCTTCCTTCACCGCAAAGCCCAGCGCCTCGGCCGCGGCGCGGGCGGCCTTGCGGTCGGTGGGCTTGAAGGCCTTGCCGTTGAACTTGGTGAGGTCCGCCCGCAGGCAGCCGGCCTCGCTCAGCCAGGTGTTCTGGTCTTTGATCGTTCGTTCATTGGTCATCTCGTCCACGTCGAGGTACTTCCGCCACGCCTCGCCCAGCTCGCCGGCTTGTTTCAGGTCCGGGGTGAAGAAGCCGGCGATCTGCCAGTACTCGTCGGGGATGAACGCCTCGATCTCCCGTTCGCGCTCGACCACCAGCCGCGTGGCGACCGACTGCACGCGGCCGGCGCTCAGCCCGCCGGCGACCTTCTTCCACAGCAGCGGCGACACCTGGTAGCCCACGATGCGGTCGAGGATGCGGCGGGCCTGCTGGGCGTCGACGCGGTTGATCTCCAGCGGCCGCGGCTTGCTGAAGGCTTCCTGGATCGCGTCTTTGGTGATGGCGTTGAAGACCACCCGCTTGGCGTCTTTCACCGGGTACTTCAACGCGTGGGCGCAGTGCCAGGCGATGGCTTCCCCCTCGCGGTCCAGGTCGGTCGCGAACCAGACGTCCGAGGCCCACTTGGCGGCCTTCTTCAGCTCGGTCACCGTCTTGGTGCTGTCGGGCATCACCTCGTAGGTGGGCTCGAAGTCGTTGTCCAGATCGACACCGGGCACGGGGTTCTTCACGCCCTTGGGGTTGCGGCTGGGCAGGTCGCGGATGTGCCCCACGCTGGCCATGACCAGGTAGTCCGGGCCCAGGTACTTGTTGATCGTCTTGGCCTTGGTGGGGCTTTCGACGATCACCAGGTGCTTGCCCTCGGCGTCGGCCTTGGTGATGGTGCGGCGGGTGAAGCCTTTGGCTTTCTTCGAAGAGGGCTTGGCCGGGGCTTTTTTCTTGGTCGTTTTTTTGGCCATCGTCGGGCTGCTTTCGGGTGGCGGTCCGTGCCACCGTTTGGGGGCGGTGTGCTTCTATATAAGCAGGAGCACCCGGCGTTGGGTTGAAGGGGGCCGGGGCCCCGCGTCGGCCGGGTACGAGGCGACACTTGACCCGGTTCGGCGGGGCTTGTCAAGCCTCTGCCGTAAGTTGCTTCTTAGAAAGAAATTGCGCTTTTGGCTGGTCGGGTGGTGGTTTTTAGGTGTATTTGGGGGTTTTTTGAAGGTTATTTTGTTTGGTTCTTGACTGGTAAAGTTAAAAACCTAACATACGGTCCCCGCGGGGGGCGGTGAACGGTCACGGACACCGGAAGTGGCCCGGGGCGAACGATTTGAGTAAAGGGACCCCTTGGAGACGACCGTCAAGCTTGGCATCCTCGCCGACGCCGCCAAATACGACGCGAGCTGCGCGTCCAGCGGCAGCCGGCGCAGCAACGGGGGCCGGGGCCTGGGCAACGCCCAGGGGGTGGGGATCTGCCACAGCTACACCCCCGATGGGCGTTGTGTCAGCCTGCTGAAGATCTTGCTCACCAACCACTGCGTGTACGACTGCCAGTACTGCGTGAACCGGGTGAGCAGTGACGTGCCGCGGGCCCGGTTCAGCCCGGCCGAGGTGGTGAAGCTCACGCTGGATTTTTACCGGCGTAACTACATTGAGGGGCTATTTTTGAGCTCGGGCATCGTCGGCAACCCCGATCAGACCATGGAGCAACTCGCCGAGGTGGCCCGCAGCCTACGGGAAGACCACTTGTTTGCCGGTTACATCCACCTCAAAGCCGTGGCCGGGGCCAGCGACGAGGCCCTGCTCGCCGCGGGGCGTCACGCCGACCGTTTGAGCGCCAACGTGGAGCTGCCCACCCAGCCGGATTTGGACCACCTGGCCCCCGAAAAGACCCTGAAGCAGACCGAAGCGGCGATGACCGCGATCAAGTCGGGCATCGCCACCGCACGCGACCGGGTGCCCGAGCGGCTGCGTAAGCGGTCTCTCGACGGCAACCCGCTGCCGCCGCGTGGGGGGGCGCCCCGGGCCCCGCGGTTTGCGCCCGCCGGGCAGAGCACCCAGATGATCGTGGGCGCGACCCCCACGCCCGATGCCGAGATCCTGCGCACCGCCGACCGGCTGTACCGCGGGCAGCGGCTGCGCCGTGTGTACTACACCGCCTATTCGCCGATCCCCAAGGGCAGCCACCACCTGCCCACCCACGCGCCGCCGCTGGTGCGCGAGCACCGGCTGTACCAGGCCGATTGGCTGCTGCGGTTTTACGGTTTCAACGTCGACGAAATCGTGCGCCCCGGCGACAACAACCTGGACCTGGAGGTGGACCCCAAGATGGCGTGGGCTCTCTTGAACCGTGACCGCTTCCCCGTGGACGTGAACCGTACCGACCGCGAAATGCTGCTGCGGGTGCCGGGTTTCGGCGTGCGAACCGTCAACCGGCTGCTGGGCCTGCGGCGGGTTCAGCGCGTGCGCAAGGCCGACCTCAAAGCCCTGCGGGTGCCCAAGCGGGCGTTGCCCTTCGTGGTGACCGCCGACGATTTTTCGGGCACCAGGCTGCTGGACAGCGAGCGGCTGCGCTCGCGCATCGTGGCCCCCACCCGCCAGCTGGGGCTGTTCGAAGCCGCGGCGAGTGCGCAGACGGGCGAGATGTAACACACCTCCGCTCCGCGGCGCGGCCCGAACGCCGGGTCTGATGGG
>CALLPP010000111.1 GCA_938015655.1 uncultured Algisphaera sp.
CCGTCATGGAGCCGATTTAGGTTTGGCCTCAAAGTCGTACTCGCGGCAGCGTCACCGAAAACCTGCGCGATTCAGCTACGAAAAAGAACGCCGTGCACTTGCCGTCGCCGTCGCGCAGCACCCGGTGTCCCCGCATCAACTGCCGGTCCTGGCGGTACGAATAGATCCAGTCGTGGTGCCGATCCGTCTGCGTGGACAGGTACGGCCACAGGCTGCGCCCATCGATCTTGTAGTTGTCGGGAATCTCCACGCCCATGATGTCGGCAAACGTGGGCAGGATGTCGGCGAGCGAGGCGAGGATGTCCTGCCGGCCACTCTTGGTCATGCCCGGGGCGTAGATGATCATGGGCACCGCCACGCCGCGTTCCTGGATGACCTTGGTTTTCCCGTACTGGTGCGAGCCGTTGTCCGCGGAAAAAATGAAGATGGTGTTGTCCGCGACCCCCATCGCTTGGACCTTCTGCATGTAGCGCCAGAGCATGTAGTCGATGTAGTTGATGTGGGAATGTAGCCCGGCCTCGGTGACGGTGCCGTGGGTGTCGTATTCACCCTTGCGGCCGGTGATGTTGGTCGGGGTGCGGTGGTACCGCTCGCCGTCCCATTTGATGACCGGCGTGCCCGCCCACTTGCTGCCCGACTGCGGGTCGAGCCAGTCGAACGTGCCGTGGCCCAGGTGCGTGGCGTGGTAGACGAAAAACGGCTTGCCCGCGTCGTGCTGCCGCTGCATGAAGTCCAGGCAGTAGTCTTGCTCAACGTCGGGCCCGTAGGTGTTGACACCGAAGTCGGCCTTGTCCGGCTCGGTGTAGGGCCACCACTGGGTGCCCACGCGTTTGCCTTTGTCGTTCATCACCGCGATGAAGGGCTTGAAGCCGAAGCTCCGCCGGGCCAGGGGATAGCCCGGAGCGGTCTTCCCGTCGTCGCGGTTCTCGACCACGCGTTGACCATCGACCTCCACAACGCGGGACGTAAACGTGTTGGCCTTGCGGTCTTCATCCAGCGCCAAGCCCAGGCTCACCACGGCCTCGGTGAACTCGAAACGCTCGAAGTCGCGCTCGTCGCCCCGCATGTGCGTCTTGCCTGCCCAAACGCTGGCGTATCCGCCCATGAGCGCGACCTTGCCCAGCGTGATGGGCGAGCTTTCAAAGAGGTACCACTCGCGCTCACCCTGGGGCGACTGGACCTTGCCGATGTCTCGGTTGTGCCACCACTTGGTCTGGTGGGCGTAGCGGCCGGTCATCACCATCGCGCGGGTGGGCATACAGGTCGGGGTCGCCCAGACCGTGCGGATCCAGCAGCCCTTGCCGGCCAACGCATCCATCGCCGGGGTTGTGGCCCGGTGCCTGGGGTCCGAGGTGTCGCCGCCCTTGGGCTTGCTCCAGACCGAGGACTGGTAAACCGGGATTTCCCGGGGGCTGATGTCGTCGGCGAACAGAAAAACGATGTTCGGCCGGCCGCGGTCGGGAACCTGGGCCTGGGCACGGGGCGGTCCGGCCAGCAACACGGCCATCACAACCACAACAAACAACCGCATATCAACCATCCTTTGGGTAGTGGACTTCGGTTTTAAAACCGTCGTCAGCCAACGCGGCGAGACGACACCCCGCGGCGAGTCAGCGCGGCGTGAGAAACAGATAAAACAGCCGCCCCTCGGCGGCCTGCCGGCCGCTGAGCTGCTGGGCCGCCGAGCCGATGCCGAAGTAGATGTCCGCCCGGCCCGGCGCCCGGATAGCGCCGCCGGTGTCCTGGTCGAGCATCAACTGACGAAACGGCGTGCCGTCGGGCAGCTCGGTGCTGGCCAACACCACGCCGCCGCGAGGAAAGATCTTCTTGTCGGTGGCCAGCGAGCGTTCGTCTTGCACGCGAAAACCCAGGCTACCGGCGGGCCAATCGCTGCCGGCGTACTCCTGAAAGAACACGAAACGCTCGTTCTGGCGGATGTAGTGGTCCAGCTGCTGCGGGTGCTGCTGAAAGTGTTCGCGGATGGTGGGCATTGAGACGGTGTTTTTGTCCAGCGCACCGTCGGCCACCAGCAGGCGGCCGATGCTGGTGTATTCACGGCCGTTGGTGCCCGCGTAGCCGATGAACATCTCGGTTCCGTCGGTGAGTGTGAGCTTCGCCGAGCCGTTGACCTCGATGCTGAACGCGTCGAGCCGGCTGGGCAGCCACACCAGCTCCTGCCCGGCGAGGGCGCCGGTGGACTCCAGCTCGTCCCGCGCGGGGTAGGCGCCGATCACGCCGGTGGCGGGATCGCCCCGCCCGAGCACCTGTCCGGTGGCGGGGTCGGTCTGCAGATCGGTCGGACGCATGTACAGCGGGTACTGAAACGGGCCTTGGCGGGTGAGCGAGGCGGTGTACTGCGGCGAGAAGTAGCCGGTGAAAAAGACCACACCCTGACCGTTGTAGCCCACCGACTCGTAGGCGGAAAACTGCGCGTGCAGCTCGGCTTCGCGCGCTGCGGGGTCGGGCATCTCGGCCAGGCGCAGCAGCTCGTCTACGCTGGCGCGGGCACGCTGGTAGGTCACGCCCTCGACGGGGAAGTGGGTTTTGGCCGACGCCACCCGGAACCAGTCGTAGCTACGGCCCAGCGCGGCCACGAAGCCGGGGTCGTCGAGCTGCTGCGCCACCTTGGCGAAAATCTCGCCGCGCCACGCCGCGGGCACCGGCCGCAGCGCATTGGCCCCCGGCGGCAGCGGGCGGGCATAGTCAGGAAGTTGTTGGGTGCTACACCCGGTCAGGCCCAAGACAACAACCAGCAGCGCGGCGATGGAAAACTTCATCACTGCATTATGCCGCAAGCCGCGCGGGACCGGGGCCGGCCTAGCGCCAGCCGCCGTCAACGATATCACCCCCGCGGGTGCCACTAGCCGCTCGTCCGCCAGCGCGCTTAACCAACAAACGCACGGGCGGGCGAGCCGCCAGCGGCAACCAGGACGGGGCGGAGACCTATTAATTTCAGCATCTACTGAACCTGCCGCGACACGGGCCGCGGCGATAGCTCGCGCAACCAGAGATTGCGGTAATGCACTACGTCTTTGTGATCTTGCAGCACCAGTGGCGCCGGGCCGTGAGGTTTGCCGTAAGAGGCACGCTTTTTGTGGCTCGTCCCGCCCTCTAACTCCCAGTGGTCTTGCACCAACACGCCGTTGTGAAACACCGTTACGTCGGCCGGGGCAACCAAACGCCCGTCGGCGTCCCACCGCGGGGCACGAAAAACGATGTCGTAGGTCTGCCAGCGGTTTAACCCCAGCCCCGCGTTGACCAGCGGCGGGTTCTGCCCATACACCGCCGCGGCCATACCGTCGGGATAGGTCGGGCTCCCCAGGTTATCGCCAATCTGCACCTCGTAGCGGCCCATGATATACAGGCCCGAATTACCCCGTTTCTGTCCCCAATCCCCAGCTTCCTGGGCGTCAACCTTCCATTCCACGTGAAGCTGGATATCGCCAAACGACTTCCGTGTCCGGATGTTTTTGGACCCCGGCACCACCCGGAAACTGTCGCCCTCCACCACCCACGGCGCGGCGACGCCCTCGTGCCCTACAAACGCATCCAGGTTCGGCGATTCGGCATGGCTGTCAAACAGCACCACCGCGTCCGATGGCGGCCGGCCCGGACGCGACGGTAAGCTCGCCGTCGGCGGCTCCACCACCACCGGCTGGGGCCGGGTGAGGTCGTGCACCGCCCACCGGTGCAGGGCGTCGGGCGGGGCGCCCACGCCCCGCCCCGAACCCAATCCGGGGCCCGCGTCCGCCGGAGGGTTGGACCGCAGCGGAGTTTCCGCGGCCGGCTCCACCGCCGCGGCGGGCGGGGGCTCGGCGACGGGCCGGGGCGTACCGGCACAGCCAAAAGAAACCAAAGACAGCACGACCGCGGTGGTGAGGGCTCGGTGCATCCCCTGAGCATAACCCCGCACTCGAACTACCTCACGCGCCCGAAGCAAGGGGGATACCCTTACGGGGTGCCGAGCCGCGGCTATCTCCCCACCTGGATGCTGTC
>CALLPP010000112.1 GCA_938015655.1 uncultured Algisphaera sp.
GTGCCATGCGACGCGCGGCTCACCCGAAGGTTCGCCCTCCCGAATCCTGCGGTACCCGCGAGAGCGTTCTTGCTAACGGCTAGCGGCTAGCGGCTAAGCCCCACCCGCTCGCGTCACCGAACACTCGCCCCGCGTTCCAGCCGGGCCAGCAGCTGGGCCGCCCGGGCATCGTCGGGGTCCCGGTTCAGCGCTTCGCGATAGGCCTCGGCCGCCGCGGCCAAGCGCTCGCTCCGCTCCAGGGCGATGCCGCGGAGGATCACCGGCGTGGTGTTGGTCGGCGCCGCATCCGCAGCGGCCTGGAACATCTGCAGCGCTTCGGGCACCCGCTCACGCTTCTGCCACACCAGACCCGCCAGCAGGTAGCCCTCGTGGCGACGCGGCGCCAGGTCCACCACCCGGTTGGCGGCGATCAGCGCTCCGCCCAGGTCCTGCATCTCCCAGCAGGCTTCACCCAGCCGGATCCAATCTGTCACCTCGCCGGGGTTGCGCCGGGTGATCCGGGCCAGCACGTCGCGGGCGGCTTCGTGCCGACCGTTTGCGGCCTCGGACGTCGCCAGCGCCCGCCACAGATCGTCGCGCTCCGCGTTTGCGCTCTGCGAAGTCAGCTCACCCAGGGTGACCGACGCCTGGGCCCAGTCCTGGGCCCGCACCTGGGCAAACGCAAGCTCTTCCTGAATCCGTGTATTGGTCGGGTCAAGCAACGCGGCTTCGCGAAAGTTGCTCAGCGCCAAGTCGTAGGCCCCCTTCATGTCATAGATATGGCCCAACAGCACCCGGCACCCCGCGTTTTGGTCAAAAAACACCTTGCGCTCTTCGAGCAGCGTGACCGCTTCATCAACCCGGTCGAGGCTAACCAGCGTCTCGGCCACCGCCAGCGCACGGCGGGCGTGCTCGGGGTCCAGCTCCGCCGCAATCCGATAGTCGGCCAGCGCCTCCTCGTGGCGTTGCCAACGCTGCAGCACCACCGCGCGGAGGTAGTGGGCCTCGGCCCCGTACTTGCCCGCCCCGCGCAGGGCAGGCGTCTCGGTCGCCTCGTCAGCGGTTTGCCCCGCAGCGGCGCGGGCCTTGCGGGCCGACTCATCGATG
Organism: uncultured Algisphaera sp.; assembly: GCA_938015655.1. GTDB lineage: Bacteria > Planctomycetota > Phycisphaerae > Phycisphaerales > Phycisphaeraceae > Algisphaera. The sequence goes on from CALLPP010000112.1 coordinate 1,087, forward strand.
GTGATCCCGAAATGCTCGTACGCCCGTTCGAGCAGCTCGTTTTCCAGGGCAATGCGCCCCGCAAGCAGGTGCACCGCCGGGTCGGTCGGCGCAATCGAGGCCGCGTCGCGCACCGTGGCCTCGGCCTGGTCCAGTTGGCCCGCGTCGAACTGGCCCTGAGCCATGTCCGTCAGCGCCGCCGCCCGCATGCCGTTCCAACGCTCGTCCGCCGCGTCGCGCCACTTGGCGTGCTGACCCTGTTTCGACGAGCAGCCGGTGACCAGCGCAACGGCCAGCAGAGCGGGGAGCATGACAGAGATCGAACGGGAGATCATGGCGGTTCCTTCCGGGGGGACACGAGCCGAAGAGAAGCGGACGGGCGCGGGGCTCGGGCTCTGGTGCATCGTCGCGCGGCATCCGGCGGCACCAACCACGGGGCCCAAAACGGTTATCGGAATCACCAGCCCCGAACAAAAAACCGCCCGGCCAAAAGCCGGGCGGTCGCGGTTGCCGTCGTGGCAGGATCCGTCCCGCGAAATCAGTTCTGGATTTCGTAGTCCGCGGTGTCGGTGCTCGCGGTCGTGGTGAACGGAGCCGGAGTGAACCCCTCCGAGGCGGGCGAAGCCGAGGCAGCCTCGTCACCGATTGCGTCACCGATCACCCCGTCGCCCAGGCCCTTGAACTGACCGCGGTCCTGGTACTCGATTTCCCGGCCAAGGATTTCTTCCTTGATCGCCACCGCATCGGCGGCGCTGGGCTGGATGTGCAGGGCCAGGTTCACGTTCCACAAGGCCTTCTTGGTGTTGCCTTCCGCCAGCTGGCGACGGGCTTCCAGCAGGTGGGCCGCGATGAGCTTGTCGCGGCTGAAGGGCAGCAGCCCGGCGCGAGCGCCGATCCGCTCGTTGCCCACCTGCTCTTCCGCGGCGTCGCCGCGCTGGGCCAGGTCGGTGTGCTCCAAGATGGTGGTCTTCACCATGAAGATCACCTCGTTACGCTCCAGTGTGTCGTCCTGACCGCGGAACGCCGCGCCCAGGAAGGGGATGTTGCCCAGGCCCGGGACCTGGTTACGAACAATGTTGGTGTCCTCGGCGAACAGGCCACCCAGCACCACGGTCTGGCCGCTTTCCACCAGCACGTTGGTCACCATCTCCGTGGTCGTTTCGTTGGGGATCACAAAGCCGCCGTCCAGGCTCACCGTGCCGTCGCTCACGCTGGGGCGAAGCTCCAGGCGGATCGTGCCCTCGTCGCTGATGAACGGCCGCACGGTAAGCTGGGTGCCCACGTCCAGGAACTCGATGGTCTGGGTCTCGCTGGTGTCGGTCACGGTGGTAGACAGGTAACCCAGCCGTTCACCCACGAGGATGTCCGCCGACTGGCGGTTGAGCACCAGCACGTTGGGCTTGGCCAGCACCGTGGTGTCGGTCACCTGGTCCAGGGCCCGCAGAAAGACCGCGCCGTCGCTGCCGCCCACACCGACCTTGATCCCCGCGTTTCCGGTCTGGGTGCTACCCACGGTGGACTCTAGGATCGTGCCGCCGTTGCCCTGGGGGTCCAGCAGGTTGTTGACCGCGTCCAGCGGGTTGCCCGCGTTCAGGCCGTCGATGTTCGCGAAGACCGCGAAGTCAATACCAAAGGCATTGTCTTCATCCAGGCTCGCGGACAAGATGGTCGCTTCCACCAGCACCTGCTGGGGCCGCACGTCGATCTCTTCAAGGATCGACACCGCCTGGGCCACGTTCTCTTCGTAGTCCTTCAACAGTAAGAACTCAGGGTTCGCGAAGCTGTTGCCGCCCGCATCCGTCTCGCTGGGCAGGAAGCCGCCCGAAGGCTCTTCGGTGGCCACGGTCGAACCGTTTTCCGAGAGCACCGGGGCCACCAGCTTCACGGCGTCTTCGCCCGAAACGTAGTTCAGACGGATGATTTTGGTCACCGTGGTGCGGTTGGCCAGCTCACGCTCTTTGAGCTCAGCGGCGGTGTAGACGTAGATGAAGTTGCCCTGCTCTTCGTAGCCGTAGCCGTTGGGCGTCAGGATCGCGTTGAGCGCATCGTGGAAGCTCACGTCGTACAGGTCCGCCGACACCGTGCCCGACACGTTGCGGCTGGCAATGATGTTGCGCTGGCTCTGAATCGAGAGCAGTTGCAGCACCTTGGCGATTTCCAGGTCCTTGACGGTGATGTTGATCTCACCCAGCGAGTTGATGGCCACGCCCGAGTCGGCCCCGGCGGCTTCCTCTTCGAAGAGTCCCACCGCCGCGCCATCGGCCGGCTGGGCGTATGCCGCGCCGGTCAGGCTGCAGGCCAGGCCGAGGCCGCCGGCCATAAAAAGAGACTTGAGCTGAAAACGTTCTGAACGGGTCATTGCGAGGCTCCTGTTCCGCACTCGTGAACGGCGGATGGAAAAGGGGGAGATGGCGGTCTGGGTGCAGGCGGTGCGGATCAAGGGCTTGAGGTTGGGGTCGTGAGCCGCAGAACGGCGCCGTCTCGTTCGAGAACGGCGGTCTGCTCAACGACCGACCGCAACGTGAATCCCTCAACCGTCTCCCCGACCCGGACCATCCGGCCGTTGATGCGGGCCACGGGGACCTTCCCCGTTATGACGCCCTGGAGGTTCAACTCCGCAGCCGCGGTTTGTGCGGCCTGCATCTGCCCAAAGTCATCGGAAATTGCAACATCCGACTTGCTCTGGGAAACAACCTGATCGTCCATTGGTCCCAATTTGCCCTGCTTAAAGTCCAATAACTCCCGCTTGCCGGTTATGGGGCTTGCCGCCGGGTCATCCGCGGTCACCTCGGCCAGCAGCGGCCCGTCGGCGGTCGCGGTACGCGGCGCTTCTTTTAAAATCAGCCTCCCCCACAGCAACATCCCCACCGCGGCAACCCCCAAGCCCAAGTGCAAGAGGCGTCGGTAGCGTCGGGCGTAGGTTTGAAGGGGGCTCATACCCGTCCTTCGGAAAGCGGAGCGACTGACGGCGAGAATTTGCCCCGCCGCCCCACCCTGCGGCGTATCGTCCACGCCTCACGCGCACAAAAAAACCCGCCGCGGCGGGTCGGTGTTTCGTGTAGATACCCCCAGCGTTCATTCTTGCAAATCCACGGTCAGCCGACCGGTAAATGGCGCCACGCTGACCCGGAACACGCGCGGCCCAAACCGCAAGTCCACAAACCCGCCGGCGATCGGCGAACCTAGTGCGTCAAAGGTCACGCGCGGTTCGCCGGCGAAGTTCGCAGCGACGATCTCTACGCCTTGGAAGCTCTTGCTGGTGCGAAAGTCCACGATGAAATTGCGGCCACGCCCGGCGGCGCCGGTGATGTCGTTGTTGTTTAAGTCAAACGAGGCGTCAAGCTCGGGCAGATACGCGGCCTGCACCACCTGATCGTTTTGGTCGAACAAGCCGTAGCGGTCGTTGCCCAGGTCAAAGTGAACCGTGCGCTCTGCCTGAAAGGCCACCGCCTCGTTCTGGGCCACCAGCATGTCCGCAACCACCGAACGGGCCGCGCCCTGGATCCCCAGCTGACCGGCGGTCAGCAGGCTGGGCACCACGATGGCGCCCAACACCCCGAGGATGACGACCACCACCAGCACTTCGACCAACGTAAAAGCCGCAAGACGACGAAAGGATTTCAGCATGGTCAATCAATCGCTTTCCAAGGCGAGCCGCGAAGGACCGGCAAGCCGCAACGGCTCTTTAGTCCTGGGCCGGGAAGTTTTCGACCTGGACCCGCAGCGGAGCACCGGACAGGGTCGCCTTGATGGTTTCGGTCGTTTTGGCCAGTTGCTTGATCGCGTTGATCATTTCACCCTGGCGTGCGGCCTGCGAACCGACCCCCCGCTTGTCTTTCGCCGCGGCGTGGGCCGGGGTGGCGAACGACACGGCGGTTGGGCCGACAGGAGCAGTCAACTGCACGTAGAGGTTCAACGTCAGCAGCACGGCGATCACGGTCAAAACACTGTTCAGGTAGCGGAGCGTCTTCATGGCGGGGTTCCGTAGTCCGTAAGGGGGTGTTTAAATAACAAGGTCGGTCATCGGTGAATAGCCCGCCATCCGTGCGATCTTTGCTTAACGTTTCCGATAAAAAAGAGCGACGGCTTTCGCCGCCGCTCTTCGTAGTACATGATTCGCTTAAACCCGATTAGGGGATGAACGACACGTCGCCGTCGGCTTCGTTAAAGTTCACTTCCTGAGCGACCGCGGTGGGCACGTTGGCACGAATCTCACCACTCTCTTCGTTGTACTGCCAGCCAGCAGCGTCAGTACCAGCGGTCGTGATCGGGAATTCGGTGGACAGGTCGGTCACAACAGCGCCGACGGCCGAAGGCACGAACGGGTTGGTGACAGCCTTCTGCAGATAAGGACCGAAGACGGGAATCGGGGGAGTAGAAGTACGGTCAGTATCCGCATCGGCAGCGGAACGGACCGTGCCGTCTTCATTGGTGAAGTTGGTCAGCTGCTCAAAAAGCATGTCGGCATCGGGGTAATCGCCGCCGTGCTGAAGCTGGTACAGCTCCAGTTGGCTGCGAATCGACTGCAACTGGGTCACCAGGCTGCTGGCCTGGGCTGCCTGCGAAGCGCTGGAGAACTGGGGGATCACGATCGCGGCCAGAATGCCGAGGATCACGACCACGATGAGGATTTCAACAAGGGTGAACCCCTTGCGGACGGCGGTGCGGATGTTGCTCATAACAATACTCTCCTGAAAGAGACCAAACCCTGAGGAGCGCCGGACCAACACGGCCCGAAAAACGCGCTTGATCCGCCGGCGTACGTCCGGCGGAGCCGGCCCCGAGTTACTTGCCTACGCCCGTTGAAGCGGGTTCGCGAGGCAACCCGCAACGAAAGCGGGCAAGGCACTTGGGACCGGGATTCCTATCGACCCCTGTTCACCGCGACTTCACCGCGGTTGAATTTTTCGGGGTTCCCCTCGCGGTGCACCCGTCGCTGGGGTGTCGCCTGGGGCAGGAACGCCGCAACCAACCAATACACCGCCCCCCGACGCAACTCGGCGGGTGTAAAAATATTGTTGGGAGGCGGTTCTGGCCTTTAACGGCTCAGTGAGGTTCGTCGGCGCGTTATCGCGGACCGCCGATCCCGCGTGGTGGGCCAGCCGGCCCGACCTGACTCACGGCACCGATGCCCCAGCCGCGCGGCCCGCCCGAGTCATTCACCCAAGCCACTCAGAAAACGCTCGATTTCGTCCAGCAGTTGTTTGCCGACGTCGAAGGTCATCAGGCTCCGCGCGGCGGCGGGGCGCAACCACTTGGCGTCGGCGACTTCGGCGGCCTGCAGCTTCAGCCGTGCTGCGGCTTCAGGTTCAATGCGTCCCAGGTAATAGGTCACGGTTTTATCGACCACCGCTCCTGAGCGTTTGGTGAATGCATAGCGCTCGTCGAAGGCCGGCGTGGTGACCAGCGACACGCGGCTCAGGCCGGTTTCTTCGGCCAGCTCGCGGCGGGCGGTTTCAATCGGGGTTTCGTCGCCTTCGGGGTGACCCTTGGGAAACGCCCAGTGTCCCGCGTGGTGCTGCACCAGCAGGTAGTGGCGCTGGCCGTGGCGTTGGGTGATGGGGATGATCCCGCAGGAGAAATCGGTGGGCATGGGGCGCAGCCTAGCGGCTGAAAAGCGAAAGCGAAAAGGGAAAGCGAAACTCAGACGCAAGCGAAGGCCCTGCATCGCGTGCCCCGCCCCGCTCGCGGGCACGGCGTGATCAGTCGCCGGTGTCTAGAACAGCCATGAAGGCACCCTGGGGGATGTCGACGGTGCCGATGCGCTTCATGCGGTCTTTGCCTTTTTTTTGCTTTTCGAGCAGCTTGCGCTTGCGGCTGACGTCGCCGCCGTAGCACTTGGCGGTGACGTTTTTGCCCACGCTCTTAATCGTTTCGCGGGCGATGATCTTGCCGCCGATTGCCGCCTGCAGGGGGATCTCAAACAGGTGCCGGTCGATCTGCTCTTTGAGTTTTTTTAAGAGGTGCCGGCCGCGCTGCTCGGCCTTGCTGCGGTGCACGATGAGGCTGAGCGCTTCGACGGCGTTGCCGTTGACCAGCACGTCCATCTTCACCAGCTCGTCCTGGCGGAAGCCGGTGACGTGGTAGTCCATGGTGCCGTAGCCGCTGGTGATCGACTTCAGCTTGTCGAAGAAGTCGTAG
>CALLPP010000113.1 GCA_938015655.1 uncultured Algisphaera sp.
GTCGCCGCCGTTGGCCAGGGCGGTCATCACCGCCAGCACCACCGCCAGCAGGCCGCCGACCGCCGGGAGGAAGGGCACCACGTTGAGCAGGCCCGTGAGCACGCCGAGCAAGAACCAGTAGGGCACGTCCACGATCCACCAGCCCAGGGTCAGCACGGCGGTCATGATCAGCGACTGGATCAGTCGCCCGCGGACGAACGACGATACCGCGGTGTCCATCTTGGCGAGCATGGCCAGCGTGTGCTTGCGCGACTGCGCGGGGATGAAGGGCCTGAACCAGGCTAGGATCGCGTCGAACTTCCAACTGAAGAAAAAGAAGCAGAAAGTGACGATCACCGCGGCCAGGGCCAGGTAGCTGGTGAAGCCCACGGCGGTGCCCACCAACCCCACGCCGACGCTGAACGACTGCTGGGCGAAGGTGGCCAGCCGGTCGCCTTCCAGCCCGCGGAGCTTTTCGACCGCCAGGCCCAGCAGGCGGCGTGTGCGCTGCTTCTTCAGCACGTTGTCGACTAGCGGGGTGGCGGCTTCGGCGACATCTTCGGCGACGACGTCTTCGCCCACCGACTGGGCCAAGGATTCATCCTGCGGCGCGGGGTCTTCTTCTTCGTGTAGGGCGGTCTGGGGCTCGGCGGCGGCTTCGCCGTCGGCCCCAGCGAATGGGTCGTCCGATGGCGGTGATGCGGCGGGGCGGGGCTCCGCCGGGGCCGAGCCGTGATCGCCGTCTTGCTCGGGGAATTGCTGGTCGAGTCGTTCGAGCACCTTCTCGATGTAGGCCGGGTACTTGTCTTGAACAGTGAGGGCCAGGCTTTTGCCCTGCTCAAACATCAGCGGCACGGCGGTGACCATGAGGGTGGCCAAGACCACCAGCGCGATGAGCATGATCGAGACGGTGCCGGCCAGGCGACCGATGCCCGCTTCCCGCCCGGCGAAGCGGAGCACCGGGTTCACGATGTAGGCCAGCCCCAGGCCCACCAGCACCGGCACCAGAACCGAACGCACGGCGTACAGGGCGCCGATTGCGCCGGGCACGACGTAGGTGAGCACGATGAAGATGACCACGCTGGCGAGCATGATCTGGAACCAGCGGTGCTGCCAGATGTAGGGCTCGTCCACGCCGTCCGAACACACCTCTGCGGCGCTGAGCAGGGTGGTTGGCTTGGGATCCGCCGCAGGCCGTGCCGGCGCACCGTCGGTGTTTTGCCGGGAACCCGGTGTCGATTTGCGTTTTTTGCCTCGGCCCATAGCCCCCAGTTTAACCGACCGAGGCGGTACGGCTGGGCGTGGGGGCCGGCGCGGCGGGGGGCTAGGGCAGCGACAGGACGTCGGCGCCGAAGGCCTCTTCGAAGGAGAACACGTCGCGGAAGTCGGCGATGGAGTCTTGGTCGGTTTTGTGCATCATGCCCGCGTCCACCATCGCAAAGACGATGTGGCCGAAGTCTTCGGTGCGCTGCACCCGCCAGCGGTGAAGGACGGTGCGGGCCAACAGGCCGTATTCCTTGCGGCCAAAGTCGCGTAGACCCAGGCAGAGGTCGTGGCCGCTGACGTGCCGGCTGGGCGCGTCTTGGTCGTCGTCCGGCTGCGGGTCCGGGTCGCCGTGCATGCGGCGCACGGTGAAGTCCAGGCCGCGTTGCACGAAGACAAACGCGTCCACCGGGTAGCGGGTCGAATTGACGGCCGAGGCCAGGGCCACGCTAAGCATGCCCTAAGTATAGCTGGACCGTTCGGCACCTCTAGGAACCGTTGGCGGTGATTGGCTTTCATAGGGCCGGGGGGCGATTACACTTCCAGGATGTCCTTTGACCATCTGCCGCCCCTGGATCCGCAACGCCTGCGTGAACGCCGCGAGCGGGTGTTTTTGGTCATGGCGGGGCTGTTTTTGGGCACCCTGGCCATGCTCAACATCTTGGGCATCAGCCGGTTCATCGCCCTGGCCAGCTTCACGCCCGGCGAGGCAGGCACGTGGACCTGGGGCCAGTGGGGCGAGGTGTCGTTCGCCCTGGCGGTGGGGGTGCTGCCTTACCCGATCACCTTCCTGTGCACCGACCTGATCAGCGAGTTCTACGGCCGGCGGCGGGCGAACTTCATGGTGTTTGTCGGGCTGATTTTGAACCTGTGGGTGGTCTTTATTCTGTGGATCGGCGGGGTGTTGCCGGTGGTGCCGACGATCGAGACGGCCACGGGCCTGCCGGCGCCCGACGACCCGCAGTACGCCTTCTACGCGATCCGCGGCCTGGCCTTCGGCGCCGTGGGGGCCTCGATGATCGCCTATCTGGTGGCTCAGTTTGTTGACGTGCAGCTGTTCCACTATTGGAAGAAGCTGACCCATGGCAAGGCGCTGTGGCTGCGCAACAACGGCAGCACCGTGGTCAGCCAGCTTGTTGACACCGTGGCGGTGATCTTGATCACCCACTACTACGCCGGGGCGTTGCCGGTCGTGGAAGATCGGCCGGTGGCGGGGCAGTTGATGGTGTTTATCGCCACGGGCTACGCCTTCAAGCTTTTGGTAGCGCTGGTTGATACACCGGTGGTCTACGCGGCGGTGGCGCTGCTTAAGCCTTATTTGCGGATCGACCCCGCGGAGGTGACCCACGACGGGCCGGTTGATCCGCTGCTGGTGCCCGCTGCCGGAGCGGTGGTGAGCGCGGGGCTGGCCGGCGCCGACGCTGCTGACAGGGACGGTGACTCGCGGGGTAAGCGGTCGGTGTGGTGTGATGACTAACCCGCCGCACATCTCTCTTCTCGGCAAGCCCGCTTATGGATAAACCAACCCTACGCCGGTGGGGCCGCGATCAGCGGCGGAGGATCGACGCTCCCGCCCGCGTGGCGGCGGCCCGGGAGGTCGTGCAGCGGGTCTTGGCCCTAGATGAGCTGGCCCGTCCCACGTGCGTGCTTATGTACGCCGCGGCCGGAGCGGAGCTACCCACCGCCGAACTGCGTGCGGCGCTGCACGCGGCGGGGCATCGCGTGGGCTTGCCGCGGATCGCCGACGATGTAGGAGGGATGACCGCGATTGAGGTGGTGGCTGGCATGCCGCTGGTGGCGGGGCCACGCGGCGTCCCGGCTCCGCCCGAGGGTTCAACGCTGCCAGCGCCCGAGGTGGTGCTGACGCCCGGAGTGGTATTTTGCCCCGATTCCGGGGCGCGGGTGGGGCAGGGCGGGGGCTACTACGACCGGTACCTTGAACGCAATCCGGGGGCCCTGGCCGTTGGGTTGGCCTTCGACGAGCAGTGCTCGCGCGCGGCGGCGGCGGTGGCTGAACCGCACGATCGACCGGTGCAGGTGCTGCTCACCCCGTCGGCCGCGCGTCGATGGGGGCGGCGGGGATGAGCCCGCGCCCGGGCGCGGTCGCCCGCCACTGCCGGCGGTAGCGGCCCGGGGCGGTGCCGGTGACTTGCTTGAAAATACGGTTGAAATAGGTGCAGGACGAGAACCCGCAGCGACGCGAGACCTCGGCGATCGGGGTGCGGGTCTCGGCCAGCAGGGTTCGGGCGTGGTTGATGCGGGTGCGGCGCAGGTGTTCCAGAATCGAGCAGCCGAATGCGCGGCGAAAATTGCGCTCGAGTGAGCGGCGACCGACCGGGACGTGCCGGACCAGGTCATCGATCGACAGGGGGCTCAGCGCGTGTGTTTTGAGGTGTTCCATAACGTCCGCGAGCACCGGGTCGTCGACTGCGAGCGTGTCGATCGACGGCTTCTCCACCACGCCGTGAGGTTCCAGGTGCCACTCCTGCTGCTCGGGTGGGTGGCCTCGCATCATCCCGTCCAGCACCGACGCGGCGGTGGCCCCAATTCGTTCGGATTGCACCCGAATTGCTGCTTGGGCCGGATGCGAGGCCTCGCTCAGCAGGTCGTCCCACGCCGAGCCGAGTACCGCCACGTCGTGCGGGACCGCGAGTCCGCTCAGTTGGCAGGTGTCGATGACCCGGTGTCCCAGGCTGGGGCCCCAGCAGAAAGCGGCCACAGGCTTGGGCAGTCCGGAGAGAAAACCGGCAAGCGACGCGGTGGTAGAGATGTCGTGGACCGACAGCCCGTGTCCGGCGCCGGTCACTGCCGCGCGGTAGGCCGCGAGGTGATCGCGCACGTAGGCGAGGCTCAGGTCTCCGACGTAGGCGAAGCGGCGAAAGCCCCGGTCACGGAAGGTGTGGAAGGCCAAGCGGCCTAGCGCGTCGGCCTGCGTAATCACCCGTGGGAACGGGTTGGTTTTCAGCCGTACCCCGGAAATATTGACCACCGGCAGTGCCGTGGCTTCAAGTTCGGCGCAGATCGATTCGTTCGCCACGCGGGCGATGATGCCGTCGCCACGCCAACCGTCGGGCAGGTGCAGGCGTCCGTCGCGAGGCTGAGGCTCGAGGTGGACGTGCCACGAACCGTGTACGCGGGTGTAGTCGAGGATGCCGCGGATCAGCGTCCGCGACCAAGTGGTGGTGGAATCGACAAGGATTGCCACGCGTCGGAGGTCGGTGGTGGCGTGGGGGGGCATAGGGTCGGCGTGTGCTGGATCGTGTACGGATTCAGGCCCCGGTGCCGTGCGCGGTGACGGGTTCTTCGCCGTGGTCGAACTCGGAGTCGGGGTTCTCCAGGCCGCTGTCGGGCGCCGCCAGGTCGTGGGCGGGCACGGCGGCCACGACGTCGCGCCAGGCCGCGCCCCGGGGGATCGGCGGGGGGCAGGCGTCGCCGTGGTGGGTGGGCTCGGCGGCGTAGATCCGCATCTCGTCGGCGCCGTTCCAGCTGCTCTCGGGCACCAGGCGCACGGCGGTGGCTTCGAGATTCAGCGGCACGCGGACCAGGCGGTGGCGGTTGTCGGTCTCGCGGTGAACGGTCTGCCAGACGCCGTCGGTTTGGGCTTCGATGCGGTAGGACTTCACCAGCGTGCCGGGCATGCGGCTGCGGTCGGTGCGCTGGGGCCAGGCGCAGGGCTGGCGTTTGTCGGCGTTCAGGCTGCTGTCCAGCACCATGCGCAGGCCGCCCACGCGGGTGGGGGTGTCCCAGGTCCAGGTCAGGGCGCTGCCCGCGGCGCCGCGCCACAGGTGGTCGGTGCGTTTGTACGAGCGCTCGGTGCCGTCGGCCAGCACCGGGTCGGGGCCCTGCGCGGCTCGGGCCAGGGCGCCCGGCGCGCGGGTGTGCCCGGGGAGGGTGGCGTCGTCGTCCATCAGGGCGGTCTGCAGCTCGGTCACGTGGTCGGGGAAGACCGAGGCGGGCCGCAGGTTTTTGGCGATGCAGATGGCCGCGGCGGTGCCGGCGGCCTGGCCCAGCACGGCGCAGGTGCCCATCACCCGGCACGAGGACAGGGCGGCGTGGGTCACGCTGATGTTGCGGCCGGCGCACAGCAGGTTGTCGACGTTGCGCGAATACAGCGTGCGGTAGGGGATGCCGTAGGGCGAGGGCGCGTCGTGGAACAGCGTGGGCTTGCCGGGGTAGAGCATGCCCGCGGGGTGGTGATCGTCCATGCTCCAGCCGCCGTAGGCCACCACGTCGGGGAAATCGCCGCCGGCCCGCACGTCGTGCTCGGTCATGGTGTGGTCGCCGACGTAGCGCCGGTTTTCGCGCTTGCCCGGCAGCGAGCCGAGCCATTCGAGGCTCCAGTTGGCGGCCTCGTCTTTGGCGGGCGACACGTTTTTGATGTAGTCCCACACGCCCCAGGCGGTCTTCATCAGCTCGTCGCGGATCGCCTCCGAGTCGCCGATGGTGTCGTCCAGGCCGCCCAGCTCGATCCACCAGAAGTTGTGGGCACTCACCCCTTTGATGCGGTGCGGCAGGTCGTCGGGCGATTCGAAGCGGTAGGCCCACTCGGGGCGGGTGAAGCTCTGGGGGGTGTCGTTGCGGCGGGTCTGGATGAGCAGCGAGTTGCCCATGGTTTTGCGGTCGGCGGTCTCGGGCGGGATGGTCTCGCCGAAGTCGGCCCGGGACTCGCGCCCCCAGCGGGTCTCGGCGCCGCTGGGCCGGGCCAGGATGCTGTCGCCGCTGCAGTCGATGAACAGGGTGGCGCCCACGCGGTGCCAGGTCTGGCTGGTGAGCTGCCAGGCCAGGACCGAGGCGATGCGCCGGTTGGCGTTTTTGTTTGCGCTCCCGCCCCCGCCCACCGCGGCCTCGGTGTCGCAGCCGGTCACCGAGGTGTTCAGCAGGCAGGTGAGGTTGGGCTGGTTGAACACCTTGCCCCACAGCACGCTGTCCCAGATCGAGTAGTTGAGCCCGGGGTTGCGGTGGGCGTTGTCGAGCTTGATCTCTTCGAGCAGGCCGCTTTCGGTCATGCCGTGGGCGCCGCAGATCCACATGCGGATCTCCGACGAGGCGTTGCCGCCCAGCACCGGCCGGTCGTGGATCAGGCAGGTGTTGGCCCCGCGGCGGGCCGCGGCCAGCGCGGCGCACATGCCCGCCACGCCGCCGCCCACCACGCAGACGTCGAAGTTGTGGTGCAGCAGATCGAAACCGTGGTGTTGGGTGGGGTTGGCGGTGTTCATGTGGTGGGCAGGCCAAGGGGGAGGTGGACGTTGAAGCTGTGATCGCGGTGGGTGTTGACATCCGCGGCGCAAAACAGCACCGCGGGCCGGCCGTGTTCAAGATAAACCTGCGGCCGTTCGAGCGCGTGCAGCGGCTGGACCGAGCCGTCGGCGTGGCGGAGCTGAACGGGCGAGACCAGGGGGGCGGGGGCCGGAGACCAGCGCAGCCCGTCGGGCGAGGTGAAGCCCGCCAGCGACTTGCCGGCCCCGGTGAAGTGGCCGTTCATGTCTTTGACCACCGCGTAGTAGCGGCCGTCTTGACACCAGATGTACGGGTCTTCGGCGGGGAAGTCGGTGTCGGCCGCGTCGAACACCGTGCCGGGCAGGGTGGTGAACGGGCCTTCGGGGTGGTCGGCGGTGGCGGCGTGGTGGACCACCGGGCCGTAGAACGGCGCGTCGCCGTCGGGCCGCACCGCCTTGTAGATCATCAAAAACCCGCCGCAGGGGCGCGCGGTCACGGTGGGGTTGGCGCAGCACACCGTGCCCTCGGGGCCGGTGACCAGCGGGGTGTCGAAGCGCCGCCAAGGGCCTGCGGGGTGGTCCGCCACGGCCACGCCGATGCGCTGCTGGTTGCGGTGGCTCCAGTTCAGCCCCGGCTCGGTGGAGGCCGTGCCGCGGGTGCCCATGTAGTACAGGTAGAAGCGGCCCCCGGCGGCCAGCACCGTGGGGTTGTGGGTGCACCGCCCGTCCCAATAGGCGTCGCCGCGGGCGGGCAGCACCACGGACCGGTGGCGGTAAGGCCCCAGCGGCTGGTCGGCCGTGGCGTGGGCGATCTCCGAGTCGGTGACCCAGGCGTCGTGACCCAGGGCCCGCGGCCAGCGGGCGTAGAGCAGGTGGCACGCGCCGCCGTCCCCCCCGTGGCCGGTGCGGGTCATCGTGGCGCCCCAGATGTAGAAGTCCGGGTCGGCGAAGAGCGATTGCGGCCCGACGGGGCCCAGCGTCTCGCCCGAGGGAAGGGCCGGCGTGGAGGCGGAGGTGTTAGGGAGTGGTGGGAGTTGCATCGGGTTTGTGGGCAAGGAGAAACCTACTATTTCTCTGCGGAGTGCTAGTAGAGCACCAATTTATGTCGCATAAAGATAGTTTGCCGGCTATTTGTTTGCGTTTTGCGACATGAAGTTAATCAGGTGCGGTTCCAGCAGGGCGCCCGGGGTGGATAACTCAGAACGTGCCGTCAAACGACGGCTTGGTCGCGGGCGGCGTGGGTTTTTTGAAGGTCGATTGGGTGGCGAGTTCCTCGATTTTGGCGGCGAAGGCTGCCCGGTCGGTCGGCAAGTCCACCGGGGCCCGGGTCAAGCCCGAGTAAAGCATGGCGTTGCCCAGTTCCAGCCCGTGGATCATCTCGGTGCCCGGGGCGATCAGATCAGCCTGCGTGCCACCGGCCTGTACGGTTTCGACAAAATTGCGGGTGACCGCTTCGTGCTGCAGGCTTTCGCCGCCGGGCTTGATGATCATGCGGTCCGCCGGCACGTCGGCGAAGCCGTCGGTGCTCTCGCGGACCCACTTGTTCACCGGGCGGTGGGCCCGGAAGTAGGTGATTTCGCCGTCCTCGGCGATGAGCGTGCCGTGGGTGCCCACGATTTCCAGCCGGTTCACACCCGGGCTCTGACCGGTGCTGGTCACGAAGGTGCCGGTGGCGCCGTTGGGATACTCCAGCAGTGCGGTCACGTCATCTTCCACTTCGATGTGGTGGTGCCGACCGATGCCCACGTTGGCCGTCACCCGGCTGGGCATGCCCACGAACCACTGGAAAAGGTCCAGGTTGTGGGGGCACTGGTTGATCAGCACGCCGCCGCCTTCGCCCTTCCATGTGGCGCGCCAGCTGCCCGAGTCGTAGTAGTTCTGGCTGCGAAACCAGGTGGTGATCGTCCAAGACGTGCGCTGCAGCTCGCCGATCGACCCGTCGGTGCACAAGCGTTTGACCGCCTTCCAATCTTGGCGGTCGCGCTGGTTGAACATGCCCGCAAAGATCAGCCCGGGGTGGGTTTTCTGGGCGTCGGCGTAGTCGTTGTTGAGACGCTGGGCCTCCAGGGCGGTAACCGCGACGGGCTTTTCGCACAAGACATGCACCCCCGCCTCGAAGGCGGTCCGCGCGAAGTCGGGGTGGGTGTAGTGCGGCGTGGCGATCAGCAGGGCGTCAATTTTGCCCGATGCAATCATGACCTGGGGGTCGGTGAAAGCTTCTGCTCCCGTTTCTTCGCACAGCGCCGCGAGCCGATCGGGGTTGCGGTCGCTGGCCGCGGCGTAGCGCAACCCCTCGATTTTTTCGAAGTAGTTGCGGTGGACGGTGGCCATTCCGCCGGCGGCGCCGACGACTCCAAGTCTGACTTCGTTCAAGGGATGGTTTCCGGACGGACGAAAAGAAAGCCGGGGCATTACCCAGGCGTTCGTGGTGGTGGCCTGTGGCCCCGGGGACGGGCGGATTGGCCCGCCGCCGACGACTAATCCTACCCCCTGCTTCGGGGATCGACCCGGCGGTGCCCGTGGTACTCTCCCCGGCGCCCGCTTCTCCGGCGTGTTCCGTTCCCGATCCTTCATTGAGTCCCGCGATGTTTGAGCATGTCACCGCCGCCTCCCCCGACCCGATTTTGGGCTTGAGCGAAGCCTTCGGCCGCGACGAACGGCCGAGCAAGATCAACCTGGCCGTGGGCGTCTTCAAAGACGCCGCGGGGCAGACCCCCGTGCTCGACGCGGTCCGTACCGCCGAAACGCGGCTGCTCGCCGAAGAAACCACTAAAAGCTACATGCCCATCGGCGGAGATCCGGCCTTTGGCCGGGCCGCCCGCGAGTTGCTGCTGGGCGCCGACCATCCCGCGCTGGCCGCGGGCCGGGTGGTCACCTTTCAGACGCCCGGCGGCACCGGCGGGCTGCGCGTCGCGGGCGACTACCTCAAGCAGAACCACTCGGGAAAGACCCTCTGGGTGAGCGACCCCACCTGGGCCAACCACCATGGCATTTTCGCGGCCGCGGGCGTGGCCGTGAAGCCCTACCCCTACCTGGATCCGCAGACCAACAGCCTGAACCTCGACGCCATGTTAGGAGCGGCCCAGGGCATGCGCGAGGGCGATATTTGGCTGCTGCACGGCTGCTGTCACAACCCCACCGGCATCGACCCTACCGCCGAGCAATGGACACAAATCGCCGCGGCCGCACAGGCCTACGGCGTGTTGCCGCTGATCGACTTCGCCTACCAAGGTTTTGGCGCCGGGCTCACCGAAGACGCCGCGGGCCTGCGGGCCGTGCTCGATGTCAACCCCGAGGCGTTGGTGTGCGCCAGCTTCAGTAAGAACTTCGGCCTCTACCGCGAACGCGTGGGCGCCTTCCATGTCGTGGCGAAGGATACCGACACCGCCGCGGTCGTCGGAAGCCAAGTCAAGGCCTGTGTCCGCCGCAACTACAGCAACCCGCCGGCCCACGGCGGGGCGGTGGTGACCACGATTCTCGGCAACACGGCCCTGCGCACGCAGTGGGAGGCCGAGCTCACCGCCATGCGCGACCGTATCAACGGCATGCGCACCGCGCTGCAGGCGGGCCTGGACGAACGCGGCGTCCGGCTCACGCCCGAGGGCAACGGCTTCATCACCCGGCAAAACGGCATGTTCACCATGAGCGGCCTGACCAAGCCTCAGGTGCAGGCGCTCAAGCAGGATCACGCCATCTACATCGTCGGTAGCGGTCGCATCAACGTGGCGGGCGTCACGCCCGACAACCTGCCGGTGCTGTGCGACGCGATCGCGGCGGTCACCGGAGGCTGACGCCGTGGTCTGCAAAGGCGTTAGGCGTTAGGGCCTAGGGCTTAGTTAGCAGAAACAACCGCGTCGTGGCCGGTCCGCAGGGCGTGGCCTGCTTCTTACCTCACCCCTAGAACCTAACGCATCACGCCTCGGTCGTTCGCGAACTACAGTCTGCTCACCGCCATGAAGCACGAAAACATCCCCGGCATCCTCGAAGGCTTCACCCAACGCATCGGCGAGATGAGCGACGCCATGCGCGTCGATGAAAAAGCCGCCCGGCTCAAAGAGCTGGAAGCTCAGATGGGCGAGGCCAACTTCTGGGACAACCAAGACACCGCCAACACCGTCATCGACGAGCTGAAGGCCATCAAGGCCCGTATCACCCCCGTGCAAGAGGCCGCCTCAACCATCGAAGACGCCGTGCTGCTGTGGGAGATGGCCGCCGAGGCCGACGACGAAGACAGCCGGGCCGAGGTCGATCAGCAGATCGACGGCATCCAGGCCACGCTTGATCAGCTCGAAACCGCCTCGCTGCTCAGCGGCAAGTACGACGACCGCAATTGCTACATCACCCTGCAGTCGGGCGCCGGCGGCACCGAAGCCGACGATTGGTGCGAGATGCTCACGCGGATGTACCTGTATTACTTCGAAAAACAGGGCTGGGACGCCAGCGAGTATTCCAAAACCCACGGCACCGAAGCGGGGTTCAAAGAGGTCACGCTGTATGTGAAGGGCCCCATGGCCTACGGCTACCTGACCTGTGAGGCCGGCACCCACCGTTTAGCACGCGTGTCGCCGTTTAACGCCGAAGGCAAACGGCAGACCAGCTTCGTCACCGTCGAGGTGGTGCCCGAGTTCCCCGACACCGGTAAGGTCGAGCTAGACGAAAACAAGCTTGAGGCCACCCAGTTCGCCCGCAGCTCGGGCCCCGGCGGTCAGAACGTCAACAAGGTGGCCAGCGCCATCCGCCTGGTCTACCACTACGACGAAAAAACCACCCTGACGGTCGTCTGTTCGGTTGAACGCAAGGCCGAGCAGAACCGCAAGATCGCCACCAACCTGATGAAGGGCAAGGTGGAACTGCTAGAAGAACAGAAGCGGGCCGCCGAGATGGACGCCGCGACCGGCGGCGGCGTGGACCGCGGCTGGGGCAGCCAGATCCGCAGCTACGTCTTTTACGATAACCGCGTGAAAGACCACCGCACCAGCCACGAAGTGGGCAACCCGCAGACGGTCCTGGATGGCGAGTTGCAAGGTTTTATTGACGCGGAGCTGCGCCGCAAGGCGAAGGTGAAACTGGGGGCGGAGTGATGCAGGATGGTGTCTGACGTTTGCTTCGAACACCGCGCCAAATTATCTAACCGTCCTGCCTTGCAGGACGTGTGCCCCACGGCGTAGGTTTTCATCGGCAACCCTTCCGGGTTGCCGACTTTAATCTCCTTGCGGGAACCCCATTCCCGCTGGTGGCAACCGGTCAGACCATTTGGCACGGCGATCTAAATGTCGGCTGAAAATTCGGTTCCTACAGCCTTTACGGGCTGAACGGCGCAACGCGGCAAACGCCCCAGGGTGATGAGGGCTGGCTTCTTCTATCTGATGTTCAGAGTTGGCTGGCGATGGTATGGTTAATTGTCCCGGATTCTGAAGGACGGCTAATCCTTGGGTTGTTTGCGTTTGTAGGTGGTGATCAGTGCAGAAATGGGTCAAAGGCCAGAGTAGGGCGCGGCGTTGCGTGCGGGCCTTGGTATTGGGGGGCACGTGGGGTGTGGCGTTGTTGGTCGCCATCGCGGCGGCGGGGCGTCCGGTTAACGTCGTTTACATCGTCGCTGACGACCTGGGGTATGCCGACGTCGGGGCGTACGGCGGAACGAAAGTTCCCACGCCCAACATCGACCGGCTGGCGGCGCGGGGGATTCGGTTCACCCAGCATTATTCGGGGAGCACGGTGTGTGCCCCCGCGCGGGCGTCGTTGATGACCGGCTTGCATACTGGGCACGCACCGGTGCGCGGGAATCATCGCCACGAGCCGGAAGGGCAGGCCCCAATGTCGCCGGATACGGTGACGATTGCCCATGTGCTGCGCGGTGCGGGTTACGCCACCGGGGGGTTTGGCAAGTGGGGGTTGGGGTATCCAGGGTCGGTTAGTGATCCGCTGAAGATGGGTTTTGACCGCTTCTACGGCTACAACTGCCAGCGCATGGCACATTCGTATTATCCCGCTTTTCTGTGGGATAACGAGCAGCGCGTGATGCTGTGGGGCAATGTAGCTCACCGAAGAAAAGACTATGCGCCGCACCTGATTCATGACGCGGCGCTTTCTTTCATCCGGGCAAATCGAGACCGGCCGTTTTTTTTGTATTACGCCCTGCTTCAGCCTCATGCCGAGATGGACGCCCCCGAAGCGGTGGTGGCACGTTTTCGGGGGCGGTATGGGCAGGAGACCCCGAGTTCCGAAGGATATTACCGCCGGTCTGAGACGCCGAAGGCGGCTTTCGCGGCGATGGTGTCGGTTCTCGACCAGTACGTGGGTGAGGTTGCCGGCGAACTTGAAGCCCAAGGTTTAGCTGACCGTACGCTGCTGGTCTTTACATCCGACAACGGGCCGCATGCTGAAGGGGGGCATGACCCGGAGTATTTTGACTCAACCGGTCCGCTGCGCGGGGTGAAGCGGGATCTCTACGAAGGGGGGATCCGGGTGCCGATGATCGCGATGTGGCCCGGGCACATCGCGGCGGGAATCGTGTCGGATCACATTTCGGCGTTTTGGGACGTGTTACCAACCGTCGCCGAATTGGCCGGGGTTCCTGCACCCGCGCAGCTCGACGGTCTCTCGATGCTGCCGACGTTGTTGGGGCAGCCTGGCCAGGTGGAGCATGATTATCTGTACTGGGAGTTCCCGGCCGCGGGGGGGCGGGTGGCGCTGCGTCGCGGCGAATGGAAAGCGGTCCGCTACGGCTTAAACCGGGATCCGGAGGCCCCGCTGCAGTTGTACAATTTGGCTAACGATCCGGGCGAGGTTCGCGACGTGGCGGCAGACCATCCGGCGTTGGCGGCAGAATTGGGTCGTCTGCTTGCGTCGGCGCGTCGCCGACCTATAAGCCCCGCGTTCTACATCCCGGCCTTGGGTGACCCGGTGCGGCCCGACCGAGTTGAGTGAGTGGCCGCTGCCGTGGAGTGTCGCAATCGAAATACTGTTCTGGATGTCCTTTTTGACCGAGTGATTCGGTGGTAACGCTCGTTGAGAACCTCACATCATAGGATTTCTCCGCCGCACCTTGCGGGATGTTGCACCCGCAGCGTCGGCTTCCATCGGCAACCCTTTGGCGTCGTCTGATTCGTCTTCCGTATGGGAATTCCAACCCGCTGACGGTAGCCGTTTAAATTATTTGGTGCGGTCTTTTGACCGGATAGATTATCCTGCGGGTATTTATGCCGCTCCAGGTACGGTATGGTGATCACCAAGATCCTCTGCGCTCTGTCGTGATTGTTCAACTTATTCATGCGGTTTGCCGAATCAACTCACCGTCCGCTGCACTCTGGCCGCCTTGGCCCATTCCCAGAATTTTCTATGAAATACGTTTCTGCTTGTTGGGTCTTGACACTGCTCGCCTTTGTTCTGATTCCTGCGTCCTTGACGGCTGCTGCCCCACGGCCCAACGTGCTGGTGTTTTACGCCGACGACTTGGACTTCGACGAGGTCAACCTCTACGACCTGGCGAAGTTTCCCAGCCACACGGGCATGCGTCAGCAAGGTTTTTACAACGGCAAGAAAGATCAGGGCGACTACTTCGATCCGCCACGCTTCCTGATGCCCAACCTGGAGCGTCTGGCATCTGAAGGGCTCGTG
>CALLPP010000114.1 GCA_938015655.1 uncultured Algisphaera sp.
GGGAGATGACGTGCGCCACCACTTGTTTTTCCACGGGCTTCCCTCGCCCGGTTCGGCGGGCGCGGTGGCGAGTCTGACGCTGTTGCACCAGCAGATCTGGGCTCGCGACGCCGAAGCCTTCGGGGCGGGGGTGTCGGTTTACGTGTTGATGGCCGCCACGCTGTTATGTGCCGTGGCGATGGTGAGCCGCTTGCAATACATCCACCTGATGAATCGCTATCTGCGCGACCAGGCGCCTTTCCCCAGCGTGGTGGCGGGCACGATTGTGCTGCTGCTGGTGCTGGTGTGGCCCCAGCCGGTGCTGGCGTTCGCGTTTGTGGCCTACGTGTGCTCGGCCCCGCTGATGGCCGGGTGGCCCGGGTCGCGGCGTCGTGACCGAGGGTAGGTCTTGCGGGTTCAGTCGTCGAAGTCGGCGTTGTTTAACGCCACGATGGCGTCGACCGCTTCTTGAGCGTCTTCCCCGGTGGCGACAACTTCGAGGGTGGTTCCGCATACCGCGGCCAGCATCATGAGCTGCATGATGCTCTTGGCGTCTACCGCCTGTTGGCCTTTGACGATGCGGATGTTGGCTGCGAAACCGCTGGCCACGTCAACCAAAACCATGGCCGGCCGCGCGTGCAGGCCGTGGTGGTTCTTGATCGTGATGGTGGAGCGGGCTTCTAGGGCCATGGCGTGGTGGCTTCTGATGAAGGCGGCGGGCAAAAAAGTTGGTGGTTCCGCGGCGGTGTGTCGTGGCTTGGCGAGGCCCGGGCGGCGTTACCCCAGTTCGCCACGATCGGCTTCGTCAAGCAGGTCGGTCACCGCGTCAATGGTGGTGGCCTGACGCAGAAAGTTGCGGAACGGGTCTTTTTGCAGGTTGGAGAACAGGGTTTCCATGGCTTGCAGGTGCTGGTCGGGCTGGTCGGCGGGCGACACGAGCATGAACAGGGTGTAAACCGGCTGTTTGTCTAGCGCGTTGAAATCGACGCCGGTACTGCTCACGGCCACGGCGGCGCACATGCGTGGCACGCTGGGGTGTTTGACGTGGGGAACGGCCACGCCTTTCCCGAAGCCGGTTGATCCGTTTTTTTCCCGTGAAAGCAGCAGGTCGAACAGTGGGGCCCGCAGCTCTGCATCAACCGCGCCCGTGGCGATGAGTGCGTCGAGCATCTCTTCTAGGGCGGCGTCGCGGGTCGGGGCGGCCAGGGCGGGCAAGACGGCTTGATCGACAACAAAGTCTCGGAGCTTCATGGTGGGCTTTCACGTCGGCCGCGGGCGGGGGGGCGGACCCCCGGGGCCTGCCGCGGGATTTATACCAGCCCCCGTAAAATATCGCTGTGGGGTTGAGAAGGGGGCGAGCTTAGGGCGTCTCGGGATGTGGTGTTTCGCGGTGTTCGATGCCCGGCAACATGGGGCCCGTGGGGGCGATGGCCTGGTTGGTGGGAATGACCACGCCGCCCGAAACGGCGAACTTGAGCGCGTCCTCGACGGTGATGGGCAGGTCCACGGTGTCGCTTTTGGGCACGGTGATGACGTAGCCGGTGAAGGGGGTCGGGCTGCTGGCGATGAAGACCGTCAGGCAGGGCTCGCCAGCGGCCTCTTGAATCCGGGCCATGGTGTCGCCGGTGACCATGCCCACCGACCACAAGCCTTTGCGTGGGTATTGCACGGCCACCACGCGGTTGAACTCGAGCTTGTCTTCGGCGCTGCCGCCAAAGAGGAAGTCGGTGACTTGTTTCACCGCGGGGTAGACGTTACGGATCAGCGGCACGCGGGCGATGAGGTTCTCGCCCATGCGGTAGAAGCGGCGACCGATGAAGCTGGTGACCAGCAGGCCGGCGATGTAGATCAGGATGACCGCCAGCACGATGCCGATGAGGTTGAACACGGCCCAGTTGCCCAGCGTCACCGAGTTCCACTTGGTGGTGAGCGCGTGTCGGCGGGCGCGCAAAACCAAATCTGGCTGGCTTTTCATCCAGGTCAGCCGTTCGGTGCGTTCGCTTGATTCGGGCCAGTCTTGTGGCGTAATGCCGACTTGTTTCTGACGCTTTGTGCGTTCTTGGGTCCAGGCGTCCTTGCGGGACTCGGGCAGGGTGCCGAAGGTGTCGAGGTAGTCGGCGTCGATCGGGTCGGGCCAGGAGCTGAACCGGATGATGGCTTCACGCACGCCCTTGTTGATGGGCCCGGCGAAGTTGTCGTTCACAAAGCCGTAGGCGATGGTGAGCAGCCAGATGGTGAGCACGGTGGGCAGCACGATGGCCAGACCGCGCACAAAAAAGGTGCGAAAATCACTGCTGAAGCTGGATCCGGGGGGCGGTTCCGAGGCGGGCGACGGGTCGGGCGGGCGCGTAGCTTCCATGCGGGCTCAGGGGTCCGTTGGGTGTAAGACGCGGGGCGTTCAAGCGGGAGAACCGTGGACGCGGAGGGGGGCAGGCTGGGCGGCCCCGCGTATGGAAAACAGCCGCGAAGCGGGGCCCTGACAATATAGGAAGGTCTACGGGCGCGGGTCAGGCGTTGAGGTCGAAACGGAACATCCGCTTCTTACCGGCGCGCACCAGCACGTGGCCTTCGCGGAGGTCCGCGTCGGTGATGAACCGGTTGGGGTCGGTGATTTTTTCGTCGTGGATCCGCACGCCACCGCCTTCGATCAGCTTGCGGGCCTGGCCGTTGGAGTTCACAAAACCCGCCTGGATCAGTGCATGTTTCAGGGTGAACCCTTCTTTGAACTCGTCTAGGTTGATTTTCATGGACGGGATGGCGTCGCCGGTGACGTCGGCCGCGGCACTGAAAGCCCCCGCCGCGGCGTCGCGGGCCTTGACGGCCTCGGCTTCGCCGTGGATGAGTTTGGTGACTTCGAAGGCCAGCCGCACCTTGCTCTGGTTGATCGCCGGCCCCGGAGCGGCGGCCAGGGCGTGGACCTCGTCCATGGGCAGGAAGGTGAAGTAGCCCAAGTAGCGGCCCACGTCTGCGTCGGGCACGTTACGCCAAAACTGAAAGAACTCAAAAGGGCTGGTGCGCTGGGCGTCGAGCCAGACGGCGCCGCTTTCGCTTTTGCCGAACTTGCCGCCGTCGCTCTTGGTGATCAGAGGGAAGGTGAGGCCCGCGAGGTCGGCCTGGTGCAGCTTGCGCCCCAACTCGATGCCCATGACGATGTTGCCCCACTGGTCTTGGCCGCCGATCTGTAGGGTGCAGCCTTCGGTGGTGAACAGGTGGGCGAAGTCGTAGGCCTGTAGCAGCATGTAGCTGAACTCCAGGTAGCTGATGCCCTCGCCCTCGCCGTGCATGCGCTGTTTGACGCTTTCCATGGCGACCATACGGTTGACCGACATCTTCGAGCCGATGTCGCGCAGCACCTGGATCCAGGTGAGCGGGGCGATCCAGTCCAGGTTGTTGACCACCTGGGCGTCGGTCGGGTGCGGGGCTCGCCCGTCGCCGATCGACACCAGCCGGCCGATCTGCGCTGCTTGGCACGCTACGTTGTGGCGGATGGTGTCGGGGGCATCCAAGTTGCTAATCTTTTATTTGAAAGACAACGCGAAAAAGATTTAACTCTGGTTCTTGTAACGCAC
>CALLPP010000115.1 GCA_938015655.1 uncultured Algisphaera sp.
ACCCCGGCGAGCTGCTGGCGGGCGATCCGGACTTCCGCGACCCGGCCCAAGGAGCCGCCACCGACAAAGCCCGCCCGCAGGCCGACACGCCCACCGCCCGGTGGCTGCACCTGGCCAAAGAACCCGTCGCCGTCGCTCGGGTGTTAAGCCGCATCCTCGACGCACGCCCCATGGGCGACACCCGCACGCAGGGATTCACGAGCGTGTTTCAGATCCTCCAGACCGATCTGCAAGCGGTCATCCAACACCCCATCGCCGACGCCGTGCGCGACGCCCGCCGCAGTGCCGAATGGGACAGCCTGGCCAACGTCTTGACCGCCGTGCAAGACGGCCTTCAGGCCGTCAAAGCCGACTTCCGCAAACTGCTGAAAAAAGATTGCGACCCCCTCGACGCCGACACCCTGGCCCAAGAAGTAGCTCGGACCCTGCGCCAGCACGCCGTCACCCTCGAAACCGCGATCACTCAAGCCAACCGACTCTACGAGCCGGCCGAGTAAACCCGCGGCCCCCGCCGAATCAAGCCAGACTGCCGGTGCAGCTGCTGCCGGTGCCCGCAGTGCAGCCGTAGCAGTGATCCCCGGTGGCAATCACCCGCTGCCCCAGCTCCGCCGCGGTGGCGTCCCACAAGAACTTGCCCTCGTACCCGGGGGTGTCCATCTCCAGGGCCCGGTTGAAGTCGCAGTCGGCCATGCGGCCCTGGGCGTCGATGTGGATCTGGTGCCGACACATCAGCCCCTCCACCGTGTGCGCGTTGTAGGCGCCCACCAGAAGATCCATGTAGTCGCCCAGCTTCCCGGCCTTCTCCAGGTCCCGACGCCACCGCTTGATCGGCATGTTGGTGATCGTCCACAGCTGGGTGAACTCGATCCCAAAGCGCTCGCGCAGCTCGCGCTTGTAGTCGTCCTGCAACGATTCCTGAGGCGGCGGCAGACTGGGGCCGCCGGGGTTGAAGACCAGGTTCAGCGGCAATTCCGGGTCCTTGCCGTAGCCCACGTCGTTAAGCAGCAGCAGCCCCTCCACGCTCGCGTCATAACTGCCGCGGCCACGCTGAGCATCCACGTTGTCGGCGGTGTAGCAGGGCAAAGACGCCGAGACGATCACCTTGTTCTCGGCTAAAAACGCGGGCACCCAGCGGTAGTCCCCGCCGCCAAAGCGCTTGTTTTCTTTAAAGGTCAGAATCGTGGGGTTGCAGCGGTCGATCACGTCCATGCCCAGCGACCGAGCGTGGCGAACAATGCGTTTGAAGTTCGGGTTCATCTCCGGTGAACCGCCGGTGATGTCCACCGTCTTGATCGCCGGGTTATCGGTCAGCCACTGCATCACCTTGTCGGCCGTGACCTCCTGCATGTTCTCGGTGTCGGCGATCCGCGCCGGCGACGAATCGACGTGGCAGTGGGCACACGCCAGGTTGCACCGCAGGCCAATGTTGATTTGCAGGGTCGTGATCACCGCGTCCGCACGCAGATCGGTTTCGAACTGGCGGTAGAACGCCTGCTCTTCAACAACGGGCAGGGAGAGAGAACTCATAAGCAGAGGGTGCCTTGGATCGGGGATCGGAGCGGCCGCCGGGGCGTATCCCACGGCCAGCCAACCGTCAGAGTCTATTATTCCTATCCGTAGAAGGAATCGTTAACCCCGCACCGCGGTTAAAAACGGTCTTCGCGGCCAGCCCCGGCCACCCACGATCCCCTAGCCCCACCTCGGAACCCCGATGTTCAATGCACGCCGCGTCCTGCCCGCCTTCGTTTTACTCGTTCCGATTCTCCTGAACCTCACCGCCTGCCAGGGCACCCCCAGCCTATCTTCCAGCCTGCAGAGCACCGCCTACAACGACGCCCCCTACGCCCGCGTGCTGGCGGCCACAGTCCGCGAGGGGCTGGTGGACTACCCCGCCATCAAGGCCCCCCGGGGCTCGGCCGCAGAAGACCCCGACGCCCTCGAAGTCCAGCTCAACATCTACCTCGACGCCCTGGCCCGCTTCGGGCCCGAGAGTACCCCCGAACAATTCCCCACCCGGGCCGACCGCTTCGCCTACCACCTCAACGCTTACAACGCCATCATGCTGCGTCGCTGGCTCAACGCCGGGGCCCGCACCGCCAAACCCACCGACAAGGTCGGCGTGCTCACCTGGTTCACCCTCGACCGGTGGAAAATCGACGGCCGTACCACCACCCTCAACGACCTCGAACAGAAGCTCATCCGCCCGACCTACGACGACTACCGGGCCCACGCCGCGCTGATATGCGGCGCCATCGCCTGCCCACCCCTGCGCAACGAGCCCTACCGCGGCCCGGTTCTCGAAGCTCAGCTCGACGATCAGATGGTCCAGTGGCTCAACAACCCCCAGGAACAAGGCGTGACCGTTGCCGACGACGGCACCGTCTCCCTGGCCACCATCTTCAAGTGGTACCGCGAAGACTTCGACTCCACCGGCGGGCTCGGCGCCGCGGTGGCCAAATACCTCGACGATGCCGACCCCCGCAAACCCGCGGTGCTGCAAGCCATCGATGAAAACCGCGTGCGGTTCCCCAAATACGACTGGTCGATCAACCTCGCCCCGCCCGCGCCGGGCTCCTAAACCTCCAAGCCCCACCAGGCCCCGCCATGCATCAACGCCCCCTGCCCAACCACCCCGGCATCCAACTCTCGGTCGTGGGCTTCGGGGGGGTCGTGCTCTCCAACCGCCCGCAGTCCGAATGCGACGCCGACGTGGCCTGGGCCGTCGACCGGGGCATCAACTATTTCGACGTCGCCCCGCAGTACGCCAACGCCCAAGAACTCATGGGCCCGGCCCTGGCCCCGTACCGCGACCAGGTCTTTCTGGCCTGCAAAACCCTCGAACGCCGCGCCGACGCCGCGGCCGCCGAACTCGACGACTCGCTGCGGAAACTGAAAACCGACCGCTTCGATCTCTACCAGCTGCACAGCCTCAAGTCGGTGGCCGACTTTGAAGAAGCCGCGGCGGACGGCGGCGCCCTGCACACCGTGCTAGAAGCACGCGCCGCGGGCAAGACCCGCCTGATCGGCGTGAGCTGCCACGACGAAGACGCCGCGCTGGCCGCGGTGGCCAGCGGCCACTTCGACAGCGTCATGCTGCCGATCAACTACGCCAACTTGAACCACAGCACGTTCGGCACCCGGCTGCTGCCCGCCGCGCAAGCCGCCAACCTCACGCTCATCAGCCTCAAAGCCCTGGCCAAAGGCAAGCTCACCACCACCTGGGAAGACCGCAAGCACGCCAAGTGCTGGTACGACGTGTGCGGGCCCGACGAACCCGAACTGGCCCACCTTCAGCTGCGCTACGCCCTCAACCAGCCCGGGGTCGTCGCCGCCCTGCCCCCCGGCCAGCCGGAGATCTACAAGATGGCCGTCGCCCACGCCGCGGCCGACATCTCGCCGCTGAGCGACCAAGAACACGCACGCCTGGCCGCCGCCTACGCCCGGCCCGCCAGCGCCCCGCTGTTTCCGCAAGACCCCACCGGGTGACCCGGCCCCGAACCAGCCATCTGCTTTGCACCGCCTGTTTTTTGCGCCGCGAGCCTCCGCGTCGTTCAAAACCGGGGTTTCGCTAAACTCCCCGATCCAAAACCCGCGACCCGCTCCCGCCCGAAGAACCCGCCATGTCCACCCCCGTCTCCCCCGCCGACAAGTCCATGGAAGAAATCGTGTCGCTGTGCAAGCGCCGCGGTTTTGTTTACCCCGCCAGCGAGATCTACGGCGGCATCAACGGCTTCTGGGACTACGGCCCGCTGGGCACCGCGCTAAAGAACAACATCCGCGACTGGTGGTGGCACCAGATGGTGACCTGCCCGCCGATCGGCCCCGACGGGGACCCGGTCTCGATCGTAGGGCTCGATTCGTCGATCATCCAGAACCCCAAGACCTGGGAGGCCTCGGGCCATCTGGCCGGCTTCTCCGACCCGATGCAGAAGTGCGGGGGCTGCGGACACTTCGTCCGGGCCGACCACCTCTGGGAGATCCTCACCAGCCAGTCGGAATGGTTCGATTCCCTGGTCCAGCAGTTTGAGCCCGCGACGGGCAGCATCGACACGCCCAAGCTCATCGACTGGGCAAAACGCAAGGGCAAAAAACTGGCGCCCAACCTCGCGCTGGTGCGCAACCCGCAAGTCACCCTCTCGTGGCTCGCCACCCGGGTCGAAGGCCAGCCCACCGCGCCGCCCGACGTGCAGGAAGTCGTCCAACACCTCGCCACCGAGCAGCTGAATCAGACCGGGCTGCAAGACCCCTGCCCGCGCTGCGGCGGAGCGCTCGGAGAGCCCCAGCCCTTCAAGCTGATGTTCGAATCACACGCCGGCCTGACCCAAGACGACGCGAGCAAGGTCTACCTGCGGCCCGAGACCGCCCAGGGCATCTTCCTGAACTACAAGAACGTGCTGGACACCATGCGCGTCAAGCTGCCCTTCGGCATCGCCCAGATCGGCAAGAGCTTCCGCAACGAGGTCACCCCGCGCAACTTCATCTTCCGCAGCCGCGAGTTCGAGCAGATGGAGATGGAGTGGTTCTGCCCGCCCGAGGATGCTTTGAAGTGGTACGACTTCTGGAAGCACGAGCGCATGAAGTGGTGGCTGAGCCTGGGCGTGGACCCGAGCAACCTGATCTTCCGCGACCACGCCGACGACGAGCTGGCCCACTACTCCAAGGCCTGCGTGGACGTGGAGTACCTCTACCCCTTCACCGCCCCGAACTACGGCGAGCTGGAAGGCGTGGCCCACCGCGGCGACTTCGACCTCACCCAGCACACCACCCACAGCAAGACCAAGCTGGACTACTTCGACCAGGAGCTGCAGGTGCGGCTGCAAAAAGAAGGCGTGGACAAGGACGAGATCAAGAAGCGCTCGCGCTACACCCCCAACGTCATCGAGCCCGCCAGCGGCCTCACCCGCGCGGTGCTGGTGCTGCTGTGCGAGGCCTTCACGCCCACCCCCGACCGCAAGGGCTCGGACTACGTCATGCAGTTCAAGCCCAAGTTCGCCCCGGTCAAGGCCGGCATCTTCCCCGTGGTCAACAAAGACGGCATGCCCGAGATCGCCCAGAAGCTTTTCCGGCAGCTGCGCGAGAAGATGCCGGTGGAAACCGACGCCAAGCAGAGTATCGGCAAGCGCTACGCCCGCATGGACGAGATCGGCACACCGTACTGCATTGCCGTGGACGGCGACAGCGTGACGAACCAGACCGCGACCATCCGCGACCGCGACACCACCGAGCAGGTGACCGTCGGGCTGGATCAGGTCGAGGCCTACCTGTCCGGCAAGCTGGCGGACTAAAGGCACCGCCACCGCGGCACGGGTTCGCGTTAGCCTGTCCGCCCCATGCGCGCCGACCCGAACCCCGATCCCGCGTTGCCCTCTACGTCCTCCACCTCCGCGGACCCGGCACGGGCCCGCCGCGCCACCTCCGCGGCTTACCTGCTGGCCGCGGCGCCGGTGCAGTTCGTCGGCACCTGGCTGGCCATGGTGGCGTTCCCCGACGCGGGCTGGGCCAAAGCCGCCTTCGGCGCGGCCAAAATCACCCTGCTGCTGATCCCCTTGGTGTGGCTGCTGCGCGTCGAGGGCCGGCGCCCCCGCCCGCCGCGGTGGAGCCACCGGGGCATGGTGGCCGCCCACGCCACGGGCGTGCTGATTTTCATCAGCATCGCCGTGGCCTACGCCGCGGTGGGCCGGCACTGGATCGACGCGGGCGCCATGCGCGCGCAGGTCGACGCGGGTGGGCTGAACACCCCGCTGCTTTTTTTGCTGGGCGCTGTGTACTGGTGCACCGTCAACTCGATGCTGGAAGAATACTTCTGGCGCTGGTTCATCGGCGAGCGCCTGCGCGACGTGCTGCCGCGCAACACCGCGGGCGACCTCGCCTCGGCGGTGCTGTCGGCCCTGCTGTTCACCGCCCACCACGTGGTGGCCCTGGCCATGCTGGTGGATCCGCGCACCGCCGTCGCGGCCTCGGCGGGGGTGTTTGTCGGCGGCCTCATCTGGTCGCTGCTCTACCTGCGCTACCAAAACATCTACGCGGGCTGGGTCAGCCACGTCTACGCGGACCTGATCATCTTCTACCTGGCCTACCGCATCGTGTTCGGCTGACCGCACAAGACGGCGAAGACCACAAAAAAACCCGCCGCGGACGGTTCCGGGCGGGGCGGGGGTTTTGCGGGACGACCGCCGAAGCGAGCGTTCTGGCGGATCAACGCTGCCGGCGGCGGCGGGCACTCAGCAAGCCCAGCAGGCCCAGCCCCGCGGCCGCGGCCGAGGGCGTGGGCGCCGCCGTGGGCGCGTCGGCCTTGACGAAGTTGATGTTGCCCACCCCGCCGGACCCGCCGAGGTTGACGCTGACTTCACGGAACGACTCCAGGCCCAGCTGCTCGGCGGTGATGGGCCGGATGCGGTTCGCCGAGTTGTCGCCGAACGCCACCGTGCTGTCGTAGAACCGGCTCAAGGGGTCAATTAAGTCGCGGAACGCCACCTGCACGGTCGTGGTCAGGTCGCTGAAAGTAGCAAAAAACCCCGAGCCATCGGAAAATTCGGCCGTGCCCTCCACGTCGATCAGGTCAAACCCGAAGCTGGTGACCGCGTCGTCGAAGCTGAAGTACAGCTCACCTGCGGGGCGCCGCCCCTCGTCGTCGGCGATGTTCACCGAGCGTCCGCCGTTCACGATGCGCGTGTTGCGGTTCTGTTCCTGGATGATCAGCACGTTGCCGACGTTAACCCGGTCCGCCGCCAAGTTGCCCCCCTTCCAGCCACCCCGCCCGCGGTCGTTAACCCCCTGCAAATCGCGGTCGGCCGTGCGGCGGGCGGTGGTGTCAAACACCACCGCCAGGTCCAGGTCGTTATTCCAGTTGTCGGCGGTGACGGTGACCTCGTTGATCGAATGCCCGCTGGCGATGTCCGCGTGGCTGAAGCCCGAGAGGTCCAAGACCTCCACCCCGCCCCCCATGGCGGGTGCGGCGAGCGTCAAGGCGGTCAAAGAAGCAAGAAACGACGTGGTGGAGATGTTCATGAGCCAATCTTTCACGAGGAAGAAGAGACGAGAAATTGCGTCCGGCGTACCGCCCCCATCAGCCTGCCGCGCCCGGGCGGCAAACAAAGTCCGCCACGCCGTTTTTCCGCCCCTTCCGCCCCCCCAACACCGGGATGTAGCAGTCGCAGCACCCACGCGGCCTAAGCTCCGGCACGGCCCGCACAACCCGTAATGGAGTCTCCCCATGCCCCGGCCCCACCCCCCACATCGCCCCCGCTCGACGGCGAAAGCACAGCCCGCAAATCCAGCAGCTACCGCTCCTGTCACATGGGCCTCCGCTGGCCTTCTGCTGGCCACCCTGTGGCTCCTCCTGGCGACGGCTCCCGCCCGCTCGGCCCCGCCGGCGTACGACGCGGGCTTCGAACGGCACTGGCACGACGGCCGCGGCGAGGTCGCCAGCTACGACCTGACCTACCCGCGCTACGGCGAGCTGCGGACCGGCACCGCCGTGGCCGTAACCGTCACCGAACCCTTTGACGCCGAGGCCCGGATGAAGTCCGATCGCGGCGGCCCCGGCAGCTTCGGCGTTATCAAGCTCAACCTGGCCGAAGACTTCCCCACCGGCGTCTACGACTACAACCTGATGACCAGCGCTTTTGTCGCCACCCAGCCCGCGGGCGTGCTATCCGCCGGCAACGTCGTCAAGCTCAGCTTCAGCAGCCAGGAATGGTGCGGCCACGTCTGGCAGCAGGCGGTCTTCCGCCCCCAAGACCACCCCAACCACCTGGTTCACCTCCACCACAGTTATTTTCAGGCCGAAGGCGATGGCGTGCAAACCCTGCCTCACCCCCAAGAAGGGTTTTCCGAAGACGCGCTGATCCTCTGGGCTCGCGGCCTGGCGGGTCCGCAGCCCGCCATCGGCCAGTCGGTCACCGTCCCGCTCTACCGCTCGATGGCCCTCCAGCGTCTGCACCACCTCCCCCCGGCCTGGGACACCGCCACCCTAACCCGCGTGTCTCCGGACCGGGCCACGGCCTGGGTCCGCTCGGACGTAGGCGAACGCCACTACGCCTTCACTTTGAACGATCAGGGCGTGCTCACCCGCCTGCAACGCAGCGATGGCTACAGCCTCACGCTCCGCGGCGTCGAACGCCGGCCCTACTGGAACCAACACGGCAAGCGGCACGCGGACCAGCGCCGCGGTTTTGGCTTGCAGCCCCGCGGCCCGGGGCAAATGTAGAAACCCGGGCCCGCCTCGCGGCGTCACTCCCGGGGTGGCGGAGGCATAAAAAAGCACGACCCGGCAATGAATTGCCGGGCCGCACTCGATCAGGGGCGATGGTTAAAAGATGCGGGGACCGGAGGCTGAACCCCGTTTGGCGGGGCCGCCGCCCGGACACCACCCCCGCCGACAGGCCCGACCCTCCTCGGGCCCGCACAAACCGGGGGTGGTGTCCGGGGGGCGGGCACCCGCCGCCGGGCTTGCACCCCGCGACGAACAAAGAGATACCCTCGTTCCGGGCCAAGGCAAATGAACCACGTACGTTTTTCTCTATCGTAAATATTCACAATGGTTTGAAAAAACCCGGCCCGACCCGGCCCTCGGGCCCGCCCCCGCAGATCCTGACGCGCCGGGGATTGGCGCCAGCCCCTCCCCCTGCTAGTCTGTGCGGCTCGGCGTCCCCCGCCGACCCGTTGCCCCTATTCCTTCTCCAGCCCCCAACTCCCGAGCGGCCATGTACGCGATCATCGAAGACTCCGGCACCCAGATCAAAGTCGCTAAAGGCGACGTCATCAAGATCGATCCGCGCGAGCTGGCCGACGACGCCGCCACGGTCACCTTCGACCGGGTCATGATGGTCAGCAACCCCGAAGACGAATCCGGCGGATCGACCAAGATCGGCGCCCCCCACCTCGCAGGCGCCACCGTCACCGCCGACATCCTCGAAGAAGGCCGCGACGACAAAATCATGGTCGTGAAGTTCAAGCGTCGCAAGACTTACAAGCGCATGAACGGCCACCGGCAGAACTACGTCAAGGTGCAGGTCACCGACATCAAGGCGTAAAACCGGCTTCCCATTCGAAATCACCAGCAGCCCCGCGTCTTTCCGCGGGGCTGCTGTCATGGTGCTCGGATCCGTCCTCTTCAAAAAATACCAGTCATCCGAACCGCGGTGGCGTCGCCGCCGTAAGACTCCGGACTCCCTCACCCCCAACCTCCAAGACGATAAGGGCCGGCACTTCTCCGTGCCGGCTTTTGTCGTTCACGAGTTCAAGCCAGCCTGAAGGTCTTCAACCGGCATCGGGGTCGCGTCGGGCAGACTGTGCTGCGACCTTAAACCGAACAATCAGCTGCTTGAGGTCGTCGCTGCGCACGCTCAGCTGCGTGGCGGCCGACGCGATCTGCTGCGCCCCGGTCGCCGACTCTTGGGTGAGATCGCGGATGGTCGTCGCGTTCCGGGTCACGCTCCGCGTGGCCTCCACCTGCTCCTCCAGGGCCCCGTCGATCTGCTGGATCATCGCCCGGGTGTCTTCCGCCCCGCCCACAATCTGTTTCAACGCGCTGCCCGCCTCCTCGGCACACCGCACCCCGTGGCTCACGTGCTGACTGCCTTCTTCCATCTGCTTTACGGCCGTCTGCGTCTCCTGCTGGATGGCACGGATTGCCTCGGCCACCTCGTCGGTGGCCTGGGTAGTGCGCTCCGCCAGTTTGCGGACCTCATCGGCCACCACCGCGAAGCCCCGGCCGTGCTCCCCGGCCCGGGCCGCCTCGATGGCGGCGTTCAGGGCCAGCAAATTCGTCTGGTCCGCCACCCCGTTGATGACGTCGATGATCTGACCGATTTCTTCGGCCCGCTGACCCAGCGAGTCCACGGCCTGCGACGACGCCGCGACCATCGACGCGATCCCTCCGATGGCTTCGACGGTCTGATCGACCACCGTCCCGCCACGGGCCGCCCGGTCCCCCGCTTCACTGGCCGAAGCCCGGGCCCGCGAACTCTGCCCCGAGACCTGGCCCACGCGGTCAGACATCGCCCCGATACCCGAGGCCACCTGCAGCGCCTCTTCCCCCTGCCGAGCCATACTCCCGGCCATCTGCTCGGTCGTGGTGGCGATCTGCATCGCCGATACGGACACCTCTTGGCTCACTTGGGCCGCCTCGGCCACCAGGTCATGAATGCGGGCCACAAAGCTATTGAACGCCGCACCCAGCTGCCCGATCTCGTCGCGGCGCGCTGCATCCACCCGACGGGTCAGGTCCGCCTCGCCCTCAGAAATCTCTTGCATCCGCGTGGTCAAGACCTGAATCGGCTTAACCAACACGTACCCGACCCACCAGCCCGCCAAGGCCAACACCACCAACACCACCAGGGTCACCGTGAGCGTCGTCCACATGGTCACCGTCGCCGACGCCTGCAGGCCGTGGGCCGTGGGCCGTCTCACTGATGCTTGCGGCCAGATCATCATCAACCTGCTTGAGGGCATTGATCCGCGCGGTGGCCGCCGCGAACCAGGCCCCGGCGTCCTGCCCGAAGCCACCCGTGGCCGACCGTGCGTGCGCCGCGTCACGAAACGAGGCCACGCCGGCGTCCGCACGGTCCGTGCACTGATCAAAGTCTGACCGGACCGCATCGCTGCTCAGACGGTAGAAGCTGTCGAAATACGTATTTTGCTCGCTGATCAGCCGCACCAACTTGGCATAGCCCCCGGACAAAAAACTGTCGCGGGCAAAGGCACTACTCAGCACCGCCCGCTCGATCCCCGCCCGCTCCTTGCCCAGCAAAAATTCTGCGTAGGCTCCCACCTCGCGGCTTACCCGAGGCGGAGCGGGCATGTTGCGGGCTTCACCCACCGCATTCAAAAATTTCGCGTTCATCTGGGTGTAGTAACCCAGCGCATCGTCCAGTGAAATCTGCTGGGCAGATACCCGCCCGCGCACCGAAGTGACCTGCTCCAGCTCCGAACGTGCCGACGCCAACGCGGCGGCAATCTCGGGCCCCAGGTCTTCGAGATCCAACCCCGTCAACATCACGTCGAGGGCCTGCGCCCGCTCATCCACCTGGCCGTGCTGCCGGGTTAGTTCAGACGCGAAACGCCGCCCGCTGCTGCCCAGGTAGCCCGCAGTGAAGCCTCGTTCTTTCTGCGTTTCGTGCACCAAAGCACTCAATACACCGCACAGGTCCATCACCGAAACCATCCGGTCCATCGCCGCGGACGTGCGGCCGGCCTCACGCAACCCCTGCACGCCCACTGCACCCAGTAAGCAGAGCGGCACGAGCACGAGCATCGCCACCTTGCCGCGCATCGACGACCGGAGCGGTACACGAACATTGGAAGAGCCGGACATCGGCGCGTCTTTCAAGAAGAGGGATCAAAACCAAGACGTTTCACCGCCGCCCGACGGGCCCCCGCGACCCCTGGGTCATCGGACAGACAACCCCCGGTTTTCACCCTCTGCCTGATAGAGCTTCCCCCAACCGCCTTTATAGGCCACCCGCAAACCGATCCGGACCCTACGGCCGGCTCACCCGCCGGGCCAGGTCCACCACCACCCCCAAGTGGTCGCTGCCCAGCCCCGGGCCCACCGCACGCCGGGCGACCACAAAGTGTCCGCTCGCCAGCACGTGGTCCAGGGTGATCATCCCGGTCCAACCCAGCGGCACCGGGGCCGACCGCCGGCGGGCGAATAAAAACTCGGGCCAGGTGCCCCGCAAACCCGTCCCTTCCGCGGTGTCGCGCAGCCCGCCATGGCGCATCAGCGCCCGCAGTGGAGCCGACCAGCGGGTCGCGTTCAGGTCGCCCACCACCAGGGTCGGGCCGTGGACACGGGCGTCACGCGCCGCCGCCCACCCGGTGAGCTCGGCCAGCTGACGCCCGCGCAGCCGCGACCAGCTGGCCCGCACCGGCGCCCGGGTGTGTACCCCCTGCATGACCACCGTCTGGTCGAATCCCGGCACCTTCAGCCCCACCTCCACCATAGGCTTCAGCGGCTCGCCCGCACCCCAGTGGCGGTGTGCCACCACCTCCACGCGCGGGCCCACAAACACCCCCACCGTGTGCCGCTCACCCCCCGGCCGGTCCGGCAGGTAGGCGGTGTACCGGGCACCCTCCACCAGCCCGCGGATTAATTCCTCCCGCCACGTGTCGCTCATCTCCTGAATCACCACCACGTCCGCCTCCTGCTCACGTAGCCAGGCGATCGTGTCCGCGTAGCGCGGGTTGATGTGAAACACGTTTTTCTGAACCACCCGCAACACCGCGTCCGGGTTTCCGGCAGACGGGTCGGGGCCGCCGGCCAGCAACGGCAGCACCAAAAAACCGTTCCACAGCAGCACCGCCGCAAACCCGCCCGCCGCCCGCCAGCAGCGCAGCAGCAGCAGCAATCCGAACACCGGCACCCCCAGCGCCAGATACTGCACCGGGAAGTTGGCGAAGTAGTCTAAGCGCCAGTGCCAGCCGCCCAGGGCCGCCCCCACGCTGGCGGCGGCCAGGGCCCACGCGGCCAGCAGCACCGGCGTACGCAAGAGCCGGCCCTTCCACGAGCAGCGCCGCGGCGGGGGCAGGCTGGGCAGCGCCGCGGTCGGGTTGAGGTCGCAGGTCATCGCCTTCTCCATCGGTCGTCCGGGCCACGCTCACCCACACCGCGGCGGTGGCATCGGGCCGAACCCCAACCCCAACCCGCCGGGCGCACCGCCCCAACGCACCCCCCGGACCTGCCCGAGGCGATCAGAGATAGTCATTAAGCATATTCTCCAGCAGCTCCTGCCGGCCGCTGGGCACGCGCTGGATGTTGGTCTTCTCGGCGTGCGCCGCGAGCGATTCAAAGTCGGCCTTGCCGCTCTCGATGTCCGCGCCGATGCCGCTATCAAAGCTGCTGTAACGATCCTTGACGATTTTCGCGAACGCCCCGTCGTCGTGCATCTTCGCGGCGATCTTCAGCCCACGGGCAAACGCGTCCATGCCGCCGATGTGGGCGTAGACCAGGTCGATGGGGTCGGTGCTCTGGCGCCGCACCTTGGCGTCGAAGTTCAGCCCGCCGCCCTGGGTGAAGCCGCCGTTGCGCAGCACCTCGTACATCACCAGCGCCGTGTCGTACAGGTTCATGGGGAACTGATCGGTGTCCCAGCCCAGCAGCAGGTCGCCGGCGTTGGCGTCGATGCTGCCCAAGAGCCCGTTGTCCACGCAGTACTTGATCTCGTGGTGGAAGGTGTGGCCCGCCAGCGTGGCGTGGTTGGCCTCGATGTTCAGGCCAAAGTGGTCCATCAGGCCGTACTTCTGCAAGAAGGCGTGGCAGCTGCCCGCGTCGAAGTCGTACTGGTGCTTGGTCGGCTCTTTGGGCTTGGGCTCGATCCAGAACGGCCCGTCGAAGCCGATCTTCTTTTTGTAATCCACCGCCAGGTTCAGAAACAGACCCAGGTGGTCCATCTCGCGTTTCAGGTCGGTGTTCAGCAGCGTCTCGTAGCCTTCACGCCCGCCCCAGAACACGTAGCCGCTGCCACCCAGTTCCTGCGTACACTCCAAGGCTTTTTTCACCTGCGCCGCGGCGTGGGCAAACACGTCGGCGCTGGGGCTGGTGGACGCGCCGCTCATGAAGCGGGGGTGGCTGAAGGCGTTGGTGGTGCCCCACAACAACTTGATGCCCGTCTCGTCTTGTTTCGTTTTGGCGAGCGCCACGATCCGGTCCAGGTTCTGGTTGGTCTCGCTCAGGGTCGCGGCCTCGGGCGCGATGTCGCGATCGTGGAAGCACCAGAACGGCAGGGTGAGCTTCGACAGAAACTCGAACATGGCGTGCATGGTGTTCTCGGCGGCCTCCATGCCCCCGCCCTCTTCCCAGGGCATGATCCGGGTGCCCGGGCCGAAGGGGTCGGCCCCCGCCCCGCGCATGCTGTGCCAGTAGCAGCCGGCGAAACGCAGGTGCTCCTTCATCGGCTTGCCCATGACCACCGCGTGGGCGTCGTAGTGCTTGAACGCCAGCGGGTTTTTGCTGTCGGCTCCCTCGTAGGCGATGGGGGTTTTAACGTCGCGGAAGTAGGACGTGGGCATGGCGGGCTCGGGAAAGAGGAGAGCCGCAGGCGGCTCGAAACGACGGAAACTGCGGGCAATATACCCACCCCGCGCCCGGCAGACCCGATGGAGGCAGGCGTCCCAAACCCACCCCCCACGCCGTCCAAGTTCGGGTTCGGACGACATTTCCCGGGCATCCGGGGCCGCGTCAGTAAACTTGCGACCATGCGCTATGCCCTCATCATCGCCGGCGGGTCCGGGACCCGCCTCTGGCCCATGTCCGTCAAAGGGCTGCCCAAGCAGCTCATCCCTTTCTTGCACACCCAAGACACCGGACCGGACCCCGACCACGCCGGCGGGCACTCGCTGCTGCAAGAAGCGGTGCAGCGGCTCGACGGCCTACTGCCCTCCGAGCAGGTCTACGTCTGCGCCGGCGCCGCAACGCGCGATGTCATGCTGGAGAAGCTGCCCGGGCTCACCCCTGACCGGTTCATCGCCGAGCCGACCGGCCGCGACACGCTCAACGCCGTGGGGCTGGGCTGCGCGGCCATCCACGCCGCCGATCCCAACGCGGTGGTCGCGGTCTTCACCGCCGACCACCTGATCCAGCCCCAGGACGAGTTGCGACGCATCGTGGACCGCGGGTTCGCGCTGGCCGAGGCCGGCGACAGGACCCTGGTGACTTTCGGCATCGCCCCAACCCATCCGGCCACGGGCTACGGCTACCTGCAGCTGGGCCAAGCGGTCGCAGACCACGACGCCTTTGTGGTCGACCGGTTCAAGGAAAAACCCGCCGCCGACGTGGCCCAGGCCTACCACGCCGCCGGGGCCGACAAATACCTGTGGAACAGTGGCATGTTCGTATGGCGGGCCGCCGCGGTCATGGACGCGATCGCCCGGTTTGCCCCGGATAACCACGCCGGGCTCAGCGAGATCGCCGCGGCCTGGGGCGGCCCACAGCAAGACGCCACCCTCAACCGCGTGTTTCCGACGCTGAAAAAAATCAGCGTGGACTTCGCGATCATGGAACCCGCCAGCGCCGACGCGGAGTTCACCGTCGCCGCCGTGCCCATGCCCCTGGACTGGCTGGACGTGGGCAGCTGGCCCAGCTTCGGCGAGACCCTGCTTCCCGACACCGACGGCCACCGGTCTTCGGGCGGTAGGGCCATCCACCTCAACAGCAAAAACATTCTGACGGTCAACGATCAACCCGGGCACCTGATCACCACCATTGGCTGCGAAGACCTGATCGTGATCCACACCCGCAACGCCACGCTGGTCTGCCGCGCCGACCAAGCCGAAGCGATCAAGAAACTGCACGGCCTGGTGGGTGAAGAAACCGGAGCCGACTACCTTTAGCTCCGTCCCGCCGGCGGGCCACCCAGACGGCACAAACCCAACCGGCGGGAGGGCCGAGGCCGGATGATCCGTCTGTGCGGCGCCGCCGTGCCGGGCGGCCACTCACCGGCGCGCCGGGCTTATGCCGAGGCGATGGCCCGTCGATTGGCTCTGACGTCAGCCGGAAGTGTCCGCAGCCCGAAGGGGGCATGCCGGACCGGCCCGACGCCGGAGCCTGAAGTATGTCCACCGCCCCCAACGCGCCGATCCGCATTGGCCAACTGCTAATCGAAAACCGCGTCCTCAGCGAACAACAAGTCTTCGAGGTCGCCGAGGCGCAGAAGCGGCTGCACCTGCCCTTCGGCGTGCTGGCCGAGCGAATGTTCGATGTCACCATCGAGTCGATCGAATCGGCGTGGATCGAGCAGTACCACCGCTTCACCGGCACCCTGAACTTGGCCGAGCGCGAAATCGACACCTCAGCCCTGCGGCTGATCAGCCGCCGCCAGGCCTGGCAATTCGAGATCTTGCCTCTGGGCTTCGAGCCCACCGGCGAGCTGCTGCTGGCCGCCAGCCGCGAGCGACTGGCCCGCGCGGTGACCTTCGCCACCAACCGCATCGACCACGCGGTGTTCTTCCGGGTAGCCGAGAGCCACCAGCTCCGCACATTTTTGCGTGAGCACTACCCCATGCCCGAAGTTTCACAGCACATCCTAGACCGCGCCCGCGCCCTCACCTCCTCGGCCTTCCACGGATCGCCCTCGGCCACCGACGACGCGATGATCGACGCAGACATCGACCGGTTCCTTGAATCGGCCTGACTAAAGATGAACGCGGCCCCGTGGCCGCCACCGCTTACTTGCTCGCAGCCCTGCGCTGGGGCCGGTCGATGGCCCAGGTCACGGCCGCGTCCCAGGGTTCCGTGGGCTCCGCGTCGCCGGCTTGCCGCCGCAGCTCGATACGGTAAGCCCCCTTCTCCAAACCCTCCAGCACCAGCAGTTC
Organism: uncultured Algisphaera sp.; assembly: GCA_938015655.1. GTDB lineage: Bacteria > Planctomycetota > Phycisphaerae > Phycisphaerales > Phycisphaeraceae > Algisphaera. The sequence continues at coordinate 16,315 of CALLPP010000115.1, forward strand.
CACGTTGTCCACCCGGCTGGCGCTGACCCGCAGGTCCGCGGCGTTTCCCGTTTCATCAACTGCGACCACCGCCAGATCGAAGTCCGCCACCCGCGGCGCGTCGACCCACCAGGGCGCCGTCTCGCCGGTGGCGCGGTTCTTCACCACCGCCTGCCGGCCGTCAATGCGCCGGTGCCATACGGCCGTGAGGGCGACCGGACCGGGCGCGGCGGGCAGCGCCAGGTCCCACGCCGCCACGCCGCCGGGCGGCAGCGTGGCCAGACCCCAACCAAACCGCCGCGACAGCGCACTGCCCGGGGCCAGCCCCCCCTCTTTCAAAATCCGTAGCGACCGATCCACATTGACCACCCCCGCCCCACTCCACGCGTCAAGCGAGCGACCCGCTTCTGGTGCCCAGGCCTCGGGCCGCGTACAACCGCCCAGCAACGCAGCCTTGATGACTTCGCTACGCGACGCATCGGGGGCCCCGACAGCGACCAACGCATCGGCACGCTCGATCAGCAGACCCACGCACGCGGCCACCACCGGCGTGGCGTAGCTGGTCAGCCCACCCGGGGCCACAAGGTCCGGCTTCACCCGCCCGGCGCCTCCCGCGCGGGTGTAGCCGCCCGAGTTGGCCCCGGTGCTGGTGCCCACGGCGATCGCATTGTGGGCGCTGGCCAAGAGCGCCGGTACCGGGGTGTTCCGCCCATTGTTCACCCCCGCCACCACCGTCACGTCGTGGGCGTCCACCAAGTAGTCCAGCCGCCGCAACACCCGCGTCGCGGCGGCCGCCGGCGGGTCCGACACCCACGAATGCGTGTACACCCGCGGGCTTGCCGCCGCGCGGGTGCCCAAGGCCGCCGCCGGCCGCTTCCCGGGCGTGTCGGCCCGCAGCACCTTAGCTCCCATAAAATCTGCAGCCGTAAGGCAATGCACCACCTCCACCCCAGGCGCCAGGCCCCCATCGCCGTAGATGATCCGGGCGGTGGCCGTGGCGTGGCCCGACGGCGTGCTGGACCCCGACGCGTAGGACAGCACCACCCCGCCGTAGCCTGGTCCATCGAGGCGGGGCACGTAACTGCCCGACTCGCCTTCCACATGGCCAAAGGCCACCCCACGCCCAGTGGGCAGCGCCCCGCCCAGCCGCCGGCGGGCCGCGGTCAAACCAATCTCGGAGCGGAGCGCCGCCGCCGTCGCTGATCTCGCGGGCCGTTGAGATTGAACGGGTGACGGAGGCACCGCCCGCCGAACGCGGGTCGGGGGTACCTGGTTATCGATCCGCTGGGCCCGGCCGGGCACCGTCAGCAACCCCGCCAAGAGAATTAACCCGATCCGATGAAAGAAAAAACGTGGCACCATGGCGTTACGCGCCCGCGGCACGCGGGGTTCACGCCCCAGCTTATCCCACTCCGTCCCGAACCCCGAAGTCTGATACCGGCCGCAGTGTGGACCCTCTATCATGGCGATGATTTTGTTTACGACCCACATCAACCCTGTAAGGGAGCGTGCCGTGACCCTCCATGGCCCTGGTTACCTTTTTCGTCATTTTGCCGCCACCCTGCTGGTGCTAACCAGCCTCGCCGGGGCAGCAGCGCCCGCGGCAGCCTACGAAGCACAAATCACCGTGGCATCGGTCGAAGTGCGTGCCGGCGCCGGCCGGGCCTACTACCCCGTGGGCACCCTCAAGCAGGGCGACCGGGTCCAGGTTGAAGCCGAGCTCTTTGGCTGGTATCAGATCCGCTGTCCCGAGGACGTGTTTAGCTTCGTCGAGAAGAAAAACGTTGACGCCAAGGGCGACGGCAGCCGCGGCGAGGTCAACACCAACGGCACCCAGATCAATGCCGCCCATCTAGACGCGGGCAAGTCGCCGGACGAAAGCTACCGCCGCCTGCTTAACCTAGAACGCGGCGACATCGTGCAGATCGTCGAATCCGTCGGCAACTACTACAAGATCCGCCCGCCCACGACCGCCTTTGTGTTCCTACCCCCCGAAACATTGGCCCGGGTCCGGTCCAACGAAAACAACCCGGCCAGCCCCGCCCCTGCGATCACGCCGGCCCCCGCCGCGCCGACCCCGGCGCCCGCGCCACCGCCGCGGCCCCGCCTGGCTCCGGTGATCACCCCCGACCCGCCCACCATCCCAACACCCAATGTCCCGGCCCCCGCTAAGACGACACCACAGGCCGAGCCTCCAGCGCCTCCTGTGGTGATCGCCCCGCCCACGCCGCCCGCCATCGAACCCGCGTTGATCGAACCGGCGCGCCCCATCCTGGTCGTCCCTGTCCCCAACGCCACGCCCGTCGAGCCGGCCCCGCTCCCCCCCGCCGCCGCGCCCCGCCGCATCGCAACCATGTCCCCCCCGCCGGGCGAACCGGTGGTCCGTCCGGACGACATCGCCACACCCTCCCCACCCGAGCAGGTCGCCGCTTCGATCCAACGCGGCGACCTGCTCACCGACCCCGACGTGCTGGTCGCCAAACCTGACGTGCCGGTCAGCAGCCCCGCAACCGACCCGCGGCTGGTCGCGGTCGAAGCCGCCATGCTGCCCTACTTCACCCTGCCCGTGGACGAGCAGCCTCTGGCCCACATGTCTCGTGGCTACATCGACCTTGCCCAACGCGACGACCTGACCGACGGCGACCGACGGCTGATAGAAAGCCGGCTGACTGAACTCGATCGCAACCGCGAACTAGCCCACGCCCTGCGGACTGAGCCCGCCGGGCCCACGGCCACCGAAGCGCTCCCCGCCGGCGTGCCCACCGGCACCCTGGTCAATCCCGTTGCCCCCGAACCGCTTCCCCCACTGCAAGACGCGCCCGCGACGAACCGCGACAACGCCCCGGCCCCACCCCCGGCGCCCGCCCCGCCGCCAACCGCCGGCGCCACCGGCTACGACGCGGTCGGGGTGCTCACCCTCAGCGCCGTGCACACCGGTAAAAACCAGCCCAAGCTGCTACGTCTGCTCGACCCCAGTGGACAGCGCACCATCGCCTACCTCGAACCCAACGTGGGCATCAACACCGCGCAGATGATCGGGCAGCTCGTCGGCATCGCCGGGCGTTCCAGCTTCGACCCCTCGCTGAAACTGCGGCTAATCAAACCCGATCAGATCGTGGTGTTGGGACCGGTCAGCCGCTGAGCCGCGCTGCGTAAAACGGGGACAGCCCCTTCTTGTTCTCAAGGCAGAAAAAGGCGCCATCCTCTGAAGACTTCGACAAGACTGTTTTCTGCTTTTCAAAGGCACTTCCCATGACCCGTCTCCCCCTGCTCGTCACGCTGCTGATCGCCACCGCCCTGCTGCCCGCCTGCACCGCCGGCCCCCGCAGCGCGGGTAACACGCCAGGTGCTGCCGCTGCCGCAGGCCCCGAGGTCGCGCTCACCGTCCGTCCCGCTTCTTTCACCCCCGTGGAGGGCTGGCGCACCGTCGAAGCACAGGATCCCGGCACGGGCCTGATCTACGTCTCGGACCAAGCTCTGCTTACCGAAACAAACGTGCTCGACGCCTCGGTCATCGACAACGACCAGGGCGAACCCGCCCTGCGGCTTGATTTTGACGACCAGGGCGCCCGCCGCCTCTACGATCACTCTGACGCCCACCTCAACCAGCCGGTGGCCTTTTTCATCGATCACGAACTCGTCAGCGTGCCGGTCATCACGGCAACCATGGCCCGCAGCGCCGTCATCCACGGGTCGCTGGACCGCTACGAAGCCGAGCGCGTGGCCACCGCGTTGGCGCGGTAGCGCGAGCGCCACTTGCCGGGGGCCGACAAACGCACGTCGCTGCGCGTCCCGAGCCCCCGGTGCCGAAAAATCGCCGAGCGACCAGGCGGCCGCCTGCCACACGATCAAGCTGGTGGCGAGCGATCGACCCGGTCTGATCACTGGGGCCCTCAGCCCCGGGACCACTTCCTCCACCCGCTTCTAAATTATGCGCTACCTCGCCATCGATCTAGGTGCCCGCCGCACCGGGCTGGCCACCGGCGACGACGAAACCGGCATCGTCTCGCCCGGCGGGGTCATCACCACCACCAGCGCCACCGAACGCCTGCGCCAGATCGCAGCCGCCGTGCGCGACGAGCAGCCCGACGCCCTGGTGCTGGGCCTGCCGCTGAACATGGACGGCACCCCCGGCCCGGCGGCCAAACTCAACCAAGCACTCGCCGCCACCCTGCGCCAACGGTTCGGCTTAGACGTCCACCTGGTGGACGAACGGCTGACCTCCGCGGACGCCAACGAACAAATGGCCCGCTCGGGCCTAACCCGCGGCCAAAAAAAAGCCCGCCGCGACGCCCTGGCCGCCGCCAACATCCTGCGCCGGTTTTTAGACGCTGACCCCAACACCACCGACGTGGATTAGAGCCCCCGCTCTGCCGCGGCAACTACTTCAATACCAACGCGTAGCCCAACAGCAGCGCCCCGGGGATCGCCACCGCCAGCGCCACACCGCTCACCGCCAGCCGCCAATCGTCCGAAAGCCGCCCCAGCGGGCGGTTGATCAACGCCAACAACATCTGCAGCCACCCCAACGGAAACAGGGCCGGCCGCGGAGAAGCCGCTTCCGAAGCCCCCGCAGAGGGCGGCGTCTGCCCGTCAGAACCGGCCGCCGCTGGGGCCGCATCCGGATGGAGCGGCGGGGCCTGCTCGGCCTCGTCTCCCAACGCCCGCGCCACCACAGGCGGGCCGCCGCCACCCTCGTCCTCTTCGGAAGGCCCACCGATTTGGGGCGCGGCAAACAGCCCCGCCAACGCGTCGTCGTCCCCCCCCTCGCCCCCCGCACCGGCATCCCCCGCCGCGAATCCGTCGCCCGCCGAATCCGCACCCGGCACCGGGCCGGCCGCCTCGGCGGAATCCTCCGCCGACCCGTCGGCGGGCGCGAGGTCGGGGTCGGCCGATTCCTGTTCTTCGGCCAGCAGCGCCTCCATCTCGGCGATCGCATCTTGGATGCGCTGCGCATCGATCTCCGGCGGCCCGGCAGCCACCACGGCGTCGGGCGCCGCGGCCACCGACCCCGCGGCCGGATCCGAAACCGCCGCCGCCTCTGTCGGCGCCTGACCCTCGCGCGCCGCGGCTTCCTCCAGTAGCGCGGCCGCAAACGCCTCGGCGTCATCAACCGGAGCCTCCGCATCGTCAGCCGCCGCCGCCAACACCTCCGCGGCCAGGGCTTCGGGATCCAAAAGCGCCACCCCCGCCAGCCCATCCGGATCATCGACGGCCGCGGACGGCCCCGCCACATGATCCGTAGGCTCGGAATCGGACTCGGACGAAACCACCGGCTCGGCCGGTGGCGCCGCCGCATTCGACAGCGGCGCCGACACCGGTTCGGCCACCGCAGCGTGAGTCAGCTCGTAGTCGCCGCCCACCGCGGTCTGCGCCGCCGCAGCCAGCAGCGCGTCCAGATCGCGGCTGGCATCCATCCCCTCGGGGGCCGAAGCGCGCAGGGCCTCGATGTCTTCGAACCCCCCCGCCAGCTCGTCCGCCAGGGCCGACGCGCGTTGGCCCGCCTGGTCCAACGCGGTCAGCGCATCATCCGCCGCGGTCAGCGGGGCGTGGTCAGAAGGGGGGGGCATCGGCATCGTGGGCCTGCGGCGGCGGGCAGAACACGGCGGCGTGCCCAAGGGGCACCCGCCAAAAATCCCTATCGGCGGTCCCCCCCCACCGGTCCACGGCCCCGCCAGCGGTTCTCGGACCCCCCATAGCTTTACACTCTCCGCCCATGCCCCCGCGTTTCCTCTGCCCGCCCCTGGCCCGTCCCGCCCCGGCGCCCCCCGACGCCCTGGTCCAGCTGAGCGCCGACGAGTCCCACCACGCCCTGCGGGTGCTGCGGCTGGACGTGGGCGACGCGATCGAGCTTTTCGACGGGGCCGGGCAGACCGCCCGGGCCCGCATCGTGGGTCGCGACGGAGGCCGGGTCGTCGGCCAAATCGCATCCGTCGCCACCCAGCCCCCGCCTCGGCCCCACCTCACCGTCGCGGTCGCCCTGCCCAAAGGCCCCCGGGCCGAAGACCTGGCCAACCAGCTCACCCAGCTGGGGGCCGACGTCCTCGTGCCGCTGGTCTGCGCGTTCGGCGTGGTCAAAGTTAAACCCAACAAACTCGACCGGCTGGAACGCGCCGCCCTGGCCGCCGCCAAGCAGTGCCGCCGGGCCCACCTCATGCGCATCGCCCCACCGCTGAACGTGGCCCAAGCCGCCCAGCAGGCCGCGGCCGCCACCCACGCCCGCCTGCTGCACCCCGACGCGCCGCCCTGGCCGTCGACCACGATCACCGCCGACCTGGCCCACGCCCAGAACCTCTGGTTGCTAGTCGGCCCTGAAGGCGGATTCAGCCCCGACGAAGTGGCCAGCGCCCGATCTCACGGCGTGCGAGCCTGGCGCATCGCCGACCACGTGCTGCGCATCGAAACCGCGGCGGCCGCCGCCGTGGCGATCGTGCGTCACGCCCTGGGGTAACGCGCCACCTCCTCTACCACCCCATCCCAAACCGCATCTGGCGTGCCCCTACGCGGGTATCCTGCACGTGTGAACCCCACCCCCCCGACCGCCCCAGAACCCCTGGATTTATCCGAACGCGGCGCCGCCGGCGCTACGTCCAACACCCGGCTGTTCATGCAGCTTCTGGTGTACACCGACCTGCCCCCCGGCGGCACCCCCCCGCTGCGCCAAGCCCTGGACGCCAGCGCCGGCCCGCACCACGGCGCGGTGCTCTACGAAGCGGTGAACGACCCCCGCGGCGTCGCGGTGCTCACCTGGTCCACCGACCCGCAGCACCTGCTCGCCGCCACCCGCGCACCAGCCCGAGCCGACGCGTTCGCCGCCCTCACCGCCCTGCCACACTTCACCATGCTCGGCCGGTCGTACACCATCGGCTACGAGCGCGACCTGGACGAAACCCTGATCCACCGCCCGGCCCGCACCGCGCTCAACCCCGACTGGCCCTGGGTCGTGTGGTATCCCCTGCGCCGCGCCGGAGCCTTCAGCCGCCTGCCCGACGCCGAGCAGAAAGAGATCCTCAAAGAACACGGCACCCTCGGCATGCGCTTCGGCGGCAGCGACCACGCTCACGACATCCGCCTGGCCTGCCACGGCCTGGACCCCAACGACAACGACTTTGTCATCGGGCTCACCGGCAAGGCGCTGGCGCCACTCAGCCAGCTAGTCCAGACCATGCGCGGCACCGTGCAGACCGCGCAGTACTTGGAAAAGCTCGGCCCGTTTTTTGTCGGCCGTACCGTCCACCGCGTCCCCGCCGCCGGCGACGCGTCGTAGCCCACCCCGCAGAGCGCCCTTGGCACGGCGCGACGCGCGAGGTCCGGGGCGTTGGGCGCCCGCTCGGCCGCCGCCCCGGCCGGCCACGCCGCCGCACGGGCCCCGCGGAAACGCCCCCCATTCCCAAAGGTCACACCCCATGTCTTACGCTAACGCCTAGGCCCTAAATCCCAACGTCTTCTCCGACCCGCTCTCGCACCATACCCAAGCCCCACCATGCCCACCCTCGACGAACGCCACGCCGCCGCGCAGACCGCCCTCAACGCCGCGGGCCAGTCCCACGTGCTGGCCCACTACGACGCGCTCACCGAAGCGCAGCGGACCGCGCTGCTGGCCGAGGTCGAAGGCATCGACTGGCCCGAAGTCACCCGGCTGATCGAGACCCACGTCAAGCAGAAGCCCGTCTTCGCCATCCCCGAAGGCCTGGAGCCGGCGCCCTGGTACCCCCACACCCCACCGGACCGCGACAAGCCCCGCTACGCCCAGGCCCGCACCCACGGCGAAACGCTCATCGCCGAAGGCAAGGTCGCCGCCTTCACCGTCGCCGGCGGCCAGGGCACCCGGCTGGGCTGGGACGGGCCCAAAGGCACCTTCCCCGCCACGCCCATCCGCGGGCTGCCGCTCTTCGCCTGCTTCGCCGAATACCTGCAAAAAGCCGAAGAAAAATACGGCGCCCCCGTGCCCTGGTACGTGATGACCAGCCCCATCAACGACGCGCCCACCCGCGCGTTCTTCGAAGAGCACCACCACTTCGGCCTCGATCCGGCCAACGTGATGATCTTCCCCCAGGCCATGATGCCCGCCATCGACATGGCCACCCACCGGGTCTTGCTCAAATCCCCCCACGCCCTGGCCCTCTCGCCCAACGGCCACGGCGGATCGCTCAAAGCCCTGTGGACCAGCGGCGCGATCGCCGACATGAAAAAGCGCGGCGTCGAACAAATCAGCTACTCCCAGGTCGACAACCCCATCGTCCGCATGCTCGACCCGCTGTTCATCGGGCTGCACGCGCTCGACCACGCCCAGATGTCCAGCAAGATGCTGCCCAAGGCCTTCCCCAAAGAAAAGCTTGGCAACTTCTGCCTGGTCAAAGGCAAGATGACCGTCATCGAATACAGCAACCTGCCCGACGCCCTCGCCGAGCAGCGCACTGACGACGGCGAGCTGCGCTTCCGCGCCGGCAGCATCGCCCTTCACGCCATCCGCACCGACTTCGTCGAAACACTCAACACCGGTGCCGACGGCTTCAGCCTACCGTTCAACCGCGCCGAAAAGAAGGTTGCCCACTGGGACCACGCGGCGCAACAAACCGTCACCCCCGACACCCCCAACGCTGTCAAGCTCGAAACCTTCGTATTCGACGCCCTGCCCATGACCGACGCCTCGATCATCTACGAGACCGACCGCGTGGACGAATTCGGCCCGATCAAAAACGCAGACGTGCCGGGCACCGTCGAAACAGACAGCCCCGCCAGTAGCAAGCAGCTACAAACCGAACGCGCCGCCCGCTGGCTTGAATCCCGCGGCGTCACCGTGCCGCGCACCGCCGACGGCGTCGTCGATGCCACCCTCGAAATCAAACAGACCACCGCCATCTACCCCGAAGACCTCGCCGAGATCGACCTGCCCAACGCCGTGGCGGCGGGCAGCGAACTGCTGCTGTAGAGCACCGCCCCGCGCTCCCAAAAACGCAAGCACCAAGGCACGCGCTAGACGGGTCGCCACACCCTTTATTGCAGAGCCCATAATAAGGGTGTCGGACCCTGGCGGCTCAGTCGCGAGGCTTGGTCAAGGATCCGTCGCCGCCCGCCGCATCAGCCACCGGAAGACGTCCCGCCTGCGGCGCTCGGAGATGCCTGCCCCGCCGCGCCGTGCTCCACACCTTCCTGC
>CALLPP010000116.1 GCA_938015655.1 uncultured Algisphaera sp.
CGGCGGAGAACGCGCCGCCTAACGACCGCTCGATGGCGTCGGCGTCGCGGTTCAGCTGTTGCGTGAGCGCGGCGCCGTTCGTCGTGATTTCGGCGCCGATCTGGATCATTACTTGGCCTTGCGGTCCCGGTCCTGTTTTTCGAGCATGGCTTGGGACAGCTCGAAGATGGCGTCAATGCGGCTGGGGAACATGGTCAGCACGTGGCCCACGTCTATGCCAGTCGCCCTCTGAATCGTGCCCAGCTTGAGCAGGTGGGCAAAGGCCTCCCGGTCGCCTAGGTCGCCGTCAACGGTTAATCCGTTGACCCATCCGACGGCTTGGTCTCGTTTTTTTTCGTGTCGTCTTCGCTCGGCGTGGCCAGCTTGATGATGTAGGCGAGCTCCGTGTTAAACCACTTGTAGAACTCGGGGCTGGCCTCGGCCACCGCATTCAGGTTTTCGATGCTGTAAGGCAGCGGCTCACCGTCGGCGCCGTTGATCCCCTCCCATCCGATCACGCCTTCGCCGGGGTTTTGCAGCACGCCGATCAGCGTGCCCACGCGGTTGCCGTGGTTCAGGGTCAGCACCACGCGCTCGTGCGGGGAAATGAGGCGGAACGTGACGGCGACGGTAGTGTCACCGGGGAAACGGCGAGTGTCGGCTTTGCCGGTCGGCGTTGGCGATGCGGGCAGGGTAATCATGGGGGCGGGGCTCTGGGTTGGAGGCGGAGGGGGGCGGGCGGATCAGCCGCCGCTAGTTTTGGACACCATCAAACCACACTTCAACGGGGTTGATGGTGGTGTCGGCGCCGGCGGTCAGCTGCCAGTTAATCGCTTGGTCCACGATGCCGCCCTGCCCGGAGGTTTCAGGGCATTCGGGGAACTCGGCGGCGTTGACCTTGACCAGCACGGCGTTTTGCGCGATGACGTCGCCGGCGGAGCCCGCGTTGTTCAACACGCCGGCGGCCACGCTCGCGGTGACGGCGGAGAACACGCCGTTGCTGAACAGAAGGCATGGCTGGCCGTCCTCGAAGAAGTCCGCGCAATTCCAGCCCGTGCCGTCGTGCGTCGCGTAGGCCTCGCCGAACAGGTAGGCGAACTCGCCGGTATCGGTGCCGCGCACCAGGTCGTTGTAAATCTCGCTGGTGTACCGGACCGTGCTGCTGCCGCTCATCGACAGCTCGCCGCGCTCGATGTACGCGGGCTCAAGGCACGATTCGCGGGCGGGGCCCACGTTCAAATTGTTGTTGACCTGCAACGCCATGTTGTTGATGTTGGCCGAGATCGCGCCGTTGATGGCGGTGACGCCCATGGCAAACTTGTAGGGGCGCCGGCGGGTCGCGGGCAGGTCGATCGTGGGCGCGGCGATCTTGGTGCTGCCTTGGCAAACGCAGTCGAGCGTCGGGATGACGAATCCGCCGGCGGCGGCGGCGATGTTCATCGACTGCACCGTCAGGCCGCGGTATTGCTCACCGGAAACGTCGCCCTTTTGCTTAATCAGGCCGTGGGAAAGCTCGCGGGTGGGCGCGCCGCCGTTCGCGCCCTCGAAGCCGCCGAAGCCCAGGTCAAAGACAAGGCGGCGGCTGTCGCGGTCAAGCTGCGTGGGGATCTGCCCGTTTGCGGTGCGGCCCACGGTCTGCTGATACGAGATAGCGCCCGCGGTGTTGCTGCCCAGCTCCGCCAGCGTCTTGGCGGTCCGCAGCGTGTCGCCGCTGCCGGTCACGGTCAGGAATTGCCCGCCGGTGGCGAAGTCGGTGTTGGGGTCGCCGAAGGTTGCTTCGGGCTTTGCCAGGAGTCGGCGGTCTTTGATGTTCATCGGTCAGGCTCCGGCGGAAAGGTCTAGGGTTGGGTGGCGAAAATCAACTTGGACGGCAATGAAGGTCAGCAGGCCGCGATCACCGGGGGCGCGTACGTGGTCTCTACCCTCCACGATGCGCCACTGGTCGATAAACGTAAGGGGTTGCGGTGTGCCGACGTTCAGCGTCGCGCCCGCGGCGGCTAGGGCTTGCAGCGCCTCCCACTTGAGGGCGTTGACGCGGCGGACGTTCATGCTTTTCTCGGCAAGCTCCAGGCGGTACACCTGGCGGGTCAGCGTGTCGGCGTTGTTGCCGCCTTCGTCCCACGGGCTGCCGCCGAATCCGCCTTGGGTCAGGATCACGCCGGGGAAGTCGGCGTCGGTAAAAAGCTCTTTAAACGCTGGGTGCTTCACGTCCAGGTCGATGATGTTGCCCACCATCACCGGGTCTTCCATGGCCTCAAAGCGCCGCGTGAAGATGCCCAGCAGGTGCTTGTAGGTCTGGGTGTAGGGGTCGTCTTGGGTCATCGTGCGGCGCCGTATTGGTCGATGGACATCTGGTATCCCGCGGCGATGCCGTCGCCCATGCGGGATAAGGTGGCGCTGTCGGGCTGGACAAAGATTTCACGCTGCGGCAGGTGGGGGCCGCCGTCTTGGTGATACCGGGCATACGCCACTTCGGTCCCCACGCGGATGCCGCCGTCGATGTCCTCGGAGGCGTGTGTGCCGGGAGTGATGGAGCCGACAAGCGTGGCGGTGTCTATCAGGATGGCGGCGTTCGACGGGGCCACGCCGCGGGCGGCTAGGGCGCTGGCGGCTTGGTTGGCGCGGCGGGCGCCCTGAACACGCGAACCGCGGCGTCGGCCCCGTAGCGTCGATGGGGCCAGCGGTTCCCAATCTCCGCCGCCGCGGCTTTGCTCGAAATACCGCGCCCGCGTGAACCCCATGTAGACCAGGCCGGCGGCGGCGAAGCCTTGGCCGATCGGCCCGCCGCCGCGCCGTTGCTCACGCGCCAGCGCCCGGGGTAGGCCGCGGAATTGCGAGGTATCGACCTTGGCGGATATGTAGGTCAAAACGGAAAGCGTTTGCGGGTGCTGGACAAGGAATGGTGCGGGTTGCCTTCGTAGTACGTGCTGACCGATGGCTTGCCGCAGGGGTCGTCGGGATCTTCGACGACGCAGGGCGGCCGCACGTCGTCGGGGCGTCGGCCGTGGTCCAACAGGAGGATGCCGGCCCGCAGGTTGTCCAACGTGTCTAGGGCCTCCTGCTTCCGACCGGCGTAGCGGTGGATCATCTGGCCGGTGTCTTGGTTGAGGTCTTGAGCGCCACGAGCCTCGTACAAGAAGCAGCCGGCCAGCAGGGCAGACGCTCGGGCGATCAGCCGCGGCGTGTTGCCCTCGGCGTCGGCCAGCGGCAGCTCGTAGGCGATACGCAGCTCTCCATCGATGCGGGCGTCGGCGTCCGCGATGGCCTCATCGATGCGGGCCGCGATGGCGGCCGCGTCCCTTGTGTTGTCCAGGTCCGCCCACTGGGTGATATTGGCGGCGCCGTAGCGGGTTTCTACTTGCTCGCGTGTCGAATAGGGCACGGCTTGGGCTCCAAAGTAAAACGCCCCCCGGGGAACCGGCGGGCGTAATCCGGTAACGCGGCCCGATCAGAACGGGGCGGGCGAGGGTCCGGGGCCCGTCGCCTGTAGCGGCCTCCGTTCCGCTACTTGCCGTTGTCTTTGGCCCCGCCGTTGCCCTTGGCGTCGGCCGTGTTCTGGTCTGCCGCTTGCTCGGGCGGCGCGTCCTTGGCCTCGGCTTTCTTCGCGGCGTCTTCCTCGGCCGCCTTCTTCTCGGCCTCGGCCTCGGCTTCGGCGGCGGCCTTTTCGGCGTCGGCTTTCTTCTTTTTGGCTTCCTCCGCCTCGGCCTTCCGCATGCTGGCGATGTCGGCGGCGGCGGCCTTCGCGGCGCTGGCCTTTTCGGCCTTGGTCTTGGCGGCGAGCTGGGCTTCGGTGGGCGCCTTGGCAAGCTGGTCTAGGGGGATGGGTCGCCCGGCCTTGCAAACGACCCCCGCGACCATGACGTTATGACCTTCGGCGTGCTGCTGTTGGATGTACTCGCGGGATGGCGTGGGCATGGCGTGGACCTTCGGGGGCTGGGGCGGGTGGCGTATTGGCGATTCGGGCGGCGGCCGCCCTGAAACCCCCGGCGCGGCGTTTGACCGTGCGGGGGGGCTAGGAGAGAAAGATCGGTGCGGGGCGGTTACGGGGTGATTAGGAACTGCGCCTCGGGGCGGGTGCCGAAGGTGATCGGGTTTGACTGCGTTTCGATTTCGATGCCGCGGTCCATCTTCATGCGCTCTTGCTTGGCGTAGAGCTCTTGGCCGGTGGTGTTGGCCGCCTCGATGTAGTCGGCGGGCGCGAAGTTTTCGACGAACAGGCCGGGGATGTTCATGGGGATGGCGTGGCCGCGCTCCTGCTGGACAAGATCGTCGGCGGATTCGGTGCCGTACTCCTCGAAGACGCACCCGCCGAAGCGGAAGCCGTCGCGGAGATCGTCACGCAACGCGGCGCCGGCCTGCCAGCGTTCGTACGCCTGGCGGACCTTCGCGTGGTTGCGGAGCGCGTCGTGGAAGCCGTCGTCGACGAACACGTGAACGTCCCGCACCTTCTGGCCCAAGGCGGCACCCATGCGGCGCTTGAGCGCCAGGCACTTGCCGAGGACGTCGGTGTTTGGGTCGCCCAGCTCAAAGCTCAGCGTCGGCCGGGTAAGGCCGAACAGGTCGTACAAGTCGTGGATCACGGTCGTGCCGTCGGCGTCAAGGACCACGCCCTGGACGGCACCGAAACGGTGGTATTCCTGCGTGTACTGGTGATTCTGCCGGGCTTCGGCAAGCTTCTCGGTGACCAAATCCGCCACGGCCTTGGTCGAACTGGCTCCGCTCTGGCCGAATTGGCGAAGGTCTTGAACGTCGCCGGCCATGATCTTGTCGGTGAGCGCGAGGCGAACCGAGTTGATCGGGCGGATGGTGCTTTTCGTGCGGCCCATCGGTTGCACGGGCTCGCCGCGGCGGGTCGATTGGATCAGGCCCAGGCGGCCGTTTTTGAACTCAACCTGTGCGCTGGTCGTGCGGATGCCGCGAGACTGGAAGATGCCCATCTGCCCGATGCGCCCCTCCTTGTAGGGAAGCCGCATGATCGAAGCGGACAGGGCGGCGGCGCGGAAGCCGATCTGGTTAAAAACGTCGAGCATGTTCTCGGGCATGGCGTTCGGTCCTTTGCGGCCGTGTTGGCCGAGGGGTGGTGCAGGTGAAGGGGCTTAGGCCCTGCTAGGGATCGGCGGGTGGTTCTGGTCGGTTACCGCGAGGCGGTCTTAGTCGTCGCCTTGCGATGGCTGCGTGGTGCGGATCTGGACGCCGGCGGCCTCCAGCGCGGCCCGCGCGTCGGCCTCGGTGCCGCTGCCGAAGTTCAAAAATTGGCTTTTGACGATGGCGTGGGTGTGGATGATGACGGCCCGGCGGTCGGCGCCGGTGGCGTCGGCGGCCACGCCGTTCAGCGGGTAGATCACCACGCCGCGGGCCAGCGCGCCGTCGGCGGCAGCGGCCAGCGGCCCGCCGTCAGCCTTCACGACGGTGCCGATCTCGACGGCCTGGCCATCGGGGATGGTGACGGTCTTGCGGCTGTAGTCCATGCCGGCTTCGTAAAGCAGAACGTCGCCGGGGGTCACGGGTTGGGTGCGGATGTTGGGCATGGTGCGGGGCTCGCGCGGTGGGGGTCGTTCGGGGCGGGGCCACTTGGCGTCCGCGGCGGTTTACGTGGGGTTAGGTGCTGTCTACTTGGCTTTGCGGCTCGACTACTTCGCGGCGGCGACACGGGCGTCAGTCGCGGCCTTCATGGCGTCGGCGCTGTCGTCGTCGTCGCCGCCGTGGACTGGGCGGCTAAGAACCGTCTGCGGGCCGGTGCGCTGCTTGTTCAGCTCGACGGGATCGTTGGCGTCCAGTACGGCCATGAGGTCGTCGAACGCGGGGCCGCCCATGCCGGCGTGAACGGCGGCCTTGCGGCTCAGGCAGACGGCGGGGCGCTTGCCGGGGGCGCCGAGAAACCGGCTGGCGGCGATCTTGGCCGCGGCCGGGGTGATCTTGCCGGCGGTCACCGCGTTGTCCAGCTTCTCGGCCTTTACCTCGGCGGTCTGTTCCAGCAGGTCACTGTCCACCTCGGGGGCCTTGCCGCCGTCCATGCCCTTGAGCTTTTCGGCCAGGGTGTCGCGCTCTTTGGTCAGCTCGGCCAGTTGGCCCAGCTTGTCGGCGTCGTCGGGGCCGGCCAGTTGGCGGCCGTCCAGTTGTTTCAGCGCGGCGGTGATGTCGTCGGCTTTGCTCTCGGCGGTCAGGGTGGTGCCGGTGAGGGTGGCAACGGCGGCGAGAAGGGCGGCTTGGGTCTTGGGGTCCATGGTCGGGGGGCCTTTGGGGGTAGGTGCGGGTGGCTCGCTGGAGGATTGGCGGCTGAATTGCAGGCGGACGGCCGTTGCGGTGTCGCCGCCGGCGCGGCTGGCCACCATGCGGAACGGCTGTTGGCCAGGCACGATGGGCTGGCGGGTGATGGAAACGCAGGGGATCAGCTCGTCATAGACGCCGCCCACGCCGTCGGTCACGTTGGTTTCCAGCTCCAGCGAAACGTGAGGGCAGCGGGTGGCGGTCTTGATGGCGTCGTCGTCGGCTAGGCCGCAGTCCATGCCCAGCACGTCGCCGGCGGGGTCTTCGATCAGCTGATCGCCCTCGAAGCGGCCGCGGAAGAGGCGGTCAACGGGGCCGAGCCGGTCGGCGGCGCCGGCGGTGCGGTCCTCGTGGTCGGTGGTCAGGTCGCCCACGTTGCCGGCCTGGCGGAAACGGTCGAAATTTTCAACCCACTTGTCGATGCGGTCGCCGTCGATCTTCAAATCGACGCGGCCGCCGTTTTGGGGGTCGGTGGCCACGTAGTTGCCGATGCGGGCCACGTCCTTGCGGAAGCGCTTTCCGTCTGCCGCGGCGCCGGGCCGGCCGGCGGTGGTCAGGGTCGAGATGAGGCGGGGAAGCGGCACGCTGGGGATAGGGCGAGACGCTGATTTATGACTTCGGGGCGGTGTCGAGCGCGACAAAAAACCCCGCGTTTATTCGCGGGGCGATGGGGGCGGGCGGTCTATCGAATGTGTATGGCGGCTAAACCTCGACCTGATCGCCGCCAGCCAGCGTGGTAGAGACAATCTGCTCGGCGAAGAAACGGGACACGCCGTCGCGCTCCATCACAGCCGCGACGGCCTCTTCGTATGGCATGGCGGCCAGCTGCTCAGGGGTTAGATCGTCCATCCTAGGCGCTCCATTACGCGGTCGATTTCGGCTGCGATGGGGGCGAAGTCCGCGTCGTGCCACTGTATTAGACCATCGTCAAACTGCTGCACCAAGTTTATTTCCCGACGTATGGCGGCGCTACCGCCGCGGCGGGCGATCCACTGGGCGTACGCTCGAGCCCAGATTTCCGACGGATCTAGGAGATAATCCTCGATGTGACGGCGGGTGGCCGTCGATGCGGTCAGCGCCCGCGCCCTTAGCGTAGCCGCCGCGGCGCTGCGGCCGGCGGCCTCGATGACGCCAGATAGCAGCCCGCCCGGGCGCCGGCTCTCAAATCCGCCCGATGGGCCGATGGCGGCCAGGTCGATCATGTGGGCCACTTCGTGGGCCAGGGTGGTATGCGGCACCACGCCCCGGGTGTTCAGGCTGATTCTCAGGGGCTCCCCACCGCCTTGGGTGTAGACGAAAACGCCCTGCTCTCCGGGCTTTCTCGGGCGGTAGCTCTGAACCGGGATCGTGTCCAGATTGTCGGGCAGGCGGTGGACGCGGCTGATGTCCGCGAGGGTGGCTCTGGCGGCCTCGCCGGTGCGGCCTCGGATTCGGACGTCCACGGCGTAGCCGGGGTCGGCCAGGGCGGCAGCCGGGGCCGCGGCGGGGCGGGGCGTGGGCACGGTCGCGGTCGCGGGCGCGGGGGTGCCCGGCTGGGCGGGCGGGGCCGC
>CALLPP010000117.1 GCA_938015655.1 uncultured Algisphaera sp.
CTCTTCGATCCGGCGGAACCAAGCCACACCGCCCCGGATCGGTCCGCCAGGCCGGCCTTTGGGCCCACTGCCTGCCGGTTGCCGGGCGCACGCCTGTCTGCCGTTTACCTTTTTATCCCGCTCTCCCCGTCCCGAGCCCGAGCATGAACCGCCAGACCACCCTCGCCAAGAACGACGATGTCGCCCGCAACTGGGTGCACGTGGACGCCGAAGGGCACATTCTGGGCCGGCTCGCTACCGAAATCGCCATGGTGCTCATGGGCAAGACCAAGCCCACGTACACCCCCCACTGCGACGTGGGCGACTTTGTAGTGGTCACCAACGCCGAAAAAATTCGCGTCACCGGCAACAAGCTGGATCAGCGCTTCCACCAGACCTTCTCGGGCCACCCCTCGGGCCGCAAAGTCACCTCGCTGCGCACCGTGCTCGAAAAGAACCCCGAGCGAATCATCAGCGAAGCCGTCCGCCGCATGCTGCCCAAGAACAAACTAGCCAGCAAGCAGCTCAAGAAGCTCAAGGTCTTCGCCGGCCCCGAGCACCCCCACGGCGCCCAAAACCCCGTAACCCTCGAAGTGACCACCGCGACCTCCTAAGGCCGCCCGCATTCACCAAGCCCCCAGGCCACTTTGGCCCCCCCCCCGCCGAGCCCCACGATGGAAGACCAAACCCAAAACCCGGCCACCGCCGTCCTCGAAACCAGCCCCGAAATCGGGACCCTGTCGGGCGACGCCAACCCGTTGGGCGAGACCCTCGGCACCCCCGAGCCCGAAGCCTGGGTCCGTCCTCTGCGTGAAGCCGCCACCCCCGACCAAGGCGGCTTCGTCTGGGGCACCGGCCGCCGCAAGTCGTCCATCGCCCGTGTCCGCATTCGCCCGGCCAAAGACCAAGGCAACGGCACCTTCATCATCTCGGGCCCCAAGGCCAAGAACCGCGAAGTCGATGCCTTCTTTAGCGAGCCCCAGCACCGCAAGGCCTGCCTGGCCCCGCTGGTCGCCACCGACACCCAGGGCAAGGTTGACGTTATCGTCACCGTCAAGGGCGGCGGCATCACCGGCCAGGCCGAAGCCATCCTGCTCGGCGTCGCCCGGGCCCTGGTGGGTTACGACCCCACGCTGGAACAGAAGCTCCGCGACGAGCACTTCATGACCCGCGACCCCCGCGAAGTAGAACGCAAGAAGTACGGCCAACGCGGCGCCCGCCGCCGCTTCCAGTTCTCAAAGCGCTAACCGGGCTACGGGCGTTTCGCTTTGTCGGACAACGAAACACCGAAACGAACCGCGGCCCTGGTGCCGCGGTTTTTCTTTGGACGAGGTGCTCATAAAAAGCGCAAATCAGACGCAAGCATTCCCACAACCCACGGCACGGTACCGCGATGCCAATTTGCACTTTTCACTTTGCGCTTTGCGCTCTAGGCCGCCTCGCCGCCACCCGCACTACGTAAACATGCTCCCCCCGCCAGCGTCTTGCTAACGGCTAGCGGCCAACAGCTAACGGCTAAACCCCATGCCCAACAACGTCAAAACCGCCCAACGCCGCCCGCTGCATTTCGACACCCTCGACGACATCCTCGCCGACGCCACCGCGGTCACGTCCGGCGCGCACCATGTCACCGGCAACTGGACCGCCGCCCAAAACATCTGGCACGTCGCCCACACCGTCGGCATGTCCAACCGCGGGTTCGACTTCAAGGTGCCGCTGGTGATGAAGCTGCTCGGCCGCACGCTCAAGCTCTTGGGCCTGCACACCAAGCCGATCAAGCCGGGCATCAAGCCGCCGGGCAGGGTCGCCGCCGCCTTTGCCCCGCCGCCCGACGTGTCCCTGGAGATGGCCGTCGCCAAGCTGCGCGACGAGATCACCCACGCCAAGGCCCACGGCATGCACCACCCCAGCCCCCTCTTTGGCAAGCTCTCCCACGCCCAGTGGATCCAGACCCACTGCCGTCACGCCGAGCTGCACCACAGCTTCATCCACCCCGGCGACGGGTGAGCGCACATCAATCCTCGCGCCGCGTCACCACGCCGCAGCGCAGGGTCCAGGTCACCAGCGCCACGATCGACGAAAACACGAAGCAAAACGCCAGCACCGACGCCCCGCCAAACGGCCCGGTCCACGCGCTCAGCACCCCGTCGGCCACCGGAGGCCCCACCGCCAGCAGCACCAGGTCGTCAATCGGGTTGTCGTGGGCCGCCGCCAGGCGGTACGTCCCAGGCCCGGGGGCGTCGAACTCCCACTCGCTGCTGGCCAAGCCGCCGTTAAACATCTGCGCCTCGGTCGCGCTCGACCGCGTCAGCGGCACCCGGTCGCCGCCGGGCCCGTACAGGTCCACATTCATCTTGGGCAGCGCCGGAAAGCGTTCCCGCGTGTCAATCTGCCGCCCCTCCGCCGCGCCCACCCGCTCGTAATACACCAAAAAACGCCCCGCCCGCGGCAACTCCACCACCGACTCGCCCGGAACCACCACCCGCACCATCTGGGCCAAACGCGCCTCCACCTCGGCCCGGGCCACCACAAGCGAGCCCACAAAGGCCCCCAGCCCCACCACCAAGACCGCCGCGCTCAGCACGTACCAGCGGCCCGAGGGCACCGCACGCGGAAGCCCGCGCGGGTCAGAAAGGTCAGAGTCGGCCATGCAAAACCTGGTCGGGAACAGCGGTGAAAGGTCCATACCGCGTCCACGCGGCGGGCCGATGATAAGGCCCCGCCCGCCCCACAAAAAAGCGAGCGTCCTTAAAAAAGAACGCCCGCTCGTTGTTCTCCCGAGAACGACTCGGGAGAAGCCTGCTTCAAGACCAAGGGCCCGGTCCATCCGACGACCAAAAAAAGCCGCGGACAACGCCCAGGCGTCACACCTCAATCTTTTGCAAACGCGGTGCCGAATCCGCAACCCACCGCTTCTTTCCTCTTCCGGACACCTTTACCCCCCCGTCACGGCACCTCGGGCCCCGTCTGCACCCGCCGCCGCCACCCCGCCCCCTGCTTAGCCGCTGCGCAGCAGCCCGAGACTGCCTAGCCCCTGGGCAGCATGTCCGCCGCGGCCCGCATGCACACCGCTCCGCGAGCGCGCCGGACCATCGTTAAACTCAAATTTCCCGCCCCCATCTCCCACCCCCACGCCCCACGCCATGGCCGACCCCACCCCGCCGTCCCACGCCGCCGCCCTGCACACCATCCGCGAGGTCGTCGCCAGCGGCCCACACCAAGACACCCACTGGGACTGCTTCGACGACTACCAGATCCCCGCCTGGTACCGCAACAAGAAGCTGGGCATCTTCATCCACTGGGGCGTCTACGCCGTGCCCGCCCACATCGGCGAGTGGTACGCCCGGCTGATGTACCTGGGCCAAGAAGAGCACCCCGCCTACCAGCACCACGTCAAGACCTGGGGGCCCGTCGACCAGTTCGGCTACAAAGACTTCATCCCCCTATTCAAAGCCGAGAAGTACGACCCCGCCGCCTGGGCCGCGCTCTTCAAAGAATCCGGGGCCGAGTTTGTCATGCCCGTGGCCGAGCACCACGACGGCTTTGCCATGTACGCCACCGACCTCAACCGGTGGAACGCCGCGGAGATGGGCCCGAAGCGCGACGTCACCGCCGAGCTGGCCGACGAGGTCCGCAAGCTCGGCATGCGCTTCGCCGTCTCGACCCACCGCGCCGAAAACTGCTGGTTCTTCAACGCCGGCACGGAGATCCCCAGCGACGTCCAAGACGACCGCTACCGCGACCTCTACGGCCCCTGCCTGCCGCGCGAGATCGGCAAAGACAAAGGCCACGTCACCCTAGGCCAGACCCCCGGCCAGGCCTGGCTCGACGACTGGCTGGTCCGCACCTGCGAGCTGGTCGACAAGTTCCGCCCCGAGGTCGTGTTCTTCGACTGGTGGATCGAAGAAGCCTGCTACCACCAGCCCCTGCTCACCTTCGCCGCCTACTACTACAACCGGTGCTCCGAATGGGGCATCCGGGGCGCCATCAACTTCAAAAACGAAGCCATGCCCCGCACCGCCGGCGTGTGGGACCTCGAACGCGGCCAGCTCAAAGACATCCGCTACCCCTTCTGGCAGACCGACACCAGCCTGGCCTACAACAGCTGGGGCTACGTCGAGGGCATGAAGTACCGCACCGCCCCGGCGCTCATCCACGACTTTGTCGACATCGTCAGCAAGAACGGCGCGCTCCTGATCAACGTCGGCCCGCGGGCCGACGGCACCATCCCCGACGAGCAGCAAGCCCTGCTGCGCGAGCTGGGCGCCTGGATGGCCATCAACGCCGAAGGCATCCACGACACCCGCCCCTACAAGATCTACGGCGAAGGCCCCACCACCGTGCCCGAAGGCACCTTCGCCGAGAAAGACCGCCAAGACTTCGGCCCGCAAGACCTGCGTTTCACCACCAAACGCGGCGTGGTCTACGTCCACGTCCTGGGCTGGCCCGACGACGGCGTGGTCAAGATCACGCACTTTCATAAAAACCGCCGCTTCCTCGCCCGCGAGCTGCAAAGCGTCGAGCTTCTAGGCCACGGCCCGGTCGACTGGGTCCGCGACGACCAAGCGATGAAGGTCACCCTGCCCGCCCAGCAGCCCGGCCGCCACGCCTGGTGCCTCAAGCTCACCCCCGGGCCCGACCGGTAAGCAAACGACCCACCCGCCAAGTGCACCACCTACCCCGTACCGCGGGGCGCTGTCCCCGCGCCCAGCCCCACCGGGGTTCCTGCTAAAATCGCCGTTCACTCATTCGTGTCTCGGCCCGAACCCCCTCCGCCCTCCCGGACCGCCCCGCCATGCCCGCTTCTACCAAGCTCAGCCGCACACTGGGCGTCCTCCGCGATCCCCAGCAGCACGCCGCCCACCAGCAGGCCCTCACCCGCCGGGTGTACTTCCGGCTGATCGCCGACGGACTCATCGACCCCGCCGACGGGCCCGACCCCGACGTCGCCGAGCTCGCCGCCCAGCAGCGCGGCCACCGCCGCAGCCTGGGCACCGCCCTGCGCGACCACCGCTGCCCGGTCGACCGCCGCATCGAAGACTTCCTCGCCGACTACTTCCAGGGCGCGGGCGACGTAGACGGCCGCCCCCCCGCCGACGTGCTGCGCCTGCCCGGCGAAACCCTCACCCTCGACCGCCACGGCGTGGCCCGCACCCTCAGCCTGCCCGCCGGCGCCGACCGGTTCGAAAACCAGTACGTGCAGTCCGCCCGCCTGCACAACGGCGTGGTGCACAACCCCCGCAACGACAAACGCACCACCGCCGGCACCTTCCACGTGGTCGAAGACGGCCTGCCCGTGCCCGCGGGCAAAAAAGCCGTGCCCCGCGCCGTATTCCTGCGCATGTTCGCCGCGGCCATGCGGCCCCCCGCCGAACTCGCCGCCCTGCCCTTCACCCGCGACCTGGGCCAAGCCCCCGCCCAGGCCTGGACCTCGCTGCTGCTGCGCCCCCTGGTGCGCCCCGCCGTGCCCGGCGTGGTCGACCCGCTCAGCATGGAGGTGCGCTTCTTCGCCCCCGGCGCCCTGGTCAGCAACCTGGACTTTGTCGAGTCGATCTTCGGCAACGCCGGCGACCCGGACCTCGCCGAGAACGACGCGGGGCTCGACGCCTTCGGCTGGTCGGGCCACACCGGCTGCGTCATCCTGGCCCCCCACCTGGACCAGATGACCAAGAAAGAGCTCGGCCTGCCGCACGTCAAAGACGCCACCGACGCCCAGAAGCGCGACGGCATGTGCTGGGAAAACGAAACCGAGATCTACAACGAAGGCGGCGCCTTCAAAGTCACCTGCCGCGACGCCCGCGGCGTGGTCGTCACCCTCATCGCCGACAACTACTTCGGCTACTGCAAAAAAGAAGTCAAGACCCAGATCTCCTACGCCACCAACCTCATGGGCAACGGCGAAGAAGAACACGCCGGGGGCACCCTGGCCTGGGCCAGCTACAACCTGGGCGAAGCCTTCCGCGCCGACAGCCGCCGCCACAACGGCCGCACCTTCGACGACGTCGCCCGCGACCACGCCGACCGCATGACCGTCATGCCCGAGGGCTACGGCGTCGACAACAACTTCCCCCAGGTCGTCTACGTGCCCGAAGACGCCCTCGCCCGCGTCGCCGACCTCTCCATCACCTGGCAGCGCGGCGGCACCCCGCAGCGCATCGACCTCGAGCCCGGCAAGCACTACCTGGCCCCCAGCGGCTACCGCTTCCGCATGGTCAAGCACCCGGGCGCCCCCAGCTGGCGGCTGGTGGGCACCGTCAGCGAGGGCTGGCTGTGCCACAAGCCCTGCACCGTCTCGGGCGGGGGCAAAAGCGAGATCAGCAAGTCGCTGCGCGACTACATGCTCTACGGCCCCATCTACGTCGCCGACGTCGAAGCCGACCTGGACCGCTGCCAAGCCATCTTCGACCGCGACTACGGCCCGCGCTGGAAAAACCCCCTGCCCGGCGCCAAGCCCAGCCGCCCCCTGCTCGACCCCGAACGCAGCGTCGGCAGCGTCATCAAGCTGCTCACCCCCAGCGACGACTACACCGAAGACTACAACGCCTGGCTCGCCGGCCTGCCCGCCTACATCTTCCCCATCGTCTTCATCATCAAGCGTTTCTACGACCCCGCCTGGGGCGAGGGCCCCGAATCCCCCACCGCCTGGCGCAAGCACTTCGGCGTCGACGCCGTCAACGGCTTCCCCGGGCACGAGCTCAAGCTCAACGGCCGCAAGCTCGTGGGCAGCTACCTGCGCGTGGGCCTGGACGACGCCGCCGCCTGGCGCACCTTCAAGCTGCGCCAAGACTTCCTGCCCGCCGACAAGATGTCCACCGAAGACGACATCTCCGCCTCGGTCGTCGTGCCCAAAGCCCAGCTCAAAAACCTCAACGCCCACTTCCCCGGCGAAGCCTTCAAGTTCATCAAAAACTGCGAATACCGCTTCTTCCAGCGCCCCGACGACGCCATCCACCGCGGCCTGGACCGCCAGACCGAGCTGGACCTCTCGCAGCCCGACAACTTCATCTCCAACTTCGAACCCCTCGACGCCGAGCAGGCCCGGGCCATCGTCAAAAACGTCGTCACCTTCGACGGCTACAGCAAGCCCATGCGCGACCTGCTGGAACGCGCCGCCCAAGAAGGCGGCCACGTCTGCGCCTCGGACCACCCCCGCCTGGTCGACGGCCAGCCCACCAAAAACCCCCGCTACCTGCAAACCCGCCCCGACCTGCACGCGCCCCTCACCCCCTACCTCGCCGACCTCGCCCCCCGCCTGGCCCGCGGCGTGCCCGACGGCGACCCCGTGCCCGTGCCCGTCAGCGCCGTGCTCATCGGCCGCCGCAACAACCCCCCGGACTACAACGCCGGCATCCGCCCCCTGGCCGTCTACAACCCCATCCACTACCAAGAGCTGCCCGAGCTCTTCATGGACTTCATCTGCTCGCTCACCGGCAAAA
Organism: uncultured Algisphaera sp.; assembly: GCA_938015655.1. Lineage (GTDB taxonomy): Bacteria > Planctomycetota > Phycisphaerae > Phycisphaerales > Phycisphaeraceae > Algisphaera. Next base: position 7,416 of record CALLPP010000117.1, read on the forward strand.
GCCCCAGCACCACCGGCGCCGGCAGCGAAGGCGCCCTCACCAAACGCCCCTTCAACGCCCTGCGCCCCACCGCCGACCTCAACACCGCCCTGGTCAGCTACGCCCTCACCGGCCTGCACGGCTTCTCCACCAGCGCCGGCTACGTCGGCCCCCGCTACGCCGTGGGCCACGACATCAGCCTGCTCATCCCCGAGATCTGGTGCCGCCTCTCGCCCGACGAAGTCGAGCCCGCCCAGCTCATCGCCGACGGCCTGCTCGAACCCCTGCAAGACTTCACCGGCGCCGACGGCCAGCCCGTGCTCGCCTCGCGCCTGGGCTACCGCGTCACCCGCAAGTTCGTCGCCCGCTTCTTCGGCCGCGTCTTCGACAACCCCGTCAAAGTCTTCACCGACGACATGCTCAAGCCCGAGCAGCAAGACCCCGCCGCCTACGAAGACGGCGTGCGCAACATCACCGAAGCCCAGCAGCGCGTCGCCATGGAGTACTTCGACGGCGGCGCCATCCAAGAAGCCTGCCCCCCGCTGCAAGCGCTGTTGCACATCATGGCCCACGGCCAGTTCGAAGGCAAAGACGTCAACCACCCCGACATCCGCGCCATGTTCACCAAAGACGCCGTGCTCAACAGCGACTGGTACCGCAAGCGGCTAGCGACCCGCCAAGAGCGCGACATCGCCCGCTGGACCGCCAGCGTCCAGCGCCTCGACACCGCGATCCACGGCGGCCTCAACCCCCACGACGCCACCGCCCTGAACCTCACCGACCGCCGCACCGCCGCCCAGGCCGAGCTCAAAAAAGCCTCCGCCCCCGGCTACCTCGACACCCTCGTCGGCACGCTGGGCGCCGACCCGCTGGGCGCATAACCCGCCAACATCTCACTGAATCTCGCGTCCCCGCAGCACCGCCCTCCCAGCCACGCCCATGGCCCTCAAAAAATCCGAACTCTACGCCTCCCTCTGGTCCGCCTGCGACGAGCTCCGCGGCGGCATGGACGCCAGCGAATACAAGGACTACATCCTCGTCCTGCTGTTCATCAAATACGTCAGCGACAAGTACGCCGGTCAAGGCAGTTTCGCCGACGTCGAGGTCCCCGCGGGCGCCAGCTTCGCCGACCTGGTCGCCCTCAAGGGCACCGACGACATCGGCGACCAGATCAACAAAAAGATCGTCGGCCCCCTCGCCACCGCCAACGCCCTCACCAAAGTCCCCGACTTCAACGACGGCGGCAAGCTCGGCACCGGCAAGGAGATGGTCCAGCGGCTCACCAGCCTCATCGCCGTCTTTGAAGACCCGCGGCTGGATTTTTCCAAGAACCGCGCCGGCCACGACGACATCCTCGGCGACGCGTACGAATACCTCATGCGCCACTTCGCCACCGAAAGTGGCAAGAGCAAGGGCCAGTTCTACACCCCCAGCGAGGTCAGCCGCCTGCTCGCCGACGTTTTGGGCATCGCCGACGCCAAGGTCACCAACCAGACCACCGTCTACGACCCGACGTGCGGCAGCGGCTCGCTGCTGCTGAAAGTCGGCGACGCCGCCCGGGCCGAGGTCACCCTCTACGGCCAGGAAAAAGACGCCACCACCAGCGGCCTGGCCCGCATGAACATGATCCTGCACCAGCAGCCCGGGGCCACCATCGCCCAGGGCAACACCCTGGCCGACCCCAAGTTCTTCGAAGTCAAGGGCACCCCCAACGCCGGCCAGCTCAAGGCCTTCGACTACGTCGTCGCCAACCCCCCCTTCTCCGACAAACGCTGGACCACCGGCCTCACCCCCGACGCCGACCCGCACGATCGCTTCGCCGGCTTCGGCGTCCCGCCCGCCAAGCAGGGCGACTACGCCTACCTCCTGCACATCGTCCGCAGCCTCAAATCCACCGGCGTGGGCGCCTGCATCCTGCCCCACGGCGTGCTCTTCCGCGGCAACGCCGAAGCGGTCATCCGCAAAAACCTCGTGCAACGCGGCCTCCTGCAAGCCGTCATCGGCCTGCCTCCCAACCTGTTTTACGGCACCGGCATCCCCGCCTGCATCCTCGTCATTGACAAAAAGCACGCCGTCGCCCGCCGCGGCGTCTTCATGATCGACGCCAGCGCCGGCTTCCAGAAAGACGGCAACAAAAACCGCCTCCGCGAGCGGGACCTGCACTACATCAACGACATCTACCAAACCAACACCGTCGTCCCCGGCTTCAGCACCCTCGCCTCGCTCGACGAGATCCAAAACAACGACTTCAACCTCAACCTGCCCCGCTACATCCCCAAAGCCAGCATCGAACCCACCCAAGACCTCGCCGGCCACCTGCAAGGCGGCATCCCCCAGGCCGACATCGACGCCCTCGACGCCTACTGGCAGATCTGCCCCGACCTCCGCGCCGCGCTGTTCACCCCCAACCGCCCGGGCTACGCCGACCTCGCCGTCGAACCCTCTGCCCTGCAAACCACCATCCGCGACCACCCCCAGTTCGCCGCCTTCTGCACCGACATGCAGCATCACGGCGAGGCCTGGCAAAAAAAGACCGCCACCCAACTCCGCAAGCTCGCCCCCGGCTTCACCCCCAGCAGCTTGGTAAGCGACCTGGGCGAGTCCCTGCTGCACCACTACCGCAAGCAGCCCCTGCTCAACCCCTACGCCGTCTACCAGCACCTCATGACCTACTGGGACAACGTCATGCAGGACGACGCCTACGCCCTGGCCGCCGACGGCTGGGTCGCCCAGCCCCACCGCGTGCTCGCCACCATCACCAGCGGCAAAAAGAAGGGCCAAACCAAAGACACCGGCTGGGCCTGCGACCTCGTGCCCAAAGCCCTGATCGTCGACCGCTACTTCGCCGCCGACCGCGACGCCATCGCCCAGCTGCAAGCCCAAGCCGAAGCCGCCGCCGCCCACTGCACCGAGCTTGAAGAAGAGCACGGCGGCGACGAAGGTGCCTTCGCCGAGTTCGACAAAATTAACAAAGCCGCCGTCAAAGCCGGCATCAAAGAGCTCAAAAGCGACAAAACCGCCGCCGACGAGCTCGCCGTACTCAAAGACTGGCTCACACACAGCGACCAAGAATCCGCCCTCAAGAAAAAGATCAAAACCGCCGAGGCCAAGCTCGACGCCGACGCCCTGGCCCACTATCCCACGCTCACCGAATCCCACATCAAGACCTTGGTCATCCAAGACAAGTGGCTCGCCACGCTCGACCGCAGAATCCACGGTGAAATGGATCGCATCAGCCAGACCCTGGTCGGCCAAGTGCGCGAGCTGGGGGATCGGTATGGAAAGCCGATGTCCGAGTTGACCGAGCGGGTGCGGACGTTTGAAGACAAAGTGCGCGGGCACTTGGAAAAAATGGGGGCGGGAACATGAACACCGCGTGGAAATCTAAAACGCTTGGCCACGTGTGTACGCTTCAACGTGGGTATGACCTGCCACATCGATTACGTCGCGAGGGTTCCGTTCCGATCGTTACGTCGTCCGGCGTTGATTCGCACCATGACCAAGCGATGGCTCCGGCGCCGGGAGTCGTCACGGGTCGGTATGGAACGATCGGCAAAGTTTTCTTGGTTGAGCAAGACTACTGGCCACTCAATACAACGCTTTTCGTAAAAGACTTCCAGGGGAATAACCCAACATTCGTCTTTCATTTGCTTAAGACGATTGACTACCGAACGCACAGCGGTAAAAGCGGCGTGCCGGGGGTTAATCGAAACGACCTACATGAGATTGAGCTGTCGGTACCGTCTGAAGAAGCCGAACAACGCGCCATCGCCGAAGCCTTAACCGACGCGGACGGCCTCATCGAATCACTGGAGCAACTGCTCGCCAAGAAACGCGACGTCAAACAAGGAGCCATGCAGCAACTCCTCACCGGCAAAACCCGCCTTCTGGGGTTTGAGGGGGAGTGGACAGAGAAATATATTGAGCAACTGGCAGACATTCGCAGTGGCGGAACTCCAAGCACCACAACTTTATCTTTTTGGGGCGGCGGAATACCCTGGACCACGCCAACAGACATTACTGCTCTTGAAGGGCACAAGTATCTCATCAAAACTGCGCGAACGATCACCAAATCAGGCCTGTCGTCTAGTTCCGCCGAACTAATCCCTGCTCGATCCGTCATCATGACAACTCGCGCAACGATCGGCGAGTGCGCGATCAATCTTGTACCGATGACAACCAATCAAGGGTTTAAGAACTTGATTCCACGCGATGGAATAGATGTCGAGTTCCTCTACTACCTGATGCTGACACAGCGTGACGCGATGATTCAACTCTGTGGCGGAAGCACGTTTCTTGAAATAGGAAAGACACAGTTACGGAGCCTAGAAGTCCACGTACCCACGTCCCTCCCCGAACAAACCGCCATCGCCACCGTCCTCTCCGACATCGACGCCGAGATCACCGCCCTCGAAGCCAAACTGGCCAAAGCGCGCCGCATCAAGCAAGGCATGATGCAGCAACTTCTCACCGGAAGAATCCGGCTCGTCGATCGGCCAGCAGTGCCACCAGCTAGAGAAAACACTAAAAAGCCACACAGCTGGCAGTTCAACGAAGCGGTTGTCATCGCGGTACTTTCACAGAACTTTGGATCCGAGCAGTACCCTCTCGGCCGGATGCGTTACACCAAGCTTTCTTACTTGCTTCACCGTCACGCCGAACGGCAAGCCGAAGGATATCTAAAGAAGGCGGCCGGGCCTTACCGACCAGCCACGCGTTACGGGGGGCCCGAAAAAATCGCCCTCGAACGTGGTTACGCCCAGAAATCCAAACGGGGGAAGTACCAAGGATTCGTCGCGGGACCGGACATTGATAAAGCTAACGCCTATTTCGAGAAATGGTACGGATCTGCCATCGTTCAATGGCTTGAACAATTCCGATTCGTCAAAAACGAAGAACTGGAGCTTCTGGCGACCGTGGCCATGGCAGTGGCTGAATTGAGGGAATCCGGATCACCGGCCAACGTCGCCTCCGTCAAGGGTGTTCTCGCGGGGAACAAAGAGTGGAAACCCAAGCTCGATCGGGCTGTGTTCGCGGACACCCGTATCGCATCAGCCATTAAGAAATGCAGCAAGCTATTCCCCGATGCAACCGAAACGACTAAGGGCACGCCATGAGCCCCCAGGAAGACCAACACACCGAGTGGAAAGAGTCGTGGCGCGACGAGCACCTCAAGTGGATCTGCGCCTTCGCCAACGCCGACGGCGGCACGCTGCACATCGGCCGCAACGACCAGGGCAAAGTCGTCGGGCTCAAGAACGCGAAGAAGCTGCTGGAGGACATCCCCAACCAGGCCCGCGACATCCTGGGGGTGATGGTGGACGTGAACCTGCGCGACGAAGGCGGCCAAGGCTATCTGGAAGTTGTCGTTGAGGCCTACACCACGCCGATCAGCTACCGCGGGGAGTACCACTACCGCAGCGGCAGCACCAAGCAGCAGCTCAAGGGGGCCGCGCTCGACCGCTTCCTGCTGCGTAAGCAGGGCCGCACGTGGGACGGCGTGCCGGTGCCCGGCGTCACGATCGACCAGCTGTCGCCCGCGGCGGTGAAGTCGTTTCTGAAACGCGCCGTCGCCAGCGGCCGGCTGGACGACGCGGCCGCCAACGAGCCGCTGCCCGCCCTGCTCGACAAGCTGCGGCTGCGTGAAGACGGCCGGCTGAAGCGAGCGGCCACGCTGCTGTTTGCCGGCGACGACCTGCCCGGCGTGACCGGGGCCTACCTGAAGATCGGCTTCTTCCGCACCAACGCCGATCTGGTCTACCACGACGTGATCGAGGGCGACCTGTTCGCGCAGGTCGATCGCGGGCTGGATTTAATCCTTACCAAGTACCTGCGGGCGGCCATCCGCTACGAGGGCGTGCAGCGGGTCGAGCGCTACCCCGTGCCCCGGGCCGCCCTGCGCGAGGCGCTGCTCAACGCGGTGATCCACAAGGACTACGCCACCGGCGTGCCGATCCAGATCAGCGTGTACGACGACCGGCTGATGATCTGGAACCCCGGCGTGCTGCCCGAGGGCTGGACGGTGCAGCGCCTGCTGGAAAAACACCCGTCGATCCCCTTCAACCCCGTGATCGCCCACACGTTTTTCCGCTCGGGCATGATCGAGGCGTGGGGCCGGGGCATCGAGCGGATCTTCGACGCGACGGACGCCGCCGACACGCCCAGACCCTCGCTGCGATACGACCACGGCGGACTCTGGACCGAGTTCATGTTCTCCGAAGCGATGGCGACCACCAAGGCCACCCCCCCAAAAACTTCGGTAGAAACTTCGGTAGAAACTTCGGGGGAGAAACCCCGAAAAACCCCGGAGGCCCTCCTGTGGCTGCTGCGGGCAGAGCCCACGCTGACGCTGGCCGCCGCGGCCACCCGGCTGGGCAAAAGCACGCGGGCGGTCGAAATGGCGGCTGCTAAACTACGTTCCGAAGAGCGATTACGCCACGTCGGCCCCACCAAGTCCGGCCGCTGGGAAGTGCTCGCCCCCCCGCCCGACTCCGCCTCATGACCGACATCGGCTCCCCCGAACGCCAGACCCAGGACCGCGTGGTCGCGCTTTTCCGCGACCGCCTGGGCTACGCGTACCTGGGCGACTGGTCCGACCGGCTGGGCAACGCCAGCGTCGAGCGCGGGCTGCTGGAGAAGTGGCTGAAAAAGCGGGGCGTGCCGCCCGCCCAGATCTCCGGGGCGATCAAGAAACTCCGCGACGTCGCTGACCACCCCGGGACCGACCTGTACGCGAAGAACCAAGCGGTCTACGAGCTGCTGCGCTACCCCGTCAACGTTAAAACCGACGCGGGCGACTTCACCCACGACGTGAAGCTGATCGACTGGGACCACCCCGAGAACAACGACTTCGCGATCGCCCAAGAGGTGACGCTGAAGGGCGCCGCCACCCGGCGCCCGGACCTGGTGCTCTACGTCAACGGTATCGCGGTGGGCGTGATCGAGCTCAAGAGCAGCGTGGTGAGCATCGGCGAGGGCGTCGCTCAGCTGCTTTCCAACCAGCAGGACACCTTCAACGCCGGCTTCTTCGCGGCGGCCCAGCTGGTCTTCGCCGGCAGCGACGCCGAGGGCCTGGCCTACGGCACCGTCGGCACCCCGGCCAAGTACTTCCTGCGCTGGAAAGAAGACGCCGGCGACTTGGCCGACCTCAACCGGCTGGACCAGCACCTGGCCCAGATGTGCCGCAAAGACCGGCTCATCGAGCTGATGCGCGACTTCGTGCTGTTCGACGGGGGGCGAAAGAAGGTGCCCCGGGTTCACCAGTACTTCGGCATCAAGCGGGCCCAGGAGCACGTCGCCCGCCGCGAGGGCGGCATCTTGTGGCACACCCAGGGCAGCGGCAAGAGCATCGTGATGGTGCTGCTGGCCCGCTGGATCCTGCGGACCAACCCCCACGCCCGCGTGCTGATCGTGACCGACCGCGACGAGCTGGACGCCCAGATCGACGGCGTGTTCGGCCAGAGCGGTGAAGCCATCCACCGGGCGAGCAGCGCGAAAGACTTGCTCGCGGCGCTCGGGCAAGCCAAACCCCGGCTGCTGTGCTCGCTGGTACACAAGTTTGGCCGCCGCGACGCGGACGGCAAGTCGCCCGCCAACTTCGACGCGATGATCCGCGAACTGGAGGCCGCCCCCAGCCCGGCCGTGGGCGAGCTGTTTGTCTTCGTCGACGAGTGCCACCGCACCCAGAGCGGCAAGCTGCACCGCGTGATGAAGACGCTGCTGCCCGGCGCGGTGTTCATCGGCTTCACCGGCACCCCGCTGCTGAAACGAGACCAAAAAACCAGCCGCGAGGTCTTCGGCGGCTATATCCATACCTATAAGTTTGGCGAGGCGGTGGAAGACAAGGTCGTGCTTGATTTGGTCTACGAGGCCCGCGACATCGACCAGCGCCTGGGCAACCAGCAGAAGATCGACGACTGGTTCGCCGCCCGCACCGAGGGCTTGAGCGAGTGGCAGCGCGACGAGCTGAAAGCCAAGTGGGGCACCATGCAGAAGGTGCTCAGCTCGAAGTCGCGCATTGACCAGGTGGTTAACGACATCGTGATGGACTTTGCAACTAAGCCCATCCTGAAACGCGAACGCGGTAACGCCCTGCTGGTGGCCTCAAGCATCTACGAGGCCTGCAAATACTTCGAGCGGTTCCAGCAGACCGAGTTTCGCGGCCGCTGCGCGATCGTGACGTCATACGACCCCAAGGCCGGCGACGTGAGCAAAGAGGAAATGGGGGCGAACACCGAGACCGACAAGCAGACCATCTACCGCGTGTACGAGAAGCTGCTCAAAGACGTCGATGCGGGACCGAACCAGAGCAAGGCGCAGGCTTACGAGGCCGAAGCCAAACGCCGTTTCGTACACGAGCCCGCCCGCATGAAGCTGCTGGTGGTCGTCGACAAGCTGCTGACGGGCTTCGACGCCCCCTCGTGCAGCTACCTTTACATCGACAAGAAGATGCGCGACCACGGCCTGTTCCAGGCGATCTGCCGCACCAACCGCCTGGACAGCGCCGAAAAAACGGTCGGCCACATCGTGGACTACAAAGACCTGTTCAAGGCGGTCGAGAAGACCATCGCCGTGTACACCGCCGAGCTAGAACTGGACGGCGCCGACGACGGCGCATCTGCCGAAATTCTGATGCAGAGCCGCCTAGAGAAGGGCCGGTCGCAACTCGACGAAGCCCTCGAAGCCGCCGAGCTGACCTGCCAGCCCGTGCCGCCTCCGCGCGACCTGGACGCGTTCATCCGGCACTTCTGCGGCGACCCCGAGAAACCCGCCGACCTCAAACAAAACGAGCCGCGCCGCGTTGCCCTCTACGGATCGGTCGCCGCTCTGGCCCGGGCCTTTACCAACCTCGCCGACGAGCTAAGCGACGCCGGCTACTCCGACGCCGACACCGCACGCCTCAGAGACCGCGTCCGCTGGTTCGTCAAGGCCCGCGATGCCGTGCGCCTTGCGGCCCGTGAGGTGCTCGACGTCAAGCCTTTTGAAGCCGACATGCGCTTCCTCATCGATACCTACATCCGGGCCGAAGACCCGCGGACCATCTCCCCTTTCGCCGAGCGCCCGCTGCTCGAACTGATCGTCAAGAGCGGGATCGCCCAGGCCATCGCGGAGAAGCTGGAGAACCAGGGCCTGGGCCAGAGTGCCGTCGCCGAGACGATCGAAAATAACGTCCGCGCGACCATCACGCAGAAGCAGACCACCGACCCCGCCTTCTTCGGCCGCATGTCCAGCCTGCTCAGCGAACTGATCGCCAACCGCCGAGCCAAAGCAATCGAGTACCAGAACTACCTCGAACAAATCGAGGAACTGGTTCGCCGCGTCGAAGCCGGCCAGGCCCCCGACACGCCCGAACGGATCGACACCCCCGGCAAACTTGCCCTGTTTAATAACCTCGGGCAGGACGCCGAGCTTGCCGAGTCTGTCCACGAAGCCGTGCTTCTGGTTCGGCAAGACGGCTTCCGCGGCAACAAAGTAAAAGAGAACAAGATCAAACGCGAAGCCCTGCTCCCGCTGCTAGGCAACGAAGAAGACGTTGAACGCGTGTTCGGCATCCTTTACCAACACCACGAGTACTGATGCCCGCTCCGCTGACCATCGCCGAGTTCGACGTCGAGGTCGTCCGCAAGGACATCAAAAACCTGCACCTCAGCGTCTACCCGCCCGGCGGCGCGGTCCGCATCTCTGCGCCCCGCGGCATGCCCGTCGAGCAGATCACCCAATACGCGATCGCGCGTCTGAGCTGGATCCGCCGGCAGCAGACCCGCCTGTCCGCGCAAGAGCGCGAGCCCCCACGCGAGTATCTGGAGCGCGAAAGCCACTGGGTGTGGGGTCAACGGTACCTCCTGGAACTCCGCGACGGCGACCATGCCCCGCAGCTCGAGATCAACCCCCAGCGAATGACCCTCACCATGCGGGCCGGCGCAACGGCTGCCGGCCGGGCCGACGTGCTTTCGGCGTGGTACCGGCAGCAGATCTACCAAGCGATCCCCAAGCTGCTCGCCACCTGGCAGCCGCGACTCAAGGTCACCGGGGGCCGGATCAGCGTGCGGAAGATGCGCACGAAGTGGGGAAGCTGCACGCCCGCCACCGCCGCGATCCGTCTGAACACCGACCTGGCCAAGAAAGACCCCAAATGTCTTGAGTACGTGCTGGTACACGAGCTGACGCACCTGATAGAACCGACCCACAACCAGCGTTTTGTGGCTTGTATGAACCAGCACCTGCCGCAGTGGCCGCAGCGGCGCGAGCTACTAAATCAACTGCCGGTCCGACACGAGGATTGGTCTTACTAAAAACGGCTGAAAGGGCAACGTCAGGGAACCGCCCCGGTGAATAGACCCGACACCCAACCCGTCCGATCGCCACCCAGCGGCGGGCCCCACCACCGAGGGGCCCACGCTCAGGTCGTGGTCGATCGCCGCAGCGGTATCCACCCTCAGCCGCGCGATCACGTCTTCGGTTCATCGCCCGGCGCCCGCACCCCGCGGCACGTCGGCGAACCCCCGCCGCTCAACTCGGTGCCCGGAACGTGGCCGCGAGGTGGCCCACAACCCGGGTAAAGGTGCGCCGTGCGGCTTCACGCAACGCGCGAGCGCAGCGAGTCCAATGACTTAGGGTTGTGCGACCCGATCCCACCATCAACCACCGCGCGGCCCGTGCCGCCGCGTCGCGTAAAATCTAAGGCCGACTTCCGACCTTCTACGAGCCCCACCATGCCCGACCCCACCCGACGTGACGTGTTGCGAGCGGGGTTGCGTACCGGCGTGGCGGGCGCCGCAGCGGCGGCGGGCACGCGGGCGGGGGCGCAGTCTTCGCCGACGCCGGCGGAGGTGGCCGGGCCGTTTTACCCGGTGGTGATGCAGAAAGACCGCGATTTTGACCTGACGCGGGTGGAGGGACGCGAGGGGGTCGCGCTGGGCACGCCGGTGTGGATCACGGGCCGGGTGATGGACCCCGGCGGCCGGCCGGTCGCCGACGCGACGGTGGACTTGTGGCAGGCCAACGCGGCGGGGCGCTACCGCCACCCGCACGACACCCGGAACGACCGCGACGCGCCGCTGGATCCGAACTTTCAGGGCTGGGCGGTCGTGCCCAGCGGGGACGGCGGGGGCTTTCGGTTCAAGACGGTGGTGCCGGGCGCGTACCCCGCCACCGAAGACTGGGACCGGCCCCCGCACCTGCACTGGAAGGTGACCAAACGCGGGTTTGTGGAGCTGACCACACAGATGTATTTCCCCGGGCACCCGCTGAACGCGACCGACCGGCTGCTGCAGCGCCACCCCGCGGCGGACCGGCCGCGGATGATCGCCCGGGCGCTGCCCGATGCCGACGGCGGCGTGGCCCAGCTGGGCTTTGATCTGGTTCTGCCGCGGGCCTAGAACGCCGCTTCGGATGATCTATGGACAGGCCACGCAGTATCGGCCCCGGTCTTCGATCAATCTAAACCGAAGGTGTTTAAGTGATTCGCTGCGGTGTTAGAGCCGCGGCCTTAGCGCCCGACCCGGAACACCAGGTCGCCCTCGGCCTCGGCCGGCGAACCGGCCACGCCTCCGTCGTCGACCCCGTTGGCCCCGACGCTGTAGAGCACAAAGCCCCGCGCGTCGTCGCCGGGCTGGTAACGCATGGCGCCGTGGTCGCCCGGATCGCGGGGCAGCTGGGGGATGTAGCCGGGGGTTAGCTGATCCAACGCGGCGGGGTAGTGGCCGCGCCCCAGCTCGAAGTCTTTCACCGAAGCGGCCAGCGTGGCCACGACCGCTTGATCCCGGGCGGTCTCGGCGGACAGCAGCGGCGCGACGTCGCCAACGATGGGCAGCGATGTGAGCAGCTTGAAAGCCCCGGACTGGGCGATCCGGAAGGCGTCCTCGCCCATCGGCTTGCTGCTGTAGGAAGCCAGCATGCTCATTTCTTGGGCATTCGGTCCGCGGCGTTCCAAAATGCTGCGGTAACGGTGGACCCGCTTGGCGAACGCGGTCAGGGTTTCGTCTGGTTTGCGCAGCGGCATCTCGTCGTACAGAAAGTTGATCTGCCCCAGCAGGCCCACGAGGTCGAAGCGAGGATCGGCGAGCACCTGGGCGACGGATTCCCACAGCGCTTGGTCCGCGTCGGGCACGCCCATTGCCGCGCGGGCCACGGCCAGCGCGGCGGGATCGCGGGCGGCGCGGGTGGCGGTGTCCAGCACCAGCACCCGTGCAAAGCGTCGGACCGACGTGCTCATCGCGGTCCGCGCGGGCAGCGTGGCGCCGTGCAACCGGCTGTAGTGGGCGCGTTCAAAACCCCGATGGGTGTAGAGCGCCGTCAGCAAGACGTCGGCCTGCCGCCCGATGGCCAGGGACAACTGCCCGTCGGCCACCGTGGGGCCGCGCGACGCCCACGCGGCAAGGCGGCGGAGCGAAATCAGGTCGTCGGTGGCGCCGCCCACGTCGCCGGCGCTCAGCCGACGCAGCCCGCGGGTGTGCAGGGCCAGGCCCACGTCGCGCAG
>CALLPP010000118.1 GCA_938015655.1 uncultured Algisphaera sp.
GTTACCCGAGTGGTTGATGTAGAGGATCGCGTTGACCATCTGCCGCATCTCAACGGTTCGGGGCCGACCGCCGGGTAAGGGTTTGGGGATCAACGGCTCGATGAGCTTCCATTGCACATCGGTGAGGTCCGAGGGGTAAGACGTCCGTGTCATACACGCTCATCGACAGAATGGGCGCTTTTCGTACACGGTCTGAGGATGCGGACGACGGTATCTCCGGTCCGTGATGTTTAGATTTTTTGAGAGAGGATCGCGGGGTGTTCGAGATGCCGTACGCCATCGTTAATTCGAAGTGCAAGCCTTGGTCTACGGTTATGGCGCGACGGTTTGTCTTTTGTTGCTGATTGCCGCCTTTCGGCTCATACGCTCACGCGCAGAAGGGTTGAGGAGATCGCCGCGGATGGCGTGCTCCCGCTCAGCAACGCCCGCCGAGATTCTCAATCCTCCGTAACCCCTCAGTTCTCCGTGGTCTTTTCCATCACGAAGTGGATGGCGTGACGGGTGAGTTCGGTGCCGTTTTTCAGACTCAGCTTGGCCTTGATCTTTTCGCGGTAGGTCTCGACGGTTTTGACCGACAGCTCCAGCCGCTCGGCGATGTCGCGGCTCGACAGCCCGCTGCCCAGAAGCTCGAAAACCTCCAGCTCGCGGTCTGACAGAGTCTCGATCGGCGTCTTGTCGATGCCGTCTTTGGAGGCGACCTGGTTGAGGACCCGCGCGGTAGCGGTGGGGCTGAGGTAGACCTTGCCGATTAGCACCTCGCGGATGGCGGTGACAATGTTTTCGGTGGCTTCTTCTTTTCGTAGGTAGCCCTCGGCCCCTGCCCGCAGCACGCGGTCGGCGTACAGCGCTTCGTCCATCATCGAGACCACCAGCAGCCGGGTGGTCAGGCCTTCGGCGCGGGCTTGTTTGATGAGTTCCAGTCCGTGTCCATCGCCCAGAGAGAGATCCACCAGTGCCAGGCTGGGAGCGAGTTCGCGGAGTTGAGTAAGCCCTTGGGCGAGGCTGTCTGCCTCGCCGCACACGGTGAGGTCATCGGCTTCGTTGATGAGTCCTGCAAGCCCGCGGCGGACAATCGGGTGGTCATCAATAATCAGAATACGGGCGGGCTTTGAGATGGCAGCGCTCAAGTTGGACCTCGGGGCGGACGTGGGGGTGTGGGTTGAGCACGCGGTGGGAAAGGGTGGCCTGCTTCCGAAGGCAGGACACACTGAACACGCGTTCCTTCGCCTTGAGGCGAAGTAAACGAGATTGTAGCGCCAATCTGACGAGCGCGATACCGCATGATGTGCATGCCCCGACCACTCATGGGGACTGCGCCCGATGATGAATCGGGGTGGTCCCTAGAAAATTGGCGGGGGTCTCGGGGGTGGACGCTTTTTTTTGCGGCGTCCGCGGCGAGCAGGCCCTGGCCGTCGTCGATGATCTCCAGTACCAAATCCCCGTCATGCGGTATCAGTGATATTCGTATGTTTGTTGGGTTTCCGTGCTTGGCGGCGTTGTGCGTGGCCTCGCCGGCGATCATCAGCAAGTGGTTGGCTTGTTCGTCGGTGAGCCGGTCGGGGGGGGGGGCGGCGTGCAGAAACGCCGTGATCCCGTGGGTGCGTTCGAGATTTTGGCGCAGGGCGTTGAGGGCGGTGGTCAGGTCTTTGGCCGTGATGGACTCGGGCGTGAGGCCGCTGATCAGGCGTCGCACCTCTACGTTGGCTTCTTGAATGAGTTCGCCCAGCTCGGCCACGTCACCAGCCTCGGGCACGCGGCGGGCCGCCATGCGTCGGTGCAGCGTGGCGGCGAGCATGCGCAGCCCCGTGAGTTGCTGGCCGAGAGTGTCGTGGAGTTCGTGTCCCAGATTGCGCCGCTCGTCGGCTGCCTGCTGCACCCGGGCCTCGTCGAAGATACGTCGGGTGCGCTCGGTCAGGTCCGTGAGGCTGATCAGGGCGCGCGAGGGATCGATCTGGCCGTTGATGTCTCGCGGCAAGTCCATTCGAAAAAGCAGGTCTAACGGATTTCCGCTCATGGTGTACCCGGTCATTTTGAATTCGACGCTGGGCGTACCGTGCCAGAGGGCGAGGATTTTACGGCGGCCGATGACCATTGAGTTGCCCAGTTTTCCGCGGCGGAAGGCGTCGATGACCTGGCTGTTGTCGTCGGCTTCGAACAGATCGCGTAGGGCCTGATTCAGTCCGCGGATCTGAGTCCGGCGGTTGGCGTCATGCACCATTTCGGGGTGCTGGATCAGGTATTGCTCTGCGTGCTCGTCGGTGATTCCGGCGGCCTTGAGTTCTTCGACCAGCGCGGCGGGCCCGCTTAGATCGTGTTCGAACACCGCTGCGGGCACCCGTTCGAAGAGGCTTCGAAAGCGGGCTTCACTATCGCGGATGCGTTCTTCGGCGCGAATCAGGTCGGTCACGTCGATCGACAGCGCGAGCAAGCGGTCGAATGATTTTCCTTCGACCTTCAACGGGACTTTGTCGGTGCGGTACCAGCGGCTACGGCCTGTGCCATCGACCACCGGCTCGATGATGCCCAGGCGGGCCGCACCCGACGCGAAGACAGCGTCGTCGTCGAGTTGGTACTGGTCGGCGTGTTCGGGGAAAAATTCGCTGGTGTGGCGGCCCTCGATCTCTTCCGGTGGAAGTCCCACCAGATCCGCCGCGCGGCGGTTCAGCCGCAATATGTTTCCCTGATGGTCTTTGAACCAGACCAGCGCGGGGATGCTGTCGAGAATCAGTTGGGTCTCTTGACGGCGTGATTTGAGCTCCGCCGCGATGCGTTTCTGTTCGGTGATGTCGCGGCCCACCGACTGGTATTCGACCACCCGGCCGCGATGATCGAAAAAAGCACGGTCGCTCCAGATGTGCCATCCGTCGCTGCCGTCGGGGCGTACAACCGGGATCTCGTAGTCGTTGGAGAATTGTTCGGGGGTGAGGCCCGCCAGCCGTTTCTGAATCCGTGTTTGCTGGCCAGGCGGGAGAAATTCTAAAAAGTGATGCCCCACCATTTGTTCCGGTGTCTTGCCGAAGAACGTGCAGTAGGCTTGGTTGACGAAGGTCAGCGTGGTATCGGGTGTGAAGCGGCAGATTAATTCGGGCTGCTCTTGAATGACTGCCTCAAGGCGGTCGGAAGTTGCCCGAGCGTCGGAAACGTCGTCGGCCATCAGCAGGGCGGTGGTTTGATCGATAGCGGTCAGTGTGATGTGCCAGTGCCGCGGCGGCGCGTCATCCCCGTCGGGAAGCGATTCCTGGACGTCCAAAGTGAGGGGTAGGCGGTTGATCTGCCCGACTGCTTCGCCCAGTGGGTCCAGGCGTGGGCATCGGTCGCCTAATTGGCTGCCGGGCTCGGTGATGCCCCAGGGGCGTTGTGCCAGCCACGCACGGTTGAATTCAAGCAGTATGCCGCGGGGTCCGACCCGGGCCGCAGGCTGCGACAGTGCATTGAAGATGGGGTCGTTGAGGAGGGTCATTGTCAGGTATTTTTCGAAAATAGTGTTTTCGAACCCCGATGCCCCACCGGACGCCCCTCAATTTTACAACGGTGTCTTCAGCCCCAGGGCACGAACGGCGCACCACCCAGCCCGGGCCTCGAAAACAGCAAATGCCCCGCCGGCGGCGGTACCCGCGACGAGTAACCACCACCATGCGGATTGAAAAATACCGATGAGGCAGAGGGCCCCAAGCGTCGTAGCTGCCGCCAGGTTAAGCAGGCCAATTCGCAGGCGGACGGCCTTGCCGCGGGCGTCGATATTGCACTGCATGGCTCAGGCCTTGGTGTTGGTGAGGCCGGAGGTGGATGCGGGCAGGGCGCTGGGATAGCTCAGTACCTCGCCCACGCGGTTGTCGTCGGTGGCGATCACCACCGTGGCCTCGTGGCGGGGGGCCTCGAACTGCGTGAGCTGGGCGTAGGTCAGCAGGATGACCTTGTGCCCCACCGCGGTGAGGTGGGCCGCGGCGCCGTTGATGCCGATCTCGCCGGATCCGGCTTCGCCGAGGATGACGTAGGTCTCAAAGCGGGCGCCGTTGTCCAGGTCCAGCACGACGACCGCCTCGTTGGGCTGCATGCCGCTGGCCCGCAGCAGGTCCGCGTCGATGGTGACCGAGCCGACGTAGTCGAGGTTGCACCGGGTGACCGTGGCGCGGTGGATTTTGGACTGAAGGAACTTGCGGAGCATAAGCCAGCGATTTTAGCCGGTGCCGCGGGAGGCGTCGCTGCGCCCGGCGTCCGGGGCCGACGCGGTCGCGTGGCGGGCCTAGGCTCCGCCGATGGCCTCTTTAATGCCCCAGTCCCGGTCGGACACGCTTTTTGTGGTGCTGGGCAACCAGCTGTTTCCGCCCGCCCAACTGGGAGACCGCCTGCACCACGCGTCGTTCTTCATGGCCGAAGACCGGGGCCTGTGTACGTACGTGCGGCACCACCAGCAGAAGATCCTCCTGTTTCTCGCGGCCATGCGCGGCTACGCCGACGCGCTGCGCGGGCGGGGGGCCGAACTGCACTACGAGCGGCTGGAGGACCAGGGGGCCGAGGCGTGGTCGGCGTCGTACGAGGACAAGCTGGCGCGGTTCTGCGAAGGCCGCGGCTTCACCAAGCTGGTGATGTGGGAGGTGGAAGACCACTTTTTTGAGCGGCGCATGCACGCCTTCGCCGACGCGCAGGGGCTGGAGCTGACGTTCTTGCCCTCGCCGATGTTTGTCACCCCCCGCGCGGCGTTCGCGGCGTACCTGCGCGACGCGAACGACCGGCCGATGATGGCGAAGTTTTACGAGCGGCAGCGACGCCGGCTGGGTGTGTTGATGGACGGCGACGGCCCCGAGGGCGGGCAGTGGAGCTTTGACCACGACAACCGCAAGAAGCTGCCCAAGGCCCAGGCGGTGCCCGCCACGGCGTGGGCGGCGCCGACCGACCACGTGACGGACGTGCGGGAGGTGATCGCCAAGCACTTTGCGGACCACCCCGGCACGCTGCGGGCCGAAGGCGGCCTGTGGCTGCCCACCACCCGCCGCCAGGCGCTGGCGTGGCTGCAGGCGTTTCTCAGCGACCGGTTCGCGCTGTTCGGGCCGTACGAAGACGCGCTCAGCGGACGCGACCCGGTGCTGTTTCACAGCGTGCTGAGCCCGGTGATGAACCTGGGCCTGATCACCCCGGCGGAGATTGTGGAGCGTGCGGTCGCGCACGCCCGCGCGCACGACGTGCCGATGAACTCGCTGGAGGGTTTTGTGCGGCAGGTCATCGGCTGGCGCGAGTTTGTGCGCGGGGTGTACCACCGCTTCGACGCGGAGCAGTCGTCGCGGAACCACTGGGGGCACGAACGCCGGCTCAGGCCGTGCTGGTACGACGGCACCACCGGCCTGCCCCCGCTGGACGACGCGATCATCAAGGCCCGAGACCTGGGCTGGCAGCACCACATCGAGCGGCTGATGGTGATGGGCAACCTGATGACGCTGGCGCAGGTGCATCCGCACGCGGCCCACCGCTGGTTCATGGAGATGTTTGTGGACAGCAGCGACTGGGTGATGGGGCCCAATGTTTACGGGATGGGCCTCTTCAGTGACGGGGGGATTTTTGCGACCAAGCCTTATATCTGCGGCAGCAACTACCTGATCAAGATGAGCGACCACTACAAGAAGGGCGAGCCGTGGTGCGACGTGGTGGACGGGCTGTACTGGGGTTTCGTGGGGCGCAACCGCGGGTTCTTTGAAAGCAACCACCGGTTAAGCATGATGCCGCGGAGCCTGGACAAACTAGACGGTGATCGGAAGCGGCGGATCTTTGCGGCGGCGGATGCGTGGGTGGGGTCAGTGACGGTTGAAAACCGTTAGCCGGGGGCCGCGTGGTGCGTGAAAGCGAAGAGGCTTTATCTGCGGTCCTCTGCGGTTCAACCCGGTTCACCCCGTTCAAAACAGTCGAAGCGCCGGCGTTCTGCCGCCTAGGCTTAAGCATGAGGATCTTGGTCACCGGCGCGACCGGCTACATCGGCGGGCGTCTGGTGCCGCGGCTGCTTGAGGCGGGCCACGGGGTGCGGGTGCTGGTGCGCGACGCCGACCCGATCCGCGGTCGACCCTGGGAGCGCGACGTGGAGGTGGTGCGGGGCGACCTGCTGCGTTCGGGCACCCTGGGCGCCGCGGTGGCCGGCGTGGACGCGGCGTACTACCTGGTGCACAGCATGGTCGGCGGCGACGACTTTGCGGCGCGCGACCGGCAGGCGGCGGGGAACTTTGTCGCGGCGTGCCGCGCGGCGGGCGGTGACGGTCCGCGGCACGTGGTCTACCTGGGCGGGCTGATGCCGGCGGCCAAGAAGGTCCACAGCCACCACCTCAAGAGCCGGGCCGAGACCGGCCGCGTGCTGGCCGACGGGCTGCCGGGCCGGGTGACGGAGTTTCGTGCCGGGCCGATCATCGGCTCGGGCTCGGCCAGTTTTGAGATGGTGCGCTACCTCACCGAACGCCTGCCGGTGATGGTGACGCCGCGCTGGATCTACACCAAGGTGCAGCCCATCGCGGTGCGCGACGTGCTGGCCTACCTGGTGGCGGCGCTCGACGCCGGGCCCCACGGCGTGGTGGACATCGGCGGCGAGGTGCTGACCTTCAAACAAATGATGCTGGGCGTGGCCGAGGCCCGCGGCCTGTGGCGGATGATCCTGGCCACGCCGTTTTTAGCGCCCAAGCTCGCGGCGCGGTGGGTGGGGCTGGTCACGCCGATTCCCAACGCGCTGGCGGTGCCGCTGGTGGCGGGGGTAACCCAAGACCTGGTGGCCGACCCCGCGCGGTCGCGGTCGCTTTTCCCGCAGATCGAGCCGATCGCCTACGGCCAGGCGGTGCGGCTGGCCCTGGCCAAGATCCGCACCGGCGCGGTGGAGACGCGCTGGAGCGACGCACCCGTGACCGCCGGTGTAGAGCGGGTGATCGAAGACCGCGAGGGCGTGGCCCGCGACCAGCGCAATACCAGTACGAACGTGCCCGCTGAATACGTTTTCCGGGCCGTGTGTTCGATCGGCGGTGACAACGGCTACCACGCCTTTAACTGGGCGTGGTGGCTGCGGGGTTTGCTTGACCGCATGATCGGCGGCCCGGGCCTGCGCCGCGGGCGCCGCCACCCCACGGAGCTGCGCGAAGGCGACGCGCTGGACTTCTGGCGGGTGGAAGAGGTGCGGGCGCCCCATGCCGGCGACCCCGACGCGCCGCCGGGATTGCTGCGGCTGAGGGCCGAGATGCGGCTGCCGGGCCTGGCGTGGCTGCAGTGGGAGATCGAGCCGCGCGGGGAGAAGACCCTGCTGCGGCAGAGCGCCCTGTTCGAGCCGCGCGGGCTGCCCGGCACGCTGTACTGGTACGCGCTGCTGCCCGCCCACGGGCAGATTTTCCCGCGGATGCTGCGGGCGCTGGAGGGCGTGGCGCGCCGGCGGTGGGAGGTTTCGACCCGGGAGCAGGCGGATGGGTGACCGGGCCAAGAAGCCGCGACGCGGGAATGTGGCGCAGGCGAAGCTGCCGTCCAAGACGTGCGCAGTGTGCGGCCGGCCGTTTAGGTGGCGGAAGAAGTGGGCCCGCGACTGGGGAAACGTGAAGTTTTGTAGTGACGGGTGCCGCCGCCGCGGCGGGCCGGCCGCGGACGCCGGAGCCGCCTAAACTCGGCCCTATGCCCAAGCAAGTGACGATCGTGGGGGCCGGGCCCGGCGGGCTGGCGGCCGCCTTGTTGTTAGCTCACGCCGGGGTGGACGTGACGGTGGTGGAGCGGCGCGGCCGGGTGGGGGGGCGCACCTCGACGATCGAGACCGAGCAGGGCTTTAAGTTCGACCTGGGGCCGACGTTCTTTTTGTATCCGCGGATTCTGGAAGAGCTCTTTGCGATGTGCGGGCACGACCTGCACCGCGCGGTGGAGATGGTGCGGCTGGACCCGCAGTACCACCTGCTGTTTGAAGACGCGGGCGGGAAGGTGCACGCGGACATCCGCGCCACGCCGGACGTGGCGCGGATGCAGGAGCAGATCGCGCGCATCAGCCCCGGCGACGCGGCGAACTTCCCACGGTTTCTGAGCGAGAACCGGCAGAAGTTCGATGCGTTCACGCCGATCTTGCAGCAGCCCTGGGCGAAGCTGACCGACTATGTCAAGCCGAGCCTGATGCGGATGCTGCCGCTGGTGCGCCCCCGGGCGAGCGTGGACAAAGACCTGGCGCGGTATTTCAGCAACGAGCAGGTGCGGCTGAGTTTTAGCTTTCAGAGCAAGTACCTGGGCATGAGCCCGTTTAAGTGCCCGAGCCTGTTCACGATTCTGTCGTACCTGGAATACGACTACGGCGTGTATCACCCCACCGGCGGCTGCGCGGCGGTGAGCGAGGCCATGGCCCGGGTGTGCGAAGACATGGGGGTGACCCTCGAGCTGAACGCCGAGGTCACGGACCTGCGCTTCAGCGGCAAGAGGTGTGTGGGGCTGAGCGTGAACGGTGAAGAACGTGCCGCCGATGCGGTGGTGGTCAACGCCGACTTCGCCCAGGCCATGACCACGATGGTGCCCGACGCGGTGCGGCGCAGGTGGACCGACGTGAAGCTGAAAAAGAAGAAGTATTCGTGCAGCACGTTCATGATGTATCTGGGGGTGGACGTGCCGCCCGACGAGCTTGAAGGCATCGGCGGCGGTCTGGAACACCACTCGATCTTCTTGGCCCACGACTACGCCAAGAACCTGGACGAGATCGAGAACCAGCACCGCCTGAGCGACAACCCCTCGGTGTACGTGCAGCACGCGGCGCGGACCGACCCGACCATGGCGCCCGAGGGCAAGAGCTCGCTGTACGTGCTGGCCCCGGTGACGCACGAGCATCCGAACGTGAACTGGGCCGAGCAAGCCCCGCGGTTTCGGCAGAAGGTGCTGGGGCAGCTGGCGAAGTTTGGTTTGGGCGGGATCGAAGAGAAGATCGAATACGAGAAGGTCATCACGCCCGACGGATGGCGTGATGACCTGAACATCTACAAGGGCGCGACGTTTAATCTGGCCCACAATTTGGGGCAGATGCTGCACCTGCGGCCCAACAACCGGTTTGAAGACCTGGACGGCGTGTACCTGGTGGGCGGCGGCACGCACCCGGGCAGCGGGCTGCCGGTGATCTACGAGGGCGCGCGGATCACGGCGCGGTTGTTGTGTGACGACCTGGGCGTGCACGCGATGTGGGAGGCGCCGGAGCCGGCGACGGCGACGCCCGCTGGCCCGGCGACGGCGACGCCGGGGGGTTCCGAGGCGTTAAGCGTTAGGGCCTAGGGCCTAGAAAGAGCAAACATCGATGGCACTTCGCCGCCCGCGGCAGCGCTCTCACTAAGCCCTAGGCCCTAACGCCTAACGCCTCAGTCCCTCGTGATGACGATTCAGGACCCAACGCAGTCATCTTGGCCGGCCACCCCCGCACGCGAACGTGCGCGGGTGCTCGGCGGCCTGCGGCACGTGCTGGCGGACGATCCCGCGCCGTGGCTGGAGGCCTTGCGCTCGCCGGTGCGCAGCGATGATGCCGAGTCGCTGTCGGCCGAGGTGCTGCCGCTGGCCGCGGCGTGCCGGTGGATCGAGCGTCGTGCGGCCCGGACGTTGAAGACGCGGAAGCTGGGCGCACGCGGCCGGCCGCTGTGGCTGTGGGGGGTGTCGGCGGAGATACGGCGCGAGCCTTGCGGCGCGGTGCTGGTGATCGGGCCGGGGAACTTTCCGCTGTTTCTGCCGGGGGTGCAGGCCTTGCAGGCGCTGGCGGCGGGCAACCGGGTGCGCATCAAGCCGGCGCCCGGCGGGCGGGCGGTGATGCGGCGGCTGGCCGAGGCGTGGTGGGCATTGGGCGTGCCGCGCGACGCGTTGGAAGTGCTGGACGAATCGGTGGACGCGGCAGAGGCGGCGGTGGACACCGCGGACCTGGTGGTGCTGACCGGCGGGGAAAAGACCGGCGCGGCGGTGCGTGCGGCGTGCGCCCGGCACGGCGTCCCGCTGATCGCCGAGCTTTCCGGGCACGACCACGCCTACGTGCTGCGGGGCGCCGACCCGGAGCTGGCGGCCCGGTGCGTGGCGTTTGGGGTGCGGATGAACGGCGGGGCGACGTGTATCGCGCCGCGGCGGGTGCTGGCCGATGCGCGGGTGCGGGAGGCGTTCGTGGCCGCGCTGCGGGACGCCCTGGCGTCGGCTCCGGCCGTGCCGGTGCCGACGCCGGTGCGTGAGCAGGCCGAGCGGCGGGTGGCGGAGGCCGAGGCGGGCGGGGCCCGGCGGCTGGCCGGGGTGTTCACCGCCGATGGTCTGACCCCCGTGGTGCTGCTGGACCCGCTGCCGGACGCGGGGCTGCACGGGGTGGATCTGTTTGCCCCGGTGCTGACGGTCGAGACGCTGCGCGGTGGCCCGCCAGCGTCGCGCTTCGGGCTGGGGGCGTCGGTGTTCGGCCCCGAAGACGCCGCGCGGCGTTTCGCCCGCCGGCTGAACGCCGGCGTGGTCACGGTCAACGACGTGATCGTGCCCACCGCCGACCCGCGGCTTCCGTTTGGCGGGCGCGGGGCCAGCGGCTACGGGGTCACCCGCGGGGCCGAGGGGCTGCTGGCGTTCACGCAGACCAAGGCGGTGAGCGTGCGGCGGCGGCGGGTGTATCCGCACCTGCGGCCGACCGACGTGCACACCTTGCCCATGCTCAAAGCGCTGCTGGGAACCTTGCACGGGCGTGGGTGGCGGGCCCGCGGGCGGCGGGGGGCGGAACTGTTGAAGGTGTTTCGTGCGCAGACGCGCGACGGCGTGGGCCCCGGGGCGGGCCCGAGGAACCCGCGGTGAGCGTGAGCTTGAATCCTGCGGGCCGGCTCTATTTAAAACGCCCGACCGGGCTACAGTGCAGGGCCCGATCAGGAGATTTGCCCATGACCACCCTCGCCGCGCCCGCCCCGAGTTCTGCGCTTGCCGCCCGGCCGTTGGGCGATGCGAAAAAGGTCGCCGTGGTCGGAGCGGGGCTGGGGGGGCTGGCGGCAGCCTGCACGCTGGCGGCCCGGGGGCACCGGGTCACGCTCTTTGACAAGAATGCTTGGTTGGGGGGCAAGGCGGCGCAGCTGGTGAGCGATGGCGAAGAAGGCGAGCGTTTCCGCTTTGACATGGGGCCGACGATCCTGACCGTGCCCAAGGTGCTGGAGCGGGTGTTCCAGGAGGCCGGGCGGGACATGCACGACTATTTGGACCTGCGGCGGCTGGACCCGCAGTGGCGCTGCTTCTTTGACGAGAGTGCCGGGGGCGGCGTGCTGGACCTGCGCGAAGACGTGGCGGGCATGGTGCAGACGCTCAAGGACTTTGGGGCCAAGGGCGACACGGCGAAGAAGTATCCCGAGTTCATCCGGTGGACCGAGCGGCTGGACAAGATCAGCGACGACTTTTACTTCTGGAAGTCGATCGGCGGGCTTAAGGACATGGCCCTGGCCGGTGGGCTGGGCGGGGCGCTGAGCTTAAACACGCTCAAAGACGTGCTGGCGATGAAGATGGGGTCGAGCGTGGCGACGCAGATCCGCAAGCACGTGGACGACGAGCGGGTGGCGCAGATGCTGGACCACTTCACGCAGTACGTCGGGTCGTCGCCC
>CALLPP010000119.1 GCA_938015655.1 uncultured Algisphaera sp.
AGATACACATTTAAGTTACATCAAATCAGTTGTTTTTTCTATTAGAACCACTGGCAATACTATATATTGACATATAGTTACCATATTCCAGAAACTTTCTGGCCCTTTTAAAGCGTTTATAAGGGAAAAAAATAATCGAAAATAATTGATTTATAATCGATTTTTGAGCCGAAATAGTCGAAAAATGATTTTTGAAAAATTCGTGATCGTTTTACACCCCTAGGTGTATGCCGGGGCGTGTCATGGTCTGCTCTGATGTGTCGGGATATGATAAAAAAGAAGGGAGAAATATAAGACGGCAGTTGTCGATCATAATAAAAAGAGTTTGGTCTACTAATCCTAGCTAACAAAGGAAGAAACTCTTCACTAACATTCCTGTTAAAATAGCATGGAACGCTGAGCTCACGCGTGCTTCAATGAGGCCGCGCCGTGAACGACGCGGAAACCTGATCTGGGCCGAACGAACGCTGCCAGAAGCGTCGCTTCAATGAGGCCGCGCCGTGAACGACGCGGAAACCAAAAAGTGTGAGCGGCCCACTACTCCCTATGGTAGCTTCAATGAGGCCGCGCCGTGAACGACGCGGAAACGGCCCGAAATCTCCGTGATCGAACAGCAAGCCGCGTTGCTTCAATGAGGCCGCGCCGTGAACGACGCGGAAACGTTCGGCGATGCCCGTGGCCCGTGGGTGTGGGCAGGGCTTCAATGAGGCCGCGCCGTGAACGACGCGGAAACCGCCACCGCGCGAGCGTCGCGGATCTGGTCGCCGGGGCTTCAATGAGGCCGCGCCGTGAACGACGCGGAAACGCCGCCCGCTGTATCCACAGCATAACAAAAAGCTTGTATCACGGCTAGCGAGTGGTGGCGAAAACGGGCGGGCATGAGGGGTAAAAAACAACGGGGTGTGTGGGCTAACTATTGACCTGTCAAAGACTACGCGTGGCCCCCGGGTTCGGGCGACCACCGGACCGCTCGCAGCGACCAACCCGGCGGAATCAGATAATCATGGTCCGAATCGGAGGCTCGTACGGCTTGCCCAGACATTCAACCCCCGCATCCAGCGGGGCGTGGTCCGGGCCCAGATCCACGATCATGACTTGGTCCTGAATCTGGTGAACCAAGGGGTGCAGCAATGCACGGACCTGCGCTAATTCTACCGCGCTCAGGTCGCAAAAGAAGACCGAAAACTGCACGTGGTCGCCGTGATCTTTGAGAGTCTCAAAAATCTGCGTGCGGCGCTTGTCGTCGCTGATGTCGTAGGTGATGAGGTAGTGGCGGCGCATGGATCGGTGCCCGTGGTTAGCGCGTGACGATGTTCTCAAAACGCGGGATGTCGCCGCGCAGCCAGCGCGACAACAAGCGGGCTTGCAACAAAATGACGGCGCGCCACGAGCACTTGTAATCAAACACCGGGTGGGTGATCATCTCGTCCAGGCGGCCTTCGTATGCGCGGATGAAGGCCTTGCGCCCCGCCTCGTGCAGCACGCATCCCGAGCCGCCCACCACAAAATTGCGCTTCTTGACCATGCCGGTGTTGACCGCCTTGAGCAAGGCGGAGTCCACGATCACCGGCCGGAACGGTTCCATGAGATCCAGCGCCAGCGCCGGGCGGCCGTAGCGCGGCTGGTGGTAAAAGCCCCAGTACGGATCCAGCCCCTCGGCCATGAGGGCCACGGTGCATTCTTTGGCCAGCAGCGCGTAGCCAAAACTCAGCAGCGCGTTGACCGGGTCGCGGGGCGGGCGCCGGTTGCGGTGCTTGAAGTCCCAAGCCGAGGGGAAGTTTTTGGGGCGCAGCATGTCGGCGAAGCGCCCGAAGTACACCCGCGCGGCGTTGCCTTCCAGACCCAGCAGCGTGGCCAGCGACCCGGCCCGGGGGATGCGCGGCATCAGGTCGTCCAGGTCGCGCAGGGCCAGGTCCAGGGCCTGGCCGCGCTTCACGTTGCGACGCAGGAGGGTGCGCTGGTTGGCCACCTTGTCAGCCACCAGCTGACGGGCGAAGTCCAGACATCTCTGGGGCTGATCGGCGGTGCGGAACTGCGCGGCTCGGTCAAAGGCGTTGCGCAGCCCGAAGCCGTGGGTGACGCCGCGGAACCAGTTGCTTTCGGTCTGATACAGGATGGGAACCTCTGCCTCGGTCAGCAGCTGGATGGCGGCGGGCGAAATACTGGCGTTGGCCCGCACCACCAGGTGGCTGATCTCTTTGAGCCGGGCTTGGCCCAGCAGGTCGCCGTCGCGCTTGACCACGATCCGCGAGTGCTGCTTGCCCACGAACGCCCCGTGCTGCTCGACGTACAGCGGCCGCGCGGTCGGGCGGGGCGCAAACAAGCGGCGCACCGGCACGTGCCCCACCCCCGGGGCTTTGGCCACCTCGGGGTGACCGGCGTCGTCCAGGGGGATCTCCTGCTCGATGACCCGCAGGTTGATGGTTTCGTCGGGCAGGCAGATGGCGTTGAGCGAGCACCCGCGGCATTTGGGCGAGTTTTCCAGCGGCGGCGGCAACTCGGCGGCCCGCTTGGCCTCGTGGGCGCGGCGCAGAAACATCCGGGTCAGGCGTTCCAAAACGTCGTCGAACACCACGTCCACCCGGGTTTTGCTGGCGGCAAAATAGAGCACGCCGTGGTCGCAGCGGTAGCCGTGTTCACGCAGCAGCAGCCCCTGGGCCATCAGCTGCACCCGCTCGGGCTCCCAGGAACGTTCCGCGTTGTCGGGCACGCGGCCGCGTTTGGTTTCCACCGGCACCGCCTCGTCGCCGGCGGTGGACACCAGGTCCAGCTTGCAGGTGAGCCCCAACACGTCCGACGCCAGCGGCACCGAGCGCGACACCTCCGGCGGCTCGTCCCCGTGCGCCGCCGAGCCCTCCGCCGCGGATGCACCGCCACCGCCCGACTCCGCGGGCGGCTCGTCCGCGGGCGGCGTGTCCGAGGTGGGATCTGGAAGCACATGGTCCAGCGCGTCCACCCGCCGGTGGACGTGGCGCCCGTCCACCGTGTAGGCGTTGTCTTCAAACCGCCCTTCCACGTGCATCAGGTGAAACAGCCGCGGGCAGTAGACGTACTCGTTGAGCATCCGCACCGGGATCGGCTCGGTCACCTCCGGCTCGGGCTCGTCGAGGTCAAACGGCACCGGCGGATCAGGCGGCACCGAGCGCAGTAGCGGCGGCGAGGCGTCGGGGGATTTCGGCTCGGGATCGGGCGCAGGCATCGCGCGGCCCGGCGTATCGGGTTCGGTCACGGAAGACTCCTCAAAGGGCAAGTCGCGGGTTGGGGCGCCGTCCGTGGCGGGGGTGTTAAAAGATCGCGGCGTTCGGCTTGCCCGATGTTTCGAGCAGGGGAACCGACGGGGTGAAGTTCGGTGTTTTTCCCACAAGGATGCGGCGCAGCTGGCGGACGCCGACGACGCCTCGACGGATCAGGTCGCCGTCGAACCGGCGGCGGTGCTCTTGCTCCGCCCCGCGTGGCAGGACGAACCGCAACGCGAGCGCCGAAGCGACAACGTCGAGGGTGAGCGGGTCGGACCAAAGCGGCCAGGCCCAGGAGGTGTTGTAAGACCGCAGCCCCCGGAATCCCAAGGTCTGCACGGTGTACTCCTTGGCGGCCGAGTCCCACACCGGCCACACGGGCAAAAGCGGCCACGCCTCGGCGGCCAGGCGGTTGGCCCCCAGCATGCCGCCGCTGTGGGCTTTGGTCTTGTCCTGCTCGGGCTTGTTCCACTGGTAGGCGTGGCGACGGTCTTCGCGCGGCTCCAGGTGCAAGGTGGTTTTCTTCAACGGGTCGGCGTAGTCCCACGCCCGGAAAAGGCTGCGGACCAGGTGATCGGAGGTACACGCATCGACGATGGCCGACACCCCGCCGGGGAAGTAATCGCGGCGGGCGGTCTGCAGCCGCGAGTTGGCGTCGGGCGGGGCAATGTCCGAACCGTTGGCGGTCAGCCAGCGATCCAAGCCGTTTAGCGGGTCGTCCGCGTCGAGCGAGCGGGCGTAGGCATTGGGGCCGTCGGCCTTGCCCGTGACCAGGTCCACCTCGTCTATTTCGTTGATGAGCACCAGGGGGTGCCGGGCGCCCACCGGCAACAGCCGCTCGGTGAGGTAGTCGACAAAGCCCGCTTCGTCATCGGGCACGTCGGCGGGCAGCTCCAGCTGCGGGCACCACTGCCCCAACGGCCCGAACACCCAGCCCATCCGCAAGCCCGACACGTGGGCGTCGAGCACGCGCAGCGTGCCGAGAGCGGCGAGGAAGCCCAGCGGGTTGGCGCCGTCGAGGCCCGGCAGCACGAGGCTTCGGGCGGGCGGAGTGTTGGCGCCAACGGCGCGCGGCGTGGCGACGGTGGTTTCGGCATCGCCGCTGCAGCGCGCCCCGGGTCGGGCGCTGGCGGCCCAGTCGGCCAGACGCAGGCAAGCCTCCAGCCGGGCGACACCCCACCAGCCCCACCGCCGAACCTGTGTCCAGAAATTGGCGTTGGAAGCTGAACCAAGACGGTGCGCCGGCACCTCGTCCATCCGCTCCCGGGCCGACACGGTGAGGTCGATCCCGACTGGCGCCAGGTTCACTCCAAGCGGCGGCGCATCGGCTCCGGCTGTGGCCACAGGAAAGAACGGCCGACCCAGCCCGTGGTGGGTGGCAATCAGGTGGTCCATCAGCCCGCGGTCGACACCGTCTGTGACTTGCGCCCGGTGACTCAGGCTGACGCTAAGCGTCTCATGCCGGAAACCCGACGGCAGGCCGCTGATGTCCACGGCGTCGGGCGCATCGGAGGTCCGGCCCGATTTGGCCAGCGGCACGGCGGCAAAGCCGGCCACCTCGGGCCGGACCCCGCGGAGCCGGGCCTGAAACCGCGGGTCGAGTTTGCCCCAGTCGTGACGGTTGGCCGCTTCACGAAGGGTTTCGCGGCAGGGCGTCAGTACGTCACTGCCGGCCAGCAGGGCATCAAGTTCGGCGACGACATCGGCGGTGTGGTCCGCCAGGCTGATCGGACCGGCGGCATCAAACGAGCTGGCGTCGCCCGTGGCGGCCTGACCACCCACGACACGCTCCCGGG
Organism: uncultured Algisphaera sp.; assembly: GCA_938015655.1. Lineage (GTDB taxonomy): Bacteria > Planctomycetota > Phycisphaerae > Phycisphaerales > Phycisphaeraceae > Algisphaera. The sequence goes on from CALLPP010000119.1 coordinate 5,033, forward strand.
CCCCGAGCTTCCGCAAGGGACCGCGGAGCACCAACGCAAAGCCGGCTTTGAAGGCGGTCAGCGTTTGGTCCGGCCCGAGGGCGTTGGCCAGCCGGTTCAAAGCGTGCGTCGGTTCCGGCTGCTCCGCAACCTCGGCGAGTCGAGCCCGGATTTTGCTGAGCGGCCACGTGCCGCGTTGGTGCGGCTGGAACTCGCTCTCGCGTAAGGCTTTTTTCTCGGTGGCACTGCGTGCCAAATGCGGGTGAGTCCGGACGCTGTCTCGCGCCCGGCTCTGTTTAAAAGCGGCGTCGGCCACATCAACCGCCGCGAGCGCAAACCTCGCTTCTTGACGACCTGCACGCTGCGTATCGGTTTCAGCCGCCTCACGCACGCGCGCGACGATCGCGGGACCAGGCGCGTCGGGCAGGTGGGCCAGTTCGTCCCAGCCGCCCTGCTCGACGGGCAGCACCAGCACCGCGTCGGGCTGGAGCCGCTTCAGCTTCTCGGCGGTGCCGTTGATCAGCGACGGGGTCTGCCCTCCGCGGTACACCAGCCCCCAGCGTCCCGAGGTGACTTCCGCGTCATCGACGGGACGCCCGGCGTCGGCGGCCGCCTGTTCCCCTTCGACATCGGCGCCGCCGTCGGCCACCGGCTTGCCGCGCAGCCAGTCGCGAACGGTCGCGAGCGGCACCGACACGCACTCGGCCCGGCTGGGGGGGGTGCCTCGCACCGCCGCGGCGGCGGGAGCGTCGAGCAGCTCGGCGAGCCGGTCGTCGCGATCGGGAGCGTAAAGATCCGCCCGCCAGCAGACGCTGACCTCCCGCCGGGGTCGGCCCGGGCCGTGCAGAAACAGGGACACGTCTGGGTTCAGCGTCGGGCGGGGAGAAGTCTGAACCAGCAGATCCGCGTGGGCCGGCATCAGCGTGGGGGCATCAACCACCGGGGCGTTGACGCGCTGCGCCAGTTGCGGATCGGCGTCCACCGCCTGCGCCCAGCGGCCACCAAACGACCGCACGCCAAAATCCACGACGCCGTCAGTGGCCTGTTCTTGAAGCCACGTCCACGTGTGGCGGATGGCTTCGCCGTAGATGGGGTCTTCGGCCTTGGCCCCCTGATCTTCGGCGGTGATGACCACCACGCCGCGGGGGTCGGCCGCCCGCCCAAGACGATCCAACCGCCCGAACCGCTGCCGAAGTGCATCCAGGCTGGCGGCCTGACACACCATGCCGTCGAAGTCCAGATCAGCCCCCACCTCTAAGCACTGCGTGGCCACGACGAAACGGGGCGCGTCGAGCGTTTCGGTGCTGCCCGACCCGAACGTGCCCTGAAGCCGTTTCGTCAGTTCGTCGCGGTCGATGGGCCGCATGCGGCCGATCATCAGATCGACCCGGCCCGGGTGCTTTTTGTTCAGCAGCTCGAACGTGCGGCGGGCCAGGTTCACGCGGTTCACCACCACCCCTATGCGCCGGCGCGGTGCTCGGTCTTCGGTGACCTCGGCAAGAGCTTCGGCGTGAGCCGCCAGGTCCTTGCTCAGCTTGCCGACCAGCGCCTTGCCTTTTGCGGTCGATTCCGCCAGAACCACGGGGCGCGGGGCGCCATGACGCTCGGCCAAAAGCGAGCCTTCGGCGTAGTCCGTCGCTTGGTCCAGCTGAAACACGCCGCCGGGGTCGGCATCGGCCGGCGGGGTCGCGGTCATTTCGGTCAGTTCGAGCGCTCGCGGGAGCGGTTCTTTGGCGAAACGCGGCTCCAGCAGGCGCCGGATGCCCGCGACCGTTTGACGAAACGGCCGGGCGCAGTGGGCCTCATCCAACAAAATGCGGACATCATGAGTGGTGAGCGCGGCGTGTACCGGCAGGGCCCGGTCGTTCACGCCGTAGCCGCGGAAGAGCATGCGCGAGCCGATCTGATCAACGGTGCTGCAGACCACGGTGGGCTGCCGCGGCGAGCGGACCCAGGCGTCGTCGCGGTAGATGCCGCCGCGGAGTTCAACGGCATCGAGAGCCGGGGCTTGCGGGTCGCCGGTGAGCCACTGCAGCCAGCGGGCCGCGGTGACCAGCACCGGATCAGTGTCGCCGTTCGACGCGAGGGCCGCATTCAGCTTGCCGGCCACGCCTTGGTCCGGGCCGTCCTGGTCCGGGCCGCCGTCGCGCATCCGCCGGAAGGCCTCGTTCACGATGATCCGGCGGTCCACCACAAAAAAGATGCGGCGGGCCGCGGTGATCGCCTCGCCGTGGCGGGCGTGGCGGCAGGCCTGCACGGCCAGGGCAAACACGGCGATGTCCAGCGCAGCAGTTTTACCGCTGGCGGTGGGTAGCTTCAGGTACGCCGGCCAGTCGCCCGCCGCCGCCCGCTGGGCCAGCCGGGTCTGCCAGGGCAGCGGCGGACGCGGGGCGTCCGGCCGCCCGTGCAGGGCGTTGAAGAACGCGCCGAAGTCGGCGGCGGCCAGGTCATTCGGAGGCGGGGCGAGCGTCGAAGTCGGCATCGGAGGAATCCGCAAGAGGCAAAAAAGAGGCGTGAGGAGAGTCCGGGCGATCAGCCGCGGGGCCCCCGCGGTTTACAAAGCCCGTAACCGGCAAACCGCCCCGCTCCGAGAAACACCGGCCCGCCCACGGGCCGGTCGAACTCCAGCCACACGTGAACCTGCGGACGCGCGGGCCGCCCGGGCTTGCTCGGCAGGCGGGAGAAGCCGCCGCCCAGCGGCCCTCCGTCGCGGCGGCGCTTGGGCGTGGCCCGGGGGCTGCCGCGGTGCCAAGAGGTGGTATCGATATCGACCGCCACGGGCTCGGGCAAGCCCGCCCGCGTGCAGCTCTGCGCCACGATCGCGGACACCTCCCGCGTCCAGCCGGCCCGATCCGCGGTGCGGTCGGTCTTGGGGTACCGATCCAACACCACCGGGGTGACCGACGCCCAGTGGTGGTGCGGCTTGGTCCAGGTT
>CALLPP010000120.1 GCA_938015655.1 uncultured Algisphaera sp.
ATACTTAATTTATGATACGGAAAGAACGATTTGCTTAATCGTACCAATCCAATAGCATCATTTTTATTTCCGATAGAGAAACCTTGTTGTTGAGAATGCCCCATTCTAACTCCAATTTTCTTCAGACCGCTGCGCCCTGGCCGGTGGTCCCGCTGTTTGAAACCATCGACGATTTGAAACGCAGCGCCCAGGTGCTGGACGAACTGCTCGGTCAGTCGGCCTACCGCGCCCACGTGGAAGCCGGCGGCAACCAGCAGCAGTGCATGGTCGGCTACAGCGACAGCGCCAAAGACGGCGGCTACCTCTCGGCTTGCTGGGGTCTGTACCGCGCCCAGTTGGCCCTGACCCAAACCGCCGCGCAGCACGGCGTGTCGCTCACCATCTTCCACGGCCGCGGCGGTTCGTTGGGCCGCGGCGGCGGCCCCGCCGCCCGCGCCATCCGCGCCCTGCCGGGCAGCGCTGTGGACGGCCGCCTGCGGGTTACCGAGCAGGGCGAGGTGCTCAGCGAGCGCTACGACGAGCCCAAGATCGCCCAGCGCCACCTCGAACAGATCACCGCCGCCACCTTCGTGGTCACCGCCGGAGGCGACCCGGAGCTGTCGGACGAATGGGTCGAGCTGATCCAGCGGGCCAGCCAGTCGTCGCGCGACGCCTACCGCGAGCTTATCGAAGCCCCGGGCTACCTCACCTACTTCGCCCACGCCACGCCCATCGAGCAGATCGAACGCCTGCCCATTGGCAGCCGCCCCAGCCGCCGCGGCGGCAGCCGCGAGCTAACCAACCTCCGCGCCATCCCCTACACCTTCGCCTGGACCCAGGCCCGCTGTCCCATCACCGCCTTCTACGGCCTGGCCCGCGGCCTCACCCACGCCGCGCAAGACCACGGCGGGCTCGACACCCTCCGGGCCATGTACCGCCGCTGGCCCTGGTTCCACACCCTCATCCACAACGCCGAGCTGGCCGTGGTCAAGGCCAACGCCGACGCCATTGACTGGTACGCCGACCTGGTGCCCGACGCCCACGCGGGCCGCCACATCGGCGGTATGCTCAAAACCGACATGCAGCAGACCCGGCAGATCATCCTCGACGTCTGCGGGCAAGACAGCCTGCTGGGCGGCGCCCGCTGGCTGCGCCGCTCGGTCGAGGCCCGCGACCCGTACGTCGACGTGCTCAACCTCGTCCAGGTCGAGCTCATGAAACGCCGCAACGCCGCCCTGGCCCAAGAAGGCGGGGCCGATGAAGCCCAGGTTGCCGCCCTGGACCACGCCCTACGCCAAACCGTCCAGGGCATCGCCGCGGGCCTGCGTGGCACCGGCTGAAGTTCCCACGCAGGTGGGCTTTCGGTTCTCATTTGCTTAAATGGGAAGACGAGGCTCCGACCCAGCGGGTGTCGCATGGGCCGGCGGCTGGGTCGGAGCCTCGCCCTCTCATCCCCACCCGGACCCCGCCAGGTCGCGAAACGCATGACTATCCTCGGCCTCATCCAACACGCCTGCCCGACCCACGCCGCGCCGGGCGCCACCCTCGCCGTCGCCACCGAGCTGATCCGCGAAGCCGCGGGCCGGGGTGCCAAGCTGATCGCCACGCAAGAACTTTTCGTCGGTCCTTACTTTTGCCAGACCGAAGACGAGGCTAGGTTTGATCTGGCCGAGCCGGTGCCCGACGGGCCGACCACGCGGCACCTGCAACACCTCGCCGACGAGTTGGACGTGGCTATCACCGGATCGCTTTTCGAGAAGCGCGCCCCGGGCGTGTACCACAACACCTCGGTCATGATCGACGCATCGGGCGCCGTGGTGGACCGCTACCGCAAGATGCACATCCCCGACGACCCGCGGTTCTACGAGAAGTACTACTTCACCCCCGGCGACCTGGGCTTCCGCGCTCAGGAAGTGGACGGCGTGCACACCGGCATGCTGGTGTGCTGGGACCAGTGGTACCCCGAAGCCGCGCGACTCACCGCGCTCAAGGGCGCGCAGGTGCTGTTCTACCCCACGGCGATCGGCTGGTACCACGGCGAAACGGCCGAGGACAAGGCCCAGCAGCTCGCCGCCTGGCAGACCATTCAGAAGAGCCACGCGGTGGCCAACGGCGTGTTTGTGGCCGCGATCAACCGCGTGGGTACCGAAGACGATCTGACCTTCTGGGGCCGCAGCTTCGTCTGCGATCCGGGCGGCAGCGTCATCGTCGAAGCGAGCGGTACCGAGCCCGAAGCGCTGGTGGTGGAGATCGACTTTGCCCAGGTCGAGGCCTGGCGTCGGGGCTGGCCGTTTTTGCGTGATCGACGGATCGATGCTTACGGGCCGATCATCCGGCGGCTGTTGGATTGATCTCACACCGCGGTATTAAACACGGCGCCGGGCTCAAGGCTGCGCATCGGCCTGCATGGCCGCGGCAAACGCCGCCTCGATCCGGGCGATCTCGCTGTCCGTCAGCATGTCAAAGTGCTTTGCGCGGTTGCGCGCGGAGAGCGTGCCACCCTGCTGCCCCATCAAACGCAAAAGAAGGTCCAGCAAGCGGTCCGGCATATCGACGATGTCTCGCACCGCTGTTCGGGCTCGGTCGTAACGCAGCAAGAAATGGATCTCCTGCGGCATGCTTTGACTGACGGTTTGTTCGACGAAATCCGCGAGCGTTTCGGCCTGCGGTGTCAGGTCAGGGAAGCGGTACAGGGCACCGGTGTCGCCGCTGACCGTCATCCGTCCGGCGTCATCCAGCGTGTAGTCGATGAGCTCCAGCAGCGGCCGGCTGAATGCCTCCAGCGTGGCGTCGTAGGCCGGCTGCTGATCAAGCATGACCGCCGAGACCGGCAAAATCAGGCCTTCGGGCGTGAAGCCGCGGCGGGCCAGCACGTGGTGAATCAAAAACCGGTGGATGCGGCCGTTGCCGTCGGAAAATGGATGCGTGAAAACAAACCCGAAACTGACCGCCGCCGCATGCACCACCGCCGGGATTTGCGGCCATAAACTGGTTTCGAGCCGGCGGTGCAGGTGCTCGATCCCAGCCATCAGGCCGGGCACCTGGTCGGGCGGCGGGAACACGCAGTGGATCTTCTGCTCGGTGTAGCCGGTCGTCTGACCGATGTAGTTCTGATCTGGCCGGAAGTCGTCGTCACGAAAACGCGGCTCGACGATTTCATTTTGTAGTGCCAGCAGCCGGCTCTTGGTCACATAGTTCTCGGAGTCTGCCGAAACCAGCGCCGCAACAAATCTCTCTGCTCTTGATGCGGTGGGGGTCTCGTGTTCAATTTCGAAAGAGCTGCATGTCTCTTTGAGAAATAGGTAGCTCACCGCGCGCCGCAACACCGCCTCGGGAACGCCCGCCATCTGTTCACGACAAACCTGGTCCCACTGGGCCGCGTCAAACACCCGGAACCGCTCGGTGCGGCGGACCGTTGGGCAAAACTGGGCCTTGCCCAGCAGATTGTTGTTCATCCGCTGACGGGCCACGGGTTGCACCGGCCCGGTGTAGTAGACGTCTGAGTCGAGCAGCTCGATGTAATTGCCTTGGTTCAGGTCCGGCAGGTCGAGGCGCTCCCCCGTGAGCCACTCGTATAAGAACCACACCCGGCGAGCATATTTCCCGGTCGGCTTCGAGCGAACCGTCTCCGCGATGTCCAGAGCGGAGACTTTTTGAAACAGGGCGGCCAACACGCCAAGCTCGGTGCCATCGTATTTGAGCGCAAAGACCAACTGCTCGTCTAGCCGGTCCGGCCGCGCATAAGGCGGCGAGAAGACTTCACGTACGCGGCCACTTTCCTCCCACGTCCGGCGTATCCCGCGTTCGGTGACGAACGACTCGCGGCGCGGCGGAAGAACGTTTAGCCCGTAGGCATCGATCAAGTAGCGGTAGCCCGCGGTTTTTCAATGGGGTTCAGGTGGATCCATAGCGCTCGTTGAAGCCGGCTGTGCAACGCCGTTGCTCGGCCAAAACTGAACAAATGCTTACCAAAAAACCGGTTACCCCGCCAAAAAAATGATTCGAAATAAGAGGTGTGGCAAAAAAACGATTATAGATCACAACACAGATATCTCGCAAACACCCCTGCAAACGATTTTATAGTAATGGGTTGAAAACTAAATCCGCTTTATTCCGTAGTGGCTGCCCACGGCGCGACCGAGTCGCCGATGCCGCTGGCCAGGTAGCCGCCGTCCACGGGGATGGTGATGCCGTTGACAAAGCTGGCGGCCTGGCTGGCGAGGTACACCGCAGCGCCGGCGATCTCGTCGCCGGTGCCGAAGCGGGCCATGGGGGTGTGTTCGAGGATGCGGCGGCCGCGGTCGGTGCCCTCGATCATCTTGCGGTTGATGTCGGTGGGGATGAAGCCCGGAGCGATGCCGTTGGTGCGGATGCCGTGCTTGGCCCACTCGTTGGCCAGGCTCTGGGTGAGGCCCATCATGGCGTGCTTGGCGCAGGCGTAGGCGGTCACTTCGGTCAGGCTCATGAAGCTGGAGATGCTGGCGATGTTGATGATGCAGCCGGATCCCTGCGTCTTGAAATGCTCGCCGGCCGCCTGCGAGACACGTAGCGCGCCGGTGACGTGGATGTTGTAGAGGTTGTTGACCTCTTCGCCGGTGAGCTCAAAGGTGGGCTTTTTGCACATGACCCCGGCCGAGTTCACCACCGCGTGGATGCCGCCGAACTTGGTCACCGTTTCCGCCACGGCTTCTTGCGCCGAGGCGTCGTCGGCCACGTCCAGCCGCACCGCGGCGCAGGGCTGCCCATCCGCCAGACGGTTGAGCTCTTCAACCGCGCCCGCCAGCTTTTCGACGGTGCGGCCGCCGATCATCACCTTGGCCCCGTGACGGATCATCGCCTCGGCGCAGGCTTTGCCGATGCCCGAGCCGCCGCCGGTGACCAGGACCACGTGGCCGGTGAGATCAAACAAGTCGGTGGGGATGGCCATGGCGGGGTCCAATCGAAAGGAAAAACAAGGTTGAAAAGCGGCGTTTTAGGAAACAGAGCCAAATGGTAACGCCCGCGGCGCGTCACACCAGCCCGCCGAAGAACTTCAGCGTGGTGGCCACGTGCTGGGTCCAGTAGGGCCACGTGTGGCCGCCGTCGAACTCTTCGTACACGTGGGGGATGCCGGCCTGGTCAAGCTGGGCGTGCAGCGCGCGGTTGCCGGCGATCAGCGGGTCGTCCACGCCGCAGTCGAAGCGGAAGGGCGGCAGGCGGTCGGCGTGGGCCCGCAGGGCGGTGATGACCGAGGAGTCGGCGGGGCGATCGGTGTAGTCGGCCAGGGGTTCTTCGACGAACTGGGCCATTTCGTCGAACACGGTGATGGACGAGTGGCCGGCGAAGCCCGCGTAGCGGTCGGGATAGGCGGCCCCCAGCCGCAGCGCGCCGTAGCCGCCCATCGACAGACCGGCGATGAAGCGCGGGGCGGCGGGCGTGGTGGGCAGCTTGAGCTCGACCAGCGCGTCGGGCACGTCGTCCACGATCCAGCGTTCGAAGTCTTTGCCGTTGTGCGGCAGGTAGGCGCTTCCGTCGAACATCAGCCCGTCGCTGGGCATGGCCAGCAGCATCGGGGGGATCTCTCCGGCGTCGATCAGCCGCTGGCAGGTGTGGTGCACGCCGGCCTTGCCCGCCCAGATCCAGTGGCTGCCGTACACCCCGTGCAACAGGGTGACCACGGGCAGCGCCGCGTCGGCGGGGGTGCCGCGCGGCACGAAGACGCTGATGTCGCCGCGGCCCGCCAGGTTCGCGGTCTTCACGGTGATGTGGCGCAGGCCCACGGATTCAAACGGCGGGTCGGAGAGTTCGAGGGTGCGGAAGCGGGGCATGGGTTGAAAATCGAAAGTGAAGAACGAAATACGAGTTGGAGGGGGCGTGGGTGGATGGTGGGTGTGGGGTTAATCGAAGGCGATCACGCCTTTGGCGATGCGGCCGTGGTGCATGTCGTCGAAGGCCTGGCCCAGCTCGTCCAGCGCGTAGGACTTGGAGATCATCTCGTCCAACAGCAGGTCGCCCTTGGCGTAAAGCTCCAGCAGCCGCGGCAGGTCGATCTGCGGGCGGCAGCCGCCGTACAGCGGGTTGATGTAGGTCTTGTCCCACTCGAACAGCCGCATGTCGACGGTGATGTCCTGCTCGATGCCGCTGGCCTGCACGGCGGTGCCGCCGCTGCGCACCATGGCCAGGGGGGCGGCGCCCAGGGCGGGCACGGCGGTGCATTCGATGGCGATGTCGGCGCCGCGCGGGCGGTCTGGGTCGCCGCAGAGCTGGGCGACCTGCTGCGCCACGCCCGCCAGCCCCGCGTCGTCGCGCTGGGCCTGGATGACGTGGGTGGCGCCGAAGGTGCGGGCCATCTCCAGGCGATCGGCGCTCAGGTCCACCGCGATGATTTTGGCCGCGCCCGCGATGCGGCAGCCCTGGATCGCGTTGAGCCCCACGCCGCCGCAGCCCAGCACCACGCAGTCGTCGCCGGGCTTCACTTGGCCGCTGTTCACCGCCGAGCCGTAGCCGGTCATCACCCCGCAGCCGATGATGCAGGCCGAGGCCCAGGGGATCTGCACGTGGTCGGGGATGCGCACACACGCCTGTTCACGCACCACTGTTTGGGCGCTCATGGTTCCCAGGTGGAACGAGCGGCGGATGGGTTCGCCGCCCAGCGTGGTGGCTTCGGGCCGGGCGGCGCCGGCGGCCGCTTCTCCCGTTTCCGCAGGGTCGGGTGCGGTCACCTCGTTCCACTGCTCGCAGATGTTCTGGTGGCCGCGCAGGCAGGCGTGGCAGCCGCCGCAGGGCACCGCCCAGTTCAGAAGCACGCGATCGCCCACGGCCACCGAGCCCACGCCCGGGCCCACCGCGGTGACCTCGCCGGCGCCCTCGTGGCCCATGACGTGCCGGTGGCCCCAGCTCATCGAGTCGTAGTCGGTGTGGCAGACGCCCGAGGCCTTCACGGCCACCGCCACCTCGCCCGCGGCGGGGGGGTGGATCTGGATGTCGGCGAGTTCGTAGCTGCCTTGGGTGTCGGCGATGGCGGCGCGGGTGGTGTGCGAAACGTTCATGCGGCCATCTTAATTCAGGCGGGTAAACACGATCGGGCGGTCGAAGCGGAACAGCTTTTCGGCGCCGCGGAGGTTGCCGCGTAGCTTCTCGCTCAAGGCCTTCTCGGCAGGCTCTAGCAGCAGGTCACGGCCGATTTCCCGCCCCGGCAATTCACCGGACTGGATCAGGGCGTCGAACGCGGCGCGGTCCGGCGGGGTAAACACTAGCGGGCGCGGCGGGTTTGATGCGGCATTGCGGTTGACTTCGTACATAAAGCCCCACCGTTTTTGCAGTACGCCGTCTTCGTTTTCGTCCGCATCGACCGAAGAAGCGTCGTAGTTGATCTTCCCGAAAAGGATCGTGTTGTTGTCCCAGCGGCGCAGATCCAGGTCCACCACCAGCATGTGAAACCCGTGGCGCTCGTTTTCATCGATCACGGCGGCTTGCAGCGACGAAGGGCCGGTCTGCCGCACGACGAGGGGCCTGCCGCGGTTACCGACGTACGCGCCCACGTAATGGGCGGCCTGGCCTTCGCTCAGAGGTGTTCCGAAAGGCTCGTCGACCAGCACAGCGTTGCAGCCACCGAGCAGGGTGGTCGCGGCCACAAGCAAAAGCACACAAAGGGTCTGGCGCATCGTGTTTCTAGTTTCAGGGCGGGTCAGTGCTTCGACGCGTTGCTGCTCTTGTGCGCGTCGTGGTCGGTCGGCTTACGGAAGCTGTCCAGGTCGACGCTTTTGAAGTAAGCGATAGTGCGCTTCAGCCCTTCTTCCAGGCCGATCTTCGGTTCCCAGCCCAGCTCTCGCTGGGCCAGGCTGATGTCGGGCTTGCGCTGCAAGGGGTCGTCTTTGGGAAGCGGCAGGTCCACCATCTTGGAACTGGAGTCGGTCAGCTCGATCACCTTCTCGGCCAGCTGGCGAATGGTGAACTCGCCGGGGTTTCCGATGTTCACCGGGCCTACGAAGGCGTCTTGGGGGTTGCCGCTGGCCGGCTCGTTGTTCATGTGGGCCATGATCACGTCCACCAGGTCGTCGCAATAGCAGAAGCTGCGGGTCTGGTGGCCGCCGCCGTAGAGGGTGATGTCTTCACCCTTGAGCGCCTGCACGATGAAGTTGGTGACCACCCGCCCGTCGTAGGGGTGCATGCGCGGGCCGTAGGTGTTGAAGATGCGCACCACGCGGATGTCCACGCCGTTGGACCGGTGGTAGTCGAAAAATAGCGTCTCGGCGGCACGCTTGCCCTCGTCGTAGCACGCGCGGATGCCGATGGGGTTCACGTTGCCGCGGTAGGCCTCGGTCTGCGGGTGGTGCTCGGGGGTGGGGTCGCCGTACACCTCGCTGGTGCTGGCCTGCAAGATCCGCGCGCCGGTGCGTTTGGCCATGCCCAGCATGTTGATGGCCCCCATGACCGAGACCTTCATGGTCTTGATCGGGTTGTACTGGTAGTGCACCGGGCTTGCCGGGCAGGCCATGTTGTAGATCTGGTCCACCTCAAGGCTGATCGGCTCGGTCACGTCGTGGCGGATGAACTCGAAGTTCTTGGCCCCCAGCAGGTGCTCGACGTTGTGCTTCTGGCTGGTGAACAGGTTGTCCAGGCAGATCACGTCGTGGCCGGCCTTGACCAGCCGCTCGCAAATGTGGCTGCCTAGGAAGCCGGCGCCGCCGGTGACGAGGATACGTTTGAGGCTCATGGGCGTGGATGGGTGGATGAGGTGCGGGGGCGGCTTCGGGGCGGGGCGGGTGGATCAGCAAGAAAGTTGCTCTTTGTGGCGGCGGGGGGCCACTCCAAGACGCGGCGGAGCAAATGTTTTTCGTGCTTTAGCCTAACAACCCGCACCCGCGGGCCGCGGCCCACGTGGTGGCCGCACCCCGGCGGTGCGCGGTCCTACCGCGCGGGCTTGAAAACGGCCCCGGCCTCGACATCGAAGCTCACCAGCTGGCCGATTTCGAAGTCCGCCACGTTTTGCCGGGCATCCGACAGGCTGCAGACAAAGGGCACGCCGGCCTGGACGTATAGCAGCCCGCCGGCCGCGTGCCCGCCCACCACGCGGCCTTGCAGACGCCGCGGACGGCCGTTGATCGGCTCGACGTAGCGCCCGCCGGCGCTAATAACATCGATGCGGCGGGCCACCGCGTGCAGGGTGCCGGTGACTTTCT
>CALLPP010000121.1 GCA_938015655.1 uncultured Algisphaera sp.
GTATTGACATTTACGGCCCAGGCACCTCTATCAAATCTGCGGGCATTGCCAACAATGAAAGCATTGCTGTCAAGAGTGGCACCTCAATGTCTGCACCCTATGTCACTGGCGCGGGCCATTCAGGGCCACGGTCACCCCCGCGACATCGCCCAGCGCCGCCTTCAGATAACCGTCGGCGCCGATCCATGTGTCCAGCGCGGCCAGCGGAAGGTCCACCGCGGTCACCGTGCCGGTCCACCGCGGGTCAGCCAACGCTTCAGGCCCGCTGTCCACCCCCCCGGACACCCGCCCCGCGTCATCGCCGACCTTGATTTGCGCGTCGAACTGGGCCCGGACCTCGGCATCGGCCAGCGTCACCCGCCCCGCGGTCAGCCTGGCTCCCAACGGCGCTTTGCCCGGTTCGCGGTAACGCACCACCAGATCCGACAACTCCAGGTCCAAATTAACCGGCAGACCGCCCAGGCCGGTACCACCAGGTGTTGGCGTGGGCTCCCCGGGCGTTTTTTTGGGCTCCCCGCTTCCGCCCTGACCTACCCCGCCCAGGGCCCGCTCCAGATTGGTCTGCCCCTCGGCGTCTTTCACCAGGTCAAGCTTCAGCCCCAGCAAACGGACCTTCCCCAGGTCGCGCTCACCCCACGCTACGCCCCACAGCCCCGCGTCCGCGATCTCGAACGAAGAAAGCGTCAACACCTCCGCCCCATCGGGATCGCGCAGCGTCAATCCCTCGAGCCGCTGCCCGCCGAACCACCGCGTGGTCAGCCGGTCGATCGACACGCTCCCGGGGATCCGCTGATTGATTTGCGACTCGGTCAGCCGGCGCCCAGCCGCCGTGCCCGCCAACATGGGCAGCAGCCCCACCGCCCCGATGAGCAAGCCACCAAGCACAATCACCCCCGCCCCCACCCACCGTTTCCAGCGTCGGCGGCGCGGAGGCGGCGTGGGGGCTGACGACGACGCAAACCCACCCGCAGGGTCAAAAGCCGGTAACGAGGTACGCATGCCCGCATTCTAGAGCACCACATCAAGACCAAAATTTTCCGGGGATCGAACGCGGACCATGAAATAGAACAAGGCCGCGGCACCGCTGCCCCTGACAACCGTGCCTCTACAGCCGCTCCACCGCCAGGCTGGCCAGCTCGCTGCGTTCGCTCTTGGCCAGCGTCACGTGGCCCACCTGGCCCGCCGAGCGCATCCGCTCGATCAGGTACGACATGCCGTTGCTGCTGGCGTCCAGGTACGGGTTGTCGATCTGCGCCGCGTCGCCGGTCAGCACGATCTTGGTGCCCTCGCCCACCCGGCTCACGATGGTCTTCACCTCGTGGGGCGTGAGGTTCTGCGCCTCGTCCACGATCATGAACTGGTTGGGGATCGACCGCCCGCGGATGTAGGTCAGCGGTTCGAGCACCAGCTGCCCGCCGGCCGTCAGCGTCTGGATGCGCTGCTCGGCGGGCTTGCTGTCGGCCTGCTGCCCCCCCACCCCGCGGCTGCTCAGCAGGTACTCCAAGTTGTCGAAGATCGGCTGCATCCACGCGCTGAGCTTCTCGTCCTTGTCGCCGGGCAGGTAGCCGATGTCGCGGCCCATGGGCATGATCGGCCGGGCCACCAGCAGCTTGTCGTAGGTCTGGTCGCCGAAGACCTTCTGCATGCCCGCGGCGATGGCCAGCAGCGTCTTGCCCGTGCCCGCGGTGCCCAGCAGGCTCACCAGCTTGATGTCGTCGTCCAGCAGCAGGTCGATGGCCATGGTCTGCTGCAGGTTGCGCGGCACCACGCCGTAGGTCGGCCGCCGCGGCGCGTGTACCGGGATCAGGTGGTCCGTGTCCGCCAGCCGACGCGCCAGCGCCGTGTGCGAGGCGTCGTCGCGCCCGCGCAGCTGCACAAACTCGTTGGGCTCGATCGACACCGGCGCATCGGGAAGCGCGCCGTCCGTCGGGTCCGCCACGGCGGCCAGGTCGTCCATCAGCTCTTCGAGGGCCAGCTGCTTCTCCTCGTACATCTGATCGATCAGCCCGCCGGCCGCCTCCAGCTCGCGGTAGCCGCGGTACAGCCGGTCGCTGTCGACCTTCTGGGCCTCGAAGTCCTCGGCCGGCACCCCCAGCGCGTCGGCCTTCAGCCGCACGTTGATGTCCTTGCTGATCATCACCGCCCGCATGCCCTGCTCGTGCAAGCCCCAAGCCACCGAGATGATCCGGTTGTCGGGCGCCTCTTCGTGCAGGGCGTCGGGGCGGTCGGGCTTGGCAAAGGCCACGCGGATCGTGCCGCCATGGCCGTTCCATTGCACCCCTTCGGCCAGCCGGCCGCGTTCGCGCAAACCGTCCAGCTGCCGGATCACCTCGCGGCAGTTGCGCCCCACGTCGTCGTTGTTCTTCTTGAACTTGTCCAGCTCTTCCAGCACGGTGAAGGGGATCACCACGTGGTTGTCGGCAAACATGCGCAGCGCCCCGGGGTTGTGCAGCAGCACGTTGGTGTCCACCACGAAGTGTTTCACTTCGGCGGCGTCAGCCCCGGCGTTCTCAACGGTGCGGCCAACGGCAGGCAGAGCGTCCGCAGCGGCGGACGACGAGCGGGGTGAGGGCTTGATCAAGTGACGTCTGACTCCCATGGGTGTCGCGGCGGGTTCCGGCAGGTCCAACGGAACGAAACGCCTCTGCTATCGACCGGATCCGCCACCGTCCGAAAACATAGCCCGCCCCAGCCGCTTACGCAGGATTCACCCGGCACGACCAGCGCTCAGGCCGCTCTCCGGCGTCTCAGTCTGCTTCGCGTAGACCACCAAGTCACGCACCGTGCCGTCACGCCAGACCTGGGCCCCGCGACGCACCGCCTCGCGCTCAAAGCCCAAACGCTGTGCCAAGGCGTGGGACCGCCGGTTGCCCGCCCCCACGATCCACTCCATTCGAGTCACCCCCAACGTCTCGAACGCCCAGTTCAGCACCCGCCCGCACGACCGCGCCGCGTCTCCGTGGCCCTGGGCCTCCGCGTCCAGCCAGCAGCCCAGCTCGACCGTGCGGTCTTCCGGCCGATGTCCGTGCAACATCACCACGCCCAGCAAACGCTCTCCGCGACGTACCAACACGGTCACGGCGCCGGTCGCCGCCTCGGCGCGGTTCCACCGCTCGATCTGAGCCAGCACATCACCGTGGGTCTCGACCGTCAGCGGCCAGCGGAACCACGGCCGCAGGTGATCGCGGTTGCCGCGGATCAGCGTGAAAAGCTCCGCAGCGTCGCCCGCACGCAACGACAGGCCGGCGCCCGCGTCCAAGATCAGGGGAACACCCGGCCTTCTCTCGTCTCCAACCCAGAGGCTCATGAAAGTCTCCGCAGCCAACGCCCCGTCAGCACCGTAAATCGCTCCGGGCCGCTCCCCGTCAACCACAAAACCCAGCGAGGCGTACAGCCGCCGGGCCCGGTGGTTGCCGCCGTACACCGACAGCATCAGCAGGTCGAGCGCCGGGTTGCTTCGAGCCCAGCCGACAAGTCGCTCCATCAGCAACCGCCCCAG
>CALLPP010000122.1 GCA_938015655.1 uncultured Algisphaera sp.
GAAGCTCGGAAGTTGTGATTGGTAATGTTGTTGGATCAAATATCACAAATATCCTATTGGTATTGGGAGTTACAGGTATCATAAGCAGAGAATTTAAGTTGGATTTTGATATCATGGATGTTGATATGCCATTGCTTATTATTTCTGCATTCTTACTCTACTTTTGCTTGCAAGACCAGCAATTAACTATACCTGAGGCATTCATATTTTTAGCAGCTTTAGCTGTCTTTTTAATTAACTCCGTCCAAGGTGCTGGACATGAAGAAAATGATAATCCGAAAGCAAAAGCAATCGACTATGTGATGGTGGTTTTGGGAATTATTTTTGTTTTCCTAGGAGCTCATTTTACCATTGAATACATCGAAAAAATTAGTTTAGAACTCAATATAAATCCAGAATTAATTGCCTTAACAGTCGTTGCTTTAGGTACTTCTTTGCCCGAAGTTATCGTAAGTGTAGCAGCAGCAAGAAGAGGAAAACATGCGATTGCAGTAGGTAATGTTTTAGGCTCAAATATATTCAATACCTATGCTGTCATGGCAATTCCAGCCTTTATTGGCGAACTAAAAATTCCTGACGGAATTGTTGATTTTGGCCTGCCATTTATGCTAGTTGTTACCTTTATTTTTGCTCTTGTAACAATGTCAAAAAGAGTTTCTAGATGGGAAGGTGCAATGTTGTTGGTTTTATATGCCTACTATATCCTACAACTAATTAATAATTCATAATAAAAAGTCTATTTAGATGTTTAATAATATGTTTGGTGACTTACAAAAGAAGCAAGAAGATGCTACTAAACTCCTTAATGAAATGAAACTTGAGGAGTCAGTAGGAGATGGTAGTATAAAACTTGTGCAGAATGGTCATGGTGAATGGCTAGATCTATCCATTAATATGGATTTTTTAGACCTAACAAGTTCAGATCAATTAGAAGATTTAATGATTAGTTTGGCTAATAAAGCACGTCAACAAAGCATACAACAACAGCAAAACATCCAAGAAGATATGATGAAAGATATAATGCCAAATGGAATGGGCTTGGACGCTTTAAAAGATTTATTATAATGGCGAATCATTCTTTGTGTAAGTTCATTTTTTGGTGTTCAATACTAGTTATTAGCATGCCTTTGAGCCTGTTTTCTCAGGGTTTTTATTACAATTTTGAAAATTGTATGTTGAATGATAGCACGGCGGATCGGTGGTGGTGCCGGTGCCCTGCGGGCTGTTCCGCTTCCTGGACATCGAGCTGGCCGGGCCGCTGGTGGAGTGACGGCGGGGCCCGGGCGGCCGGGTTTAGAGCATCGCATCTAATGATTTAACCGATGTGCCTTGCGGGCCGCAGCCCCGCGGTGTCGGTTTCCATCGACCACCCTTCGGGGTTGCCCGCTTCAACCCCCTTGGGGGAACCACGTCCCGCGGACGGCAGCCGGTCAAATCGTTCGATGCGGTGCTCTGGTCAATGGCCTTCGCCGAAAACCGTTTCGCCGGCGTTAATCAGGCGGGTGAGTTCTTTCAAGCCTTGCTGGACGCCGGCTTCGTCTTGGCCAAAGACCCACAGGAACCGGTCGTCTTGCAGGAAGGCGTATCCGTCTTGTTCTAGGCTCTCGGGGACCACACCGCCGCTGCGGAGAAACTTTTTGTGGATTTTTTCTCCCACGCGCGCCGCGAGTACTGCGGCGGTGTAGTTGGCGAAGCTGTTGCGTTGCCAAGCCGGGTGGACCTGCGGCACGTAGCCGCGTTGAGTGAGGGCTGTTTTGAGCGACTCGACGGCCTCGGGGGCGTGCCGGGAGTAGCAAAACAGCTTGATGATCCGCGGAGCCTGGCCGGTGGAGGCCTCGGCGATCTGGGTGTCGCGACGCACGTCGTCTACGCGGGCTTCCCAGTCCAGGTGATCGGTGCGTGCAAGCAGCTGCGGCCGGTAGCGGGGGGCCGAGTGCGCGGCGTACTGTCCCCAGCAGTGTTCGGCCCGTCGCAGGGCTGCGACGGACCGGGCGTGGTGGTCGGCTTTGTCGTCGAGCGTTTCGTAGAGATAAAGGTGTGTGGCGCCGCGCAGCTTCTGGCCGTAGTACCGGCCCATCCACGCCATGGCTTCTAGGTCGCTGAGGGTGTCTTCGAGCTCGGGCGAGGACGACGAGAGCCCGGCCCGCAGCGCGGCCACCTGGCCGAGGGTGTCGTTGCCTCGCCGCACCAGCGCGTCGGCGGCTTCGAAGGGGGTGATGCGCTTGAGTGGCCCGCCGGCCTGGAGCGCTTTGCCGTAGTCCACGATGGACAGCATGGTGTCGCGGTCGTGGACCGAGCCGTCCATCAGCGTGCGGACCGACACGAAGCCGAGGTAGCTGGCGCAGCCTTCGGCTTGAAACTGGCTGTCGGCGCCCTTCCAGTAGATGCGGTTGACGCTGGGCAGGATCTGCGAGGCGGTCTGCCACGCGGCGAACAGGGCCGGGGCGTCGATTCCCGGGAAGCGTTGGGCCAGGCGCTGGGCGAAGAACGCGGTGTCGAGTGTGGGGTCGAAGGCGAGCCGGCCCCAGATCATCTCGCGGTACCAGTGCTTTTCGTTTTCCAGCTGGCCCGCCAGCTCGGGCACCTTGCTGATGAACTCGCGCCCCCACACGTAGCCGTCCGAGCCGATGTAGAAACCCGCGGTGGGGTAGGTGGCGAGTTTTTTGAGGTAGGCCCGGGCAAAGTCCGGGTCGCCCCAGCGGTAGACGTAGAAGTCGTCGTTGCGGAGGTTCATCCAGCTCTGGTAGCCCAGCCGCGCGACGTCCTGACCGAAGCCCGCGGCAAAGGCACGGGGCTCGGGGGTGGTGTACATGTGCGGGCCGCTGTACTTAAAGCTGGTGTCGACGCGCCCGGGGTATTTGGACCGGAAGTGGGTGTGTACGTCGTCGAGGGTGATGGAGTTGGCGCGGAAGATGAAACGCAGGTCGCGGCCCGGCGAGGCCCGCAGCACGTCGGCGACGCCCTGGCCGTAGGTGTCGAAGAGCCACTGCACGTTGGTGCGCTCGCCCACGGTCTGGCCCATGTGCTCGCCGGCGGTGACCCCGATGCCCGCGAGGTGGGGGTAGGTCTCGGCGAACACCCGCACGCATTGCCGCATGTACCCCACGGCCGATTCGGACCAGTCGTTGATGCCGTACTTCTCGGCGCCGATGACGTAGATGTTCCAGGTGAAAAAGTAGACGGCGATGCCGCGGTCGTGGGCGTACTGCATCACGTGCTGCCAGTGCGCGATCTTCTCGTCGAGGGTCATCCGCTTGACCAAGACGTGGTTTTTGGGGTCTTGGAGGTCGAAGCCCAAAAAGTCTTTGTGCATCTCGCGGGTGCGCGGCGGGCCGAAGGCGTAGACGTCGTCCATCGCCACGTCCGGGTAATCCTCCAGTTTGATCATGGCCGGGAAGGGGTGCTTGCACCACAGCGACAAAACGTTGTAGCGGTTCTTGGCCAGGTCATCGAGGTAGGCGTGCCAGAAGCCGCGGTCCCACACCTGGGCGATGTTGTGCTGGGCGGCGTCGCCGGTGTCGTCGTAGCTGGGCAGCCGAGCATCCAGGGGGATGTTGAACTTGATGCCGCGTTGCTCGATAAACGGGGCGTGTTCGATGGGCGGCAGGTGGGCGGGGTCGGGGCTGAACGACAGGCGCTCGGCCAGCTCAAGCACCCCGTACATCGCGCCCAGGCGGTCGCCACCCACCACCGACACCACCGGGCCCTGCCTCTGGATGGTGTACGCCTGGGGCGGCAGGGCGGCGGGATCCAGCGCGACCCGGAAGGTGTAGCGCGCGGCGGCGTCGGAGAGCGCGGCTTCAAGGTGGCCCACCGCGAAGTCCACCGCGGGGCTGGGGGCCCGGACGTCGATCTGCGGCGCGGGCCGGGCGGTTGCCGCCGGGCCCGCCGCCAGCGTGGAGAACAAGCAGGCGGAGACGATCAGGAACCACGGGGGCATGGCGGTGAGTCCGGGGAGGTTGGGGTGATGCGGGCGTCAAACCGGTGGGGCTTCACGTCCGCGTTTTCAGGCGGGGGGGTTGGGGTAGGGGCGACGCCAGCCGCGTTCGCCGAAGGCGCTGCGGTCGGTCGAGGGGGTGAAGACCGCTTTTTCTTCGTGCGATTGCAGGATCGACTCGGTGAGGCGTTGGGTGAGCAGGCGGTCCAGCCGGTCGCGCTCGGCGGCACAAGCGGGGTCGTCGAAGCGGTTGGTCTGCTCGCGGGGGTCGTCTTGCCGGTGGTAGAGCATCTGCGCCCCGTTGGCGTGGCGGCAGAGCTTCCAGGTGTCGTCGGTGATCATGAACCCCAGGTCGGTGGCGCCGAAGACCGGGGCACGCCGGTCCACAGATTCGGGCCGAAGCAGCGAGAGCGAGTCGCGCGGGTCGGCGGGCGGATCGACGCCGGCGTGGTCCAGGATGGTCGCGTGGAGGTCGGTCAGCGAGACGGTTTTGTCCACCTGGGACCCGGGGGCCCAGGCCGGGTCTTTGATCAGCAGCGGCACCCGCACGCTGGTTTCGAAAAAAAAGTGCTTGGCCATGAGGTCCATGTCGCCCATCATCTCGCCGTGGTCCGAGGTGAACACGACGGTGGTGGTCTCGTACAGGCCGCGGGCCTTGAGCTGGTCGAGGATCTGCCCCACGCCCCGGTCGATCCGCTGGATAAGCGCGCCGTAGTGCTGGCGCAGCTTCCGCTTGTGCTCGGCGGTGAAGTCGGTGTAGTCCACGCCGTTCCAGGGGGCTTTGTTGTTGCGCACAAAAAAATCGCGGAAACGGCGGCTTTCTTCGGTGGCGGGGATCGGCTCGGGCATGGCGTCTGCGTCCACCTGATCCAGGTCTTCTTGCGCCGGGTCGTAGGGGCAGTGGGGCCCGGGGAAGCTGGCCATGAGGGCGAAGGGCTGGTCGTGGTCGTAGGCCGCGAGGTAGTCGCAGGTGTGGTCGGCCACCCACTGGTCGACCTGCTGGTCGCCGGGCAGGGGGTTGACCACGGCGCCGCGGTGCTCCTGGTAGCCCGGCAGTTCCGAGGGGTGGCGTTTCGCGGCCCCGCGGGCGGCCAGGTAGGTGTGGTAGTCGTCGCGAACGGTCAGGTGCCGCTTGTCTTCGGCGACCACGCGGTCATGAAACCCTTCGTGGATGTCCCAGGGATAGAAGTGCATCTTGCCGATGGCGGCGGTGCGGTAGCCCGCGGCCCCCAGGGTCTCGGGCCAGGTGTCCACGCCGCAGGCCCGGCGGTCCGGGCGCAGCCAGTGGACGTTGTCCAGCACGCCGTTGGCCACCGCGTTGCGACCGGTCAGCAGCGACGCCCGCGCGGGTACGCACAGCGGCGAAGGAGAGACTGCCCGGTCGAAGCAGGCCCCGTCGGCTCGCAGCGCATCGAGGTGGGGGGTGCGCACGAAATCGGCGCCGTAGCAGCCCAGGAAGTCGGCCCGCAGCTGCTGCTGCTTAAATCGGTCTGCACAAGATAAATACCACCAATCGAAAGATAATTCAATGCTCTTTTCAACCATGGTGATTTGGAGGACCTAAAATCAATGGTCGAGGATTATCTACGGT
>CALLPP010000123.1 GCA_938015655.1 uncultured Algisphaera sp.
TCACGGTCACGTCGGGCCAATGGGCGCGGATCTGGTCCACGTGTGCGGGGCGGAAGAGCTTGTGAACCGAACAGTGGCCCTTCCACAGAATGAAGGTGCTTTCGATCAGCGCCCGCTCGCCCGCGTCTTGATCGCCGTCGCCACCGGCGCCCTCCAGTCCGCCGCCGGCGCGCTCGATCACCCCGCCCAGGCCGTCGCCGGCCTTGGGGTCCCACAAGCACATCTGGGTGACCGGATCAAAACCCGCCTGAGCGGCGGTGTTTCGGCCCAGGTGCTGGTCGGGCAGGAAGAGGATCTTGACCTGCTCGCCCTCGGCCAGCGGCGTGTCGCCGCCCTTGAGCGCCCAATCGAAGACCTTCTCGCAGTTGCTGCTGGTACACACCGCCCCGCCGTGCTCGCCACAGAAGGCCTTGATCGCCGCGGTGCAGTTCATGTAACAGATCGGGATGACGCGCCACTTCGTGGCATCTGCATCGAGGACCGCGTGGATCTGCTCCCACGCTTCGACCGTCTGCTCGTAGTCCGCCATGTCCGCCATCGAACAGCCCGCGCCCAGGTCCGGCAGCATCACCGCCACGCCGTCGTCGGTGAGGATGTCCGCGGTCTCGGCCATGAAGTGCACGCCGCAGAAAATCACGTACTTCGCGCCCACCTTGCCCACCTGCTCGGCGGCCAGCTGGCTGAGCTTGAAGCTGTCGCCGGTAAAGTCCGCGTGCTGGATCACCTCGTCGGTCTGGTAGTGGTGGCCGAGGATGACCAGATCCGAGCCGATCTCCTGCTTGCGCTGCGTGATCGCGGCGTCCAGTTCAGCGTCGGACAGCGCCTGGTATCGGTCGGGGATGGCGGGCTGCCAGAGCTGCATGAAAGTCTTCCTAAACGGTGGCGGCCTCGCATTGTAGCGATGCCTGAGATTCGACCCCGCACGGCTCCGCCCCTGCACCTGGCTCCCCCGGGCGTTCGCAATCGGCTTTTACGCCAAGGAAAGGCGAGAGACACCAAGCCGCCAAGGAAGGCGTTTCGCACGGCCGGGCTTCACCAAGCCGAACGCGCAAAGGATCATTCGGCATCCCCAAATCGGACTAAAAAGCCGCCCGCGGACCTCCGCCCCGCAGAAGACCAAAACGCTCCAAAGCCCCGCCTCAGGTCTTGCTCGGCGTCTTGGCGTCAGCGGACCGGCGTGTATTGGCTCTGCGGCGCATTGTCCGTCCGCCGCCAATACATGTTGGTGTCGAACTCCTGGTCACCGCTGATCTCGCGCCACAGACGGGCCCGGTTCATCTGCTCGATACGGCCCTGCTGGCCGTGCCAGGGCTGGGTGCGTTTCAGGATCTTCGCGGCCTGGTCGCGCACCACCGGGTCGTGCAGGTCGTCGGTGTTCCACAGGCGGTACTGACGCACCATGGGGTTCAGCCGCAGCTTGAACATATAGCGCTCGGTGGCGGTGCGGTTGGCCCGGCCCGCGTGCCACAGGTCGGTGTGCCAGAACACCAGCGTGCCGGCCTTGCACACGGTCTGCACCTGGCCCAGCACGTTTTGGTACCGCCCCAGCTCCGAGTTATGCACGCGGCGAAAGTGGCTGCCGGGCAAGAACAGCGTGCCGCCGTGTTCGGGCCCGATGTCGTGGGGAAAGAACGAGATCTGGATATCGAAGCCCGACCCGCGCGGGTCGATCTCCGCGTCTTGGTGCAGGCCCTGGTGGCCGTTATCCGGCCCGGTGCGCAGGTGCGGGAAGTGGTGGTCGTAGCGCGGGTGCGGGCCGATCAGGCTCTCGATCACCCCGCGCACCGCGGGTAGGCGGAAGATGCGCCCCGCCGCCAGCGGCTCGGGCCAGACGCTGTCCCAGTCCGTGCCTTCGGTCTCGTAGGTCTGGTACAGCCCCGCACGCAGCTCAGCCATCAGCGCCTCGCACAGGTCCGCGGGCACCATCTGGTCGAAGCGAAGAAACCCCTCACTCACAAACTCGGCCATCTGCAGGGTGCTCAGCAGGTGCTGGCGGTCCAGCGTGGCCTGCTGGGTGGGCAGCGACGCCAGGTCGGCGGCGGGAGCGACATCGGCAACGGGCTTGTTCATGCGGACACCTCTTCCAGCTTCTCGAGAATGACTTCAAACTTCAGGTAGCCCAGCTCAAACTCCTGACCCGCCGCGGGGCGCTGCATCGGCGCCACCTGAATCACCCGCCAGCCGTCGCGCATCGCTGCCACCGCGGTGGCATACGGCGGATCGGGATCGTCCATCTCAGGCCGGTCGTTCGATGTGCCGTCGAAGGTGCTCCACGCGATGACGGCGGCGTGCAGATCGGTATTGGCCAGGTACAGAAACAAGAGCTTCTGACGCAGGTTGGTCGTGGGAACGGCAGGGGCAGTGGTCATCGGAAACAAGCTCCTCAAAGCGTCCGGAACGGGGAGAAGATTTTATCATACGCCCGCCCGATTCCATGGATCCTAACTACGTAGAACCGTCGGCCGCGTGATCAAGCCCCCGACAGCTTCCGCACCGTCTGGTCAAAGTTCCGGGTTGTGGCCGAGACCAGCCCGTAGACAATAAACCAATACACCCCCGCTGCCACCGCCGCCGCCAGCCCCAGGGTGATCCGGCCAAACTCCGAAGCCCGGCCGAACCCATCGACCGCGCCCCAGGGATTGACCAGCACCGCCGTGTTGGTCAGTGGGCTAAAGGCGTTGATGCCCGGCCCCACCAGCGGCACCGATCCGACGGGGGTCAGCCCACACACTCCCATCACCAGGGCGACCAGCCCCACGATGCCCACCGTCGGCACCACCGCGCCCAGCACCGTGCGGGCCCGCAGACTCCAAGTGATGCCCACCCCCACGCAAAGGCCCACAAAGGGAATCAGTCCCAGCGCCAGCCAGAGCCCGGCCTCGGGCACCACCAGCGGCAGGTCTTGATACACGCTGCCGCCCGCCCCGGCCCCTCCGCGGGGCCCCGCCGCCGCCTCGTAGTGCGTGAAGCTTCCCTGACCGCCGCCCCACCCGCGGACCAGCAGACCGTAAACCCCCGCCCCCAGCAGCGTGAGCACCGGCACCGCGATCATCACCCCCAGAAAACGCACCAGCCCGCGGAGCTTGCCCCATACGTACTGCCGCGGGGTCAGCGGCGTGGTCAGCAGAATATCCAGCGTGCCGTCTTCACGCTCCCGGCTCACACAGCCCGCGCTCATATAAACCGCCACCAAGCACACCACCACAATCTCCAATACCAGCAAGGCCGTCAGACCTCGGTGGAACACCTGCGCCGAGGTTAAAAACGGGTTGCCCCCCACCTGGTTGGTCGGCGCCGGCAGGTTGCCGGGCAGCGCCCCCACGTGGTGGGCCCAGGTCAGCCCCGCCCCGGCCCCGAGTCCCAAGACCGCAAAGCCCCCTCGGGCCACGATCGTCCCCAGCAGCTTGCCCCGGGTCTTCGCTTCGCGCCAGGCCACCGGGTTGCCGGTCACCGCCCGCGGGGAGTGGCGACGCTCGCCGCCATCAATCCGCAGCCGCTTCTTGATCCGCATCCACAACACCGATTCACCCTGCCCCACGCGCCGCAGCATCACCGCGCAGCCCAGTACCAGCAGCACGCTCAGGCCCAGCGTCCACGCGGTGAAGGCCGCAAAAGGCCGGCCCAAAAAAAACGCCCCGATCGCCGCGTGGTCCGTGAGCTCCGCGGGCGGCGGGGGTCGGTAGCTGCCGGTGAACATCGACGATTCGAGCACCAACAGCGGGTGCCAGGCGGTCAACCAGGTGGTGTAGGGCGCCGTGTCGATCTCGCGTAACAGCAGCCGGTCCAGCAGATACGCCCCCACCAGATACGCCGCGACCGCAATCACAAACACAAACACCGCCTTGCGCCCGCCCGCCCGCAGCACGCTGAGGGTGACCGCCACGCTGCCCACCAGCACCGCCGTGCACGCCGCCACGCCGAAGGCCTCCAGCACCGAACCGGTGCGCACGCCGCCAAACACCAGCAGCACCGCGAACAGCGGCAACCCGCTGAGCAGCAGAGTGAGCACAAAGAACAACCGGCCCAGCAGCGAGCCCAGCACCACCTGCAGGTTGCTCAGCGGCGTGGTCAGCAGAATGTTGTAGGTCTTGCCCGACTGCTCGTTGGCGATCGCACCGGCCATAAATAGCGGCGCCAGCAGGCACACCCCAATGACTTGCCCGTAGGCGATCCACCGGAACAGCTGCGCCCCGCCGCGGGCCAGGGCGTTCAGGCTCACCGCCTCGGCCAAGAGCCCGCCACCGGACAACAGCCCCAAGACCACCAACCCCACCAGCAGCCCCAAGTACCCCATCCGCACCAGCATGTGCTGCCTCCGCCGCGAGCCGCCCTGGACAATGCGCACCACCATCGGGTTGGTGGGGCCCAGGTCAGACAAGAAGCGCAACAACGCGGTCATCCGCAGAGTCTAAGGGCCGGTTGCCCTCCCCGGGGGCGGAGGTTTAAACCGAAATCGAAGAACGAAATACGAATCAGAAAGAACGGCTAAGGTGGGCCGTTCGACGGAGGGCCAAACCCCACAAATCCCTCTCCGTATCGCATATTTCGTACTTCGATCTCGATTTACCCCATGGCCACCCTCCTCCACGCCGCCGACCTGTCTAAGACCTATGGCACCCACCTCTTGTTCGAAGGCGTGTCCATCGCCATCCACGACGGCGAGCGGCTGGGGCTCATCGGCCCCAACGGCGCCGGCAAGTCCACCCTGCTGAAGATCCTCGCGGGCCTCGAAGAGCCCGACGCCGGCGACCTCACCCGCCGCAAACAGCTGCGGCTGTCCTATGTGGGCCAGGCCGACGTCTTCAAACCCGACGCCACGCCGCACTCGGCCGTCGTCGACCGCATGTCCACCGCCCCGCCCCACGGGCTGGATCCCGAGACCCGCGCCAGCATGAGCCTGTCCAAGCTGGGCTTCACCGACCCCCATCGCCAAGTCAGCAGCCTGTCGGGTGGCTGGAAAAAACGCCTGTCCATCGCCTGCGCCCTGGCCGACGAGCCGGACGTGCTCATGCTCGACGAGCCCACCAACCACCTGGACCTCGAAGGCGTCATCTGGCTCGAAGCCTTCGTCAAGCAGAACCCCGAGCTGGCGATGGCCTTCATCACCCACGACCGGACGTTCCTCGAAGCGTGCGCCTCGCGCATCGTCGAGCTGTCCACCGCCTACCCCGGCGGCACCTTCGAAGCCAAAGGCAACTACTCCGAGTTCGTGCGCCGCAAAGAAGAGTTCCTCGACGCCCAGGCCGCCCAGCAGACCGCCCTGGCCGGCAAGGTGCGCCGCGACAACGCCTGGCTCAAACAAGGCGTGCAGGGCCGCCAGACCCGCAACCAGAGCCAGGTTAAAGCCGCCGCCGCCCGCAAAGAAGAGATGGCCGGCCTGTCCGGACGCAACGCCGCGCCCAAAAAAGTCACCTCGATCGACTTCCAAGCCACCGAACGCAAAACCAAAAAACTGCTGGCCCTGCACAACGTGGCCAAGACCATGGGCCGGGGCGAACAGGCCAAGAAGCTCTTCGAAGGCGTCGACCTGGTGCTTACCCCCGGCCAGCGGCTGGGGCTCATGGGCCCCAACGGCTCGGGTAAAACCACCCTGCTGCGCATCATCGCCGGCGAGCTGGAACCCGACACCGGCACCGTCAAGCCCGCGGCCAACCTGAAGATCACCCGCTTCACCCAGCACCGCGAAGCGCTCGACAAAACCGTCAAGCTGCGCGAAGCGCTCTGCCCCATCGGCGACATCGTGCAGTTCGGCGAGAAGCAGATCCACGTCGCCAGCTGGGCGAAGAAATTTCTCTTCGATCCCTCGCAGTTCAACACCAGCGTCGGCGACCTCTCGGGCGGCGAGCAGGCCCGCATCCTCATCGCCAACCTGATGCTTCAGCCCGCCGACATCTTGATCCTCGACGAGCCGACCAACGACCTTGACATCCCCAGCCTCGAAGTACTCGAGCAAAGCCTCAGCGACTTTCCCGGGGCCATCGTCCTGGTCACCCACGACCGCTTCATGCTCGACCGCCTCAGCACCGAACTCTTGGCCCTGGACGGCGCGGGCAAGGCCAAGGGATTCCCCAGCTACGCGCAGTACCTCAAGCACCAGCAGCAGCACGCCGCGGCCGCGACGCCGAAAAACAGCGGTGAGACCACCGTTAAAACCCAAACCAACACCAAGAGCCCCGCCCCGCAAAAAAAACTGACCTACAAGCTGCAGCACGAGCTAGACGGCATGGAAGCCGCGATCCAGACCGCCGAAGACGACGTCGAACGCCTGCAAGCCGAAAGCGGCGACCCGAAGGTCATGGCCGATCACGTGCGTTTCGCCAAGGTCTGCGAAGACCTGGGCCACGCCCAGCAAAAAGTCGAAACCCTCTATGTCCGCTGGAGCGAGTTGGAAGCGATCAAGTCCGGCTGACCCTCGTTAACGGAAACAAAAAAAACGCCCACTGACCTCAGCGGGCGTTCTCGGTCTTAGGGTGGTCAAGACGCGGGTTTAGTGATCGTGATCAAGGCCGTGGTCGTGAGCGACGTGGTGATCGTAGAACGTGACCTTGCCGCTGTCCAGATCGTAGCGGGCCGCCAGCACTTTCACGCCTTTTTCGGCCACCGCTTGGTCCAAAAACGGCTTGCTATCAGCCACTTCCGCCACCACCCGCTCGGCGTTGTCCTGAATGGCGGCTTCCAGCACCCCGTCGCCCTCCGCCCGCTTCATGGCCGACTGCACCGACGGGCGGATCGACTCGACCAGGTCGTGGATCGCCCCGGGAAACGCGGTGCCCTCGGTCTCAGTCTTCAGCGCCGCGCCCACCGCGCCGCAGTTCTCGTGGCCCATCACCAACACCAGCGGCGAGTTCAACACCCCCACCGCATACTCGATGCTGGCCTGCGCGTCGTCGCCCACAATGTTGCCGGCCACTCGGATCACAAAAAGATCGCCCGGGCCGGCATCAAACACCTGCTCGGGGGGAACGCGGCTGTCCGAGCAGCTCACGATCACCGCGTAGGGCGACTGGCCCTTGGCCAGTTCCGCCCGGCGCTCGGCCGAAAGGTTGGGGTGCTTCATCTGACCGGAAACGAAACGGGCGTTGCCCTTTACCAGCTTCTTCAGCGCCTGGTGGGCCGTGGAGCCCTCGCCGGCCTTCGCTTCGCCGGCCGCAGCCGTCGAAAGGCCCATGGTCGCCGAAAGGGCCACCACGGCGGACGTCAACAAACAACATGTTTTAAACATACCCATATGAAATTGCGGTCCTTTCGAATCAACCAGGCTCACCCCGGGATCACACCCCGGCCAGCGGCCGCTCCGCGATGGTAGGCATCGGGTCGGCGCTGGGCCACCCGGGGTAAGCTATCGGTCTCCCGCTCCGCCACCGCCCGACGCCCCCTTGGGACCCCCCGCCCCGTGTTCATCCTCAAGTCCAACCAGCTCGTCAAGTCCTACGACGACCGCACGGTCGTCAACCAGGTGTCTTTCGACGTGGCTGAGGGCGAGATCGTCGGCCTGCTGGGGCGCAACGGCGCCGGCAAGACCACCAGCTTCCGCATGACCGTGGGCATGATCAGCCCCGATGCCGGGCAAGTGCTGTTCAACGGCAAAGACGTCACCGCCCTGCCCATGTACAAGCGCGCCCAGCGCGGCATGGGCTACCTGGCCCAAGAGCCCAGCGTGTTCCAGCGGCTCAGCGTCGAAGACAACCTCAAAGCCATCCTCGAAACCCGCCCGCTGAACCGCCGCGAGCGCCAGGCCCGGGCCGAAGAGCTGATGAGCCAGTTCGACCTGGCCAAAAACCGCCGCCAAGAAGCCCGCACCCTCTCGGGCGGCGAGCGCCGCAAGCTCGAGATCGCCCGCGCCCTCATCAGCGAGCCCACCCTCATCCTGCTTGACGAGCCCTTCGCCGGCGTCGACCCCGTGGCCGTCGAAGAGCTGCAAGAAGAGATCCGCCGTCTACGCGACGAGTTCGACATCTCCATGCTCATCACCGACCACAACGTGCACAACGTGCTGGCCGTGTGCGACCGCGTGTACGTCATCAGCGAAGGCCAGGTCTTCGCCCAGGGCACGCCCAAAGAGATCATCAACGACGAGCAAGTCAAAAAGACCTACCTCGGATCCACCTTCCGCGGCGACGAGTTTGGATGATGGGCGGCTGCGCCGCAGCCGCTAGCAAGAAACGCCCCGCCACCCTTCGGCCTCTTGCTAACGGCTAGGCTCTAACGGCTAGCGGCTCCCTCCCCCCCACGTCGTGAAGACGTTAGGAACCCCACCATGGCCCGCGCCAACCGCAACCCCAAAAACAACCACAGCTACAACGACAACGCCCGCGGCCCGCGCCTGCAAAAAGTCATGGCCAACGCCGGCATCGCCGCGCGCCGCGAGTGCGAAGCGATCATCGAAGCGGGCCGGGTCACCGTCAACGGCGATCGCATCACCGCCCTGCCCGCCTGGGTGAACCCCTACGAAGACCGCGTCGAAGTCGACGGCGAGCCGCTGGTCAAGCCGCGCAAGCCCGGGCCCTCGGGCAAGGCCTGGGCCACCGCCGGCAAGGTCTACGTCATGGTGCACAAGCCCAAAGGCTTCATCACCACCGACGACGACCCCTACGGCCGCAACCGCGTGATCGACCTGATCGACCCGGGCACCTTCCCCCGGCACGTGCGGCTTCATGCCGTGGGCCGACTCGACGGCGACAGCACCGGGCTGATTTTGCTGACCAACGACGGCGAGCTCACCCACCGGCTGACCCACCCCAGCTTCGGCGTCACCAAGCGCTACCTGGTCATGGTCAAGGGCCGCGTCGAAGAAACCGACCTCACGCGCCTGCGCAAAGGCCTCACGCTCTCCACCGCGCGGGCCGACGCCGCGCCGGCCAAGACGAAGAAAGCGTCGCTCGAAAGCGTGAGCATCGTCCGTCACGAGACCGACCGCACCCGCGGCGACCGCACCACCCTCGCCGTCACCCTGACCGAAGGCCAGAACCGCGAGATCCGCCGGCTCATGGCCAAAGTCGGCCTCAAAGTCCGCAAGCTGAAACGCACCGCCATCGGCCCGGTGCGTCTCAAAGGCCTGGCCCTGCGCCAGTGGCGCGTGCTCGACCGCGTGGAGATCAGCAAGCTGCGGCGCGCCGCGGGGCTGAAGTAAAGTACAAAAGTGGCAAACCGCCGGGCTCTCCCCATGGCCCTCACCCTCCATGGCCCTCACCCTCCACGGCCCCGCCGCCGGGGCGCCCGACATCGCCGAACCAATCCTCCGCGCACTACCGGCCTGGTTTGGCAATGAAGCCGCGCTGCACAAGTATCTCGCCGGCCTCCCGGAACACCCCACCTTCACGGCTTACCGCGACGCGCAGCCTGCCGGCTTCCTCTGCCTCACCGATCACGGTCTGGGTAGCTTCGAGCTGCACCTCGTCGCGGTCCGGCCCGAGCTGCACGGCCACGGCATCGGCAGCGCCCTGCTCTCCGCGGCGGAGTCGTGGCTGAGACGCCGGGGCGTAAGGCTTTTGCATGTCAAGACCCTGGGACCCAGCAGCCCCGATCGGCCTTATGCCAAGCCCCGGCGTTTCTACACCCAGCAAGGCTTCAAGCCTCTCTCCGAGTTCCCTCAGCTTTGGGGCCCGGACACCCCATGCCTGGTGATACTCAAACACCTCTGGCCGACCCGGCTGTAGCCGACGGCTCTACTATCTCTTGTATGGCTCTCCAAGACCTCCGCGAAAACTATCAGCAGCCCCCGCTGCGCCGAGCCGACCTCGCCGCGGACCCGTTCGACCAGTTCGCGGCCTGGTTCGCCGACGCTCAGGCCGCAGGCCTCCACGAACCCAACGCCATGACCTTGGCCACCGTCAGCTCCAACGGACGGCCCGCCGCCCGCACCGTGCTGCTCAAGGGCATCGACGGCGCTGACGCGCGCCACCGGGGCTTCGTTTTCTACACCAACTACACCTCAGATAAGGCCGCCGACCTCGCCGCCCACCCGCACGTCGCGCTCAACTTTCACTGGAGCCCGCTGGCGCGGACCGTGCGGATCAGCGGGCCGTCCGAAAAAACGTCTTTTCAAGAAACCGACGCCTACTTCCAGAGCCGCCCCCGTGGCAGCCAGCTTGGCGCGTGGTGCTCGCACCAGTCCCGCACGATCGACAACCGGGGTGTGCTCGAAGACCGGCAGCGCGAGCTAGAGGCCCGCCACCCCGAAGGCACCCCCGTGCCCACCCCCGGCTTCTGGGGCGGCTACCGCGTCACCCCCGAAGCGATCGAGTTCTGCTCGTGCTTTCCGCTCGTATTTTTTTTGCGAGAAAAAGTCCCTTCGTACGAGCAGTATGCACTCGGTGAGACTTGGGCCATTGATATTTGGATTTAGTAGAGACAAGATTCATCTACTACTCCATCGGGGACGCTGGGACATTGATCTGACCTGTTTCAGGGTGCAGTCGGTGCGGGTTTTACGGTACGCATTGCAGATCATTCTCCTACCTAGGTGGCAGCGCTAAGCTCATTTGGCCTGCACAAAAGCGAAAGGAATACGCGGAAGCCGTGCTCGTTTCCTGCGGAACGCGGGTTGATCAACACCTCAGATGTTCCAGACGCCGTAAACTATTACGGCTCTGACTTATGGCTTCGAATCTCGCCTGCACCACCGCCAATCTGAAGCGGACTGTTCCCTCTTGCTAGTGGCTGTGGGTGTCGCGGTGAGGGGTTAACGCTGCCTTGGATATCGTCGACGTCGATGCGGTCAATGGTGTGCCTTAGGCTGGATAATTTCGGGGAAGCAGCAAGG
>CALLPP010000124.1 GCA_938015655.1 uncultured Algisphaera sp.
GCCGAAGCCCCGCTGTCCACGTTCTCGATCGACGTCGATACCGCGAGCTACGCCAACGTGCGGCGGATGCTTGAGGCCGGGCAGCTGCCGCCGGCCGACGCGGTGCGGATTGAAGAGTTCGTCAACACGTTTGACTACGGATACGCGCCGCCGGCACCCGACACCGAAGCGCCATTTGCGACGCACGTGGACGTGACCGCGGCGCCTTGGGCCCCCGGCCACCGGCTGGTGCGTATCGGCCTCAAAGGCAAAGAGATCGCCACCGACGACCGCCCCGCCGCCAACCTGGTGTTTCTGCTCGACGTGTCGGGGTCGATGAAGAGCCCTACGAAGCTGCCGCTGGTGAAAGACGGCCTGCGCAAGCTGGTGGCCGCCCTGCGGATGGACGACCGCATCGCGATCGTGGTCTACGCCGGAGCGTCGGGGCTGGTGCTCGACTCCACGACCGACCACGGCGCGGTGCTGGCGGCGATCGACAGCCTCACACCGGGTGGGTCCACCCACGGGTCGGCGGGCATCGAGCTGGCCTACGACGTGGCGACGGCAAACTTCATCGGCGGCGGGCTGGACCGCGTGATCCTGTGCACCGACGGCGACTTCAACGTGGGCATCACCGACCGCTCGCGGCTCAAGACGCTCATCGAAGAAAAGGCCGCCACGGGCACCTACCTCAGCGTGCTGGGCTTTGGCAGCGGCAACCTGAAAGACGCCACGATGGAGGAGCTGAGCAACGCCGGCGACGGCAACTACGGCTACATCGATTCGCCTCAGGAAGCCGAGCGTCTGCTGGCCCAGCAGGTCAACGGCACCCTGCTGACCATCGCCAAAGACGTGAAGATTCAGGTGGAGTTCAACCCCGCCCACGTCGCGTCGTACCGGCTGATCGGCTACGCCAACCGGATGCTCCAAAAGGAAGACTTCAACAACGACAAGGTGGACGCCGGCGACATCGGTTCGGGCCACACCGTGACCGCGCTGTACGAGGTGGTGCCGGTGGGCGTGGCTCCGCCCACGCCCGCGGTGGACCCGTTGAAGTACGCACCGCCCAAGCGGGCGGCCGGGCCGGCCAACGACTCGGACGAGCTGCTGACGGTGAAGCTGCGTTACAAGGCCCCGGACGCGCCCAAAGAACGAGGCACATCCAAGCTGCTGGCGGTGCCGGTGACCGACGGCGGAGACGGGTTCGACGCGGCCGACGCCGACGCGCGGTTCGCCGCCGCGGTCGCGGGCTTCGGGATGCTGCTGCGGCAGTCCGAGCACGCCGGCGACCTGGACCTGCCGCGGGTCGCCGAAATCGCCCGGGCGGCCAACGCGGCCTGCGCCGGCGGCCCGGCCGAGCGGGAACGACGGTCGGCCTTCGTGAAACTGGTCGAGCGGGCCCAGGCGCTGCCCCACGCCGCCGACTGACGCCGACGAAGCGGAAAGGACCGGCGGATGCGCTAAGATGGTGCATCCGCTTTTCCTTGAGAGGGTTTTGCCCATGCTTCTTCGCCCCCGCACCGTCGTTTTGTTGCTGGCCCTGGGTGCCGGCTCGGCCCTGGTCTTGCAAGGCGTGCTGTCCGGCGACGTGCTGCGCCCCGACGCCGCCTTCGCGCAGGCGCCGGCCACCGCGGCCCCGCCCACCGATTTGCACCCCCACGAGCAAGCCACGGTTGCCTTGTTCGAGACCGCCAGCCCCTCGGTGGTCAACATCAACACGCTGGCCCGCCGTCGGATTGATGCGTGGTCGCGGCGCACGGTGGACGTGCCCGCGGGATCGGGCACCGGCTTCGTGTGGGACTTGCAGGGCCACATCGTCACCAACTTCCACGTGATCCGGGAGGCCAGCGGCGCGACGGTCACCTTTGACGATCAGACCCAACTGGAGGCCGAGCTGGTCGGGGTCTCGCCCGATCACGACCTGGCGGTACTGAAGGTCGAACACCCCGACGCCATGCCCCTCACCCCGCTTCCACGCGGCAACAGCGGGGCGCTCAAAGTCGGCCAGAGCGTGTACGCCATCGGCAACCCCTTCGGCCTGGACCACACGCTGACGACCGGCGTGGTGTCGGCGCTGGACCGCGAGATCCAGTCGCTCACCGGGCGCACCCTCGACGGCGTGGTGCAGAGCGACGCGGCGATTAACCCGGGTAACTCTGGCGGGCCGCTGCTCGATTCTGGCGGCCGGGTCATCGGCGTGAACACCATGATTTTTAGCCCCTCAGGCGCATCGGCGGGCGTGGGCTTCTCGATCCCCATCGACACCGTGCAGCGGGTGGTGCCTCAGCTCATCAAGAACCGCCGCTACGTACGGCCGACCCTGGGCATCCGCATCGACGACCGCGTGGCGGGGGCCATTTTGGAACGCTTGGGGCGCCAGGGGGTGCTGGTGCTGGGCGTCGAACCCGACAGCCCCGCCAAGCGTGCGGGGCTGAAGCCCACCTTCCGCGACTCGCTGGGCGACCTGGTCTTGGGCGACCTGATCTTGGCGGTGGAGGGCCGGGCGGTGGAATCCACCGACGACCTGCTCAACGCTCTGGAACGCACCCAAGCGGGCTCCACCATCGTGCTGCGGCTGCTGCGCGACGACGCAGAAATCGACTTGAAGGTCGACATGCGCTGACCCTATCGGGCCCGAGTGTCGGCGGGGCCCCGCTTAGCCGGCCCCGGGCATCCGAACGACCCGCAAGGCACCCGGGCACACCCGCACGTCGCTCGCCGGCGAGGGCCCGGCGGGCAGCGGGTCGCCGTCGGCCTGCGCGGCCACCGGATCCCCCAACGCGGTGATCCGCACCGACGCGCTGTGGCCGTGGGCCACCTGGGACGACGCGAGGTGCCGGCCGCGGGCCGCCCGCCAGTGAAAATGCAGCAGCTGCAGCCGGCCGGGCCGGCGTAGCACCACCCAGGCCAGGCGGCCGTCGTCGGGCTCGGCGTGGGCTCCCAGCGGGAAGCCTCCGCCGTACAGCCCCAGGTTGAAAACGTAGGCCTGGGCGCCTTCGACCACCTGCCCCTCGGCGGTCTCCAAACGCAGCCGCGGAAACCGGTACCCCGCCAAACCACGCAGGACGCGGGGAACGTAGCTCCGGCGGTTGACCCGGCGCAGAGTTCCGTCCACCGGGCCGCGGCGCCACACGTCCATGCGGTGCACCACGTGGGCATCGAACCCCCGGGTAAGCATCAGCACAAAGCGGTGGCCCCCGCCGGCCTCCAACGCGTCCGGCGCCCCGACCACGCCCAGATCAATCGCCCGCGTGCGTCCCGCGGCCAGCCCATCGGCCAACACCGCCGCGGGCACATCAAACCCCAGCCCGCGGGCCACCAGGTTTTCGGTGCCCACCGGCAGCGTGGCCAGCGGCACGTCAAGCCGCCCCGCGCGGACCAGGGTGTTCACCGCCCCATTCACCGAACCGTCGCCGCCTGCCGCCACCACGGCGCGGCACGCCCGCCCCGCTTCAACCAGCGCCGCCTCACGCCGGCCCACGTCCCAAACGATTTCATGCTCTAGCCCCCGGTCCGCGAGCGCCGCCGCCAAGACCCCGACCCGCGACCGGTTGTCACGGTGCCCGCTGTAGGGGTTGGCAAAAATCAACACCCGGCCGTCCGGGGCCACAGAGGCCTCGCCACCGGTCGGGAGTGCCCGCCCCGACTCGTCGGGCGTCGCGTTCACCAGTGCGGCGGCCGCTCGTCCAGCAGGTCGCCGTCCGAGGCCCCCTGGGCTTTTGGATCCGCCTCCACCACGGCCCGCAGGCTTTTGATCTCCCGGGCAAAGCCGTCCATCCGCTCGAACATCTCCCGGACCACGCCGTCCAGATCAGCGACGTAACGTTCCAGGTGGGCGACTTTTTCTTCCAGTTGCACGGTGCGCGGGTCCATCGCCCCATCCTACCGGCACCCGCGGGTAACCTCTACGCCCCCCACCTCGCCCAACACCCCGCCCCAAGGAACACCCCCATGCCCAGCGCCGTTGCCAGCCACATCTTGGTTAAGACCGAATCCGAAGCCGCCGATCTCAAGCAGCAGATCGCGGACGGCGCGTCCTTCGGCGATCTCGCCAAGGCCCACAGCCAGTGCCCCTCGGGCAAAGACGGCGGCAGCCTCGGTCAGTTCGGCCAGGGCGCCATGGTGCCCGAGTTCGACGCGGTAATCTTCAGCGACCTGCCGGTCGGCG
>CALLPP010000125.1 GCA_938015655.1 uncultured Algisphaera sp.
CGGACCATCACGGCCGACAACGGCAAGGAGTTCGCGGGCTTCGCGGAGGTGGGTGCGGCCACGGGCTGCCGAACCTACTTCGCGAACCCGCACGCGCCATGGGAACGCGGGGCGAACGAGAAGACCAACGGCCTGATCCTCAACTGGTTCCCGAAGGGCAGCAGCTTCGCGGGGATCACCGCGAAGCTGCTGCCCAGGTGCAGGGGATGCTGAACAATCGTCCGAGGAAAACCCTCGGCTTTCGCACGCCCCTCGAAGCGATCAATCGGCTACCGGGTTTGCACTTCAGATTTGAATCCGCCAGCATTATTCAGGGCGTTTTGCGATGGATGGCGCGCAGCCCCGTGCGCCGCACGCACCTTCCAAGCCGATGGACGTACGAGCGCATCTGCAGGGTGACGCGGCGCGTCGTTACTTGGTGCGTTTTCTTTCGTGCCCGCCGTAGCGCTCTTCGGCGTCGTCACGCCGCCGCGGCTTGAAGGTGAGGTCGATGGGCACCTCGCTGTAAGGAAGCTCGTCGCGGATGCGGTTCATCAAAAACTGCTGGTAGTTGTTGTTGAACAGCCCCGGGTCGTTCACGAACACGGTGATGGCCGGCGGGTTGATGCCGTGCTGGGTGGCGTAGTAGATGGTGGGCGTTTTGCCGCCCTTGCCCGCGCGGGGGCCGCGCTCTTTGCGCACTTCGTCCAGGAATGCGTTGAGGTCGCCGGTGCTGACCCGGTGGCGAGCCTGCTGGTAGAGGTTCAGGGCCAGCTGCACTACTTCTTCCATGCCTTCTTGCTTTTGCGCGCTGATGAACACCAGCGGGGCGAAGGGCAAGCCCTTGAGCGCGTCGTCGAGGTACTCGGCGTACTGCTCTTGGGTGTATTTTTCTTCGGCGACGTCCCACTTGTTGATGACCACGACCGTGGGGCGGTGGTGGCGTTTGATCTCGTTGACCAGCTGGTGGTCGACCTGGCTGATGGGCACCGCGGCGTCGATGAGCAGCAGGCACACGTCGGACCGGCGCACGCTGCGGAGGCTGCGGTGCTGGCTGTAGAACTCGATGTCGTCCGCCAGGCTCTTGGTCTTGCGGACACCGGCGGTGTCGATCAGCGTCATGCGCCGGGGTTTGGTGCCCTGGCGGGCGTTGGCGGGTAGGTAGTCGATGCGCACGTCCACGCTGTCGCGGGTGGTGCCTGCGTGCTCGCTAACGATCACGCGGTCGCTGCCGGCGAGCGCGTTGACGAGCGTGCTTTTGCCGGCGTTGCGCTTGCCCACCAGGGCGAGCTTGATGCCGGTACGCGGGTCCAGGTCGTGTTCGTTGGATTTGTCGCGGACCGCGTCGCGGGCGGCACGCACGTCACGGTGGTCGCGGGGCCGGGGCTCGGGGTCGTCGGGGTTTTCTGGGGGCAGGGCCCGGCGGATTTGGTCGTAGAAGTGGTTGAGGCGGTAGCGGGTTTCGGCGCTGACCGGCACCGGCTCGCCCATGCCCAGCTCGGCGGCTTCGTAGGCGCCCGCTTCGAGGTTTTCGGCGTCCACCTTGTTGGCGATCAACAGCAGCGGCTTGCGGTGGGCCGCGTCGCCGGCCTGGGTGGTGCGCAGCAGCTGGGCCACGGTGCGGTCCAGGGTGGTGACCCCGGCACGGGCGTCGATCACGAACAGGATCAGGTCCGCCTCGGCTAGGCCCTCGGCGATCTGCCGCTCGATGTCGGCGGTCAAGCGCAGGGTATCTTCGACCCCGTAGCCGCCGGTGTCGATCAGTTCCACGGCGCGCTCCGGGTCGCCGGGTTCGGGCCCGGGGATGAAGGCGTCGGTGACCACGCGGTCGCGGGTGACCCCGGCGGTGGGGTCGACGATCGAGACTTTACGCCCCGCCAGCCGGTTCATTAGGCTGCTTTTGCCCACGTTGGGGCGGCCGACAATGACGATTTTGGCGGGCATCTTGGGGCGTTCAAAAATGGAGAAAGGGGCGGAGCGGGGCGATGAAAACGCCTGGCCCCCGCACGGCGTCAGGCCTTGGAGGAGGCGGTGCGCTCGTCCCACAGGGTGACGGCTTCGGGCTCGCGGATGTAGGCCGGCGCGAGGACCAAGGGGTCATCGTAGTCGTGGGCGGCGATCCGCGCGTGGGCCAGGCGGTAGAGCACCGCCACGTCGGCGTCGGGGGGGCACAAGGCCCCTTCCAGGTCGCCGACCAGCGGCCGGCCCGAGGCGTGCAGCGCCTCGAGGGGGCGCAACGCCGGTTCCAGCCCCGGGCCGGCGCTCCAGGCGGTCCCGCGCTTGACGTTCAGGGCGATCACCGCATCCGGGTGCTGGGCCCGCAAAAGGTCCAGGGTGGGGATTCCGATCAGCTTCACGCCCAGGGTCAGGGCGAGCATTTTGGCGGTGGCCACCGCCACGCGCAGGCCGGTGAACGATCCGGGGCCCAGGGCCAGGGAAACGAACCCCAGGTCTTGGGGCTGCGCGCCCGGGTGGGCACGCAGCAGCAGGTCGGCTACGGCGGGCATGAGGTCGACGTGCCCCCGGCGTTTTTTCGGCAGCGATTCCGTGGCCGCGGGTGCGTCCGAGCCCCCGGGCCCCACCGCGAGGGTCCCTGTTGCCCCGGAGGTCTCCATGGCGAGGTGATGGGCGGAGTCCATATGTGGCTTACCTCCGGGTCATCGCGATGAGTTTGTCCAGCACGGCCCGTGCGTCGCCGCGGGCGATGGCTTGGCCGGCCAAGTCGATCCCGGCTTCGAGCGAGGGCGCGGCCCCGCCGGCCAAGAGCGCGGCGGCGGCGTTGAGCACCACCGTGTCGCGGGCCGGGCCCGGCTGGTTGTCCAGCACCTGGGTGAGCACCTGGGCGCTGCCGGCGGGATCGGCCACGGTCAGTGCGTCGGGGGTGGCGGCGGGCAGGCCCAGTGCTTGGGGGTCGATGGTGTAGGCGGTGGTCTGGCCTTGGTACACCTCAAGGGCTTGGGCGGGACCGAGGGTGGTGAGCTCGCCCAGGGGCCGACTGTCGGGCAGCACGCTGTGTACGAGGGTGACCCGCTGGGCGTCGAGGCGCAGCAGGGCCTGGGCCAGGAGTTGGGCGGCCTCGGGGCTGGGCACGCCGATGAGTTGGCGCCGGGCCCCGGCGGGGTTGGTCAGCGGGCCGATGAGGTTGAACAGGGTGGCGAAGCCCAGGGCGGCCCGCACCGGGCCGGCGTGTTTCATGGCCGGGTGGTGGGCCGGGGCGAAGCAGAAGCACATGCCCGCCTCGTCGAGGCACCGGGTTTGTTGTTGGGGCGTGGCCATCAGGTTCACGCCCAGGTGCTCCAGCACGTTGGACGAGCCGGACCGGGAGGTGATCGAGCGGTTGCCGTGCTTGGCCACGGCCAGCCCGTGGGGCCGGCCCGCCGCGGCGGTGACCAGCGCGGCGGTGGTGGAGATGTTGAAAAACGACGAGCCGGTGCCGCCGGCCCCGCAGGTGTCGACCACCGTGAGGCCCGCGGGCACGGCGACGGGCACGGCTTTTTGCCGCATGACCGTGGCGGCGCCCACCACTTCGTCGGCGGTGGGGCCGCGCTGGGCGATCAGCGCCAGAAGGGCCCCGGTCTGGGCGGGGTCGGCCTGGCCGGACATCACCAGGTCAAAGCCGCGGACGGCTTGTTCCACGTCCAGGGTGTGCCCCTGAACCAGCCGGGCGAGCAGGTCTTTCATCCCGGCAGTCTACCGCCGGGGGGGCAGGGTCCATTTTAAGCCACCCGGGCGGGCGTGTACTGAGCACCGAAGAGGATCGCCTGCTCGGGCGGCAGCGGGTGGCTGAAGAGGTAGCCCTGGCCCAGGTCGCACGACAGCCCGCGGAGCAGGTGGTGCTGCGCGTCGGTTTCGATCCCCTCGGCCACCACCCGTTTGCCCAGGGTGCGGGCCATTTCGGTCACGCTGCGCAGCAGGGCCACCAGGTCGGCGTCGCGGTCGAGGTTGGCTACAAACGCACGGTCGATTTTGAGCACGTCGCTGGGAAAGGCATGCAGGCAGGCCAGCGACGAGTGGCCGGTGCCAAAGTCGTCGATGGCGATTTTGATGCCCGCTTCGCGCAGGCGGCGGAGGCTGCCGGTCGCCGTATCGCGGTCTTTCATGATCTGGCTCTCGGTTACCTCCAGTTGCAGTTGGCTAGGATCGGCCCCGTGCTGCGCGACGGCCTCGAGCACCTGGTCGGGCAGGTCGGGCAGGATCAACTGCTTCCGCGAGAGGTTGACGCTGACGCTCGGCACCGGGGCCCCGGCCTGCACCGCGGGGTCGCGTCGCCAGCGGGCGAGCTGGGCGAGCGCTTCGTTGAGTACCCAGGCCCCCAGCGGCACGATGAGCCCGTTGGCTTCGGCCACGGCGATGAAAGCGTTGGGCGAGAGGATGCCCAGCTCGGGGTGGCGCCAGCGGATCAGGGCCTCGCAGCTCTCCACCGCGCCGGTGTCTAGGGCGACGATGGGCTGATAGTCAAGGAAGAACTCGCCGCGGCCGATGGCCCCGCGCAGGTCGTTCTCGATGCGCAGGCGGTCGGTGATGCGTGTACGCATCGAGATATCGAAGGGCAGGCAGTGGTCGCAGCCCCGGCTTTTGGCTTCGTACATCGCGGTGTCTGCGTCGCGGATGAGCTCTTCGGCAGAGAAGTAAGCTGACTCGCGGTGGACCATGCCCACACTGGCCGCGGCGCGGAGCTCGCGGCCGCTCACGCGGCAGGGTTCGCCCAGCTCGTCCCGCAAGCGGTCGGCCAGAGCAGCGCCCGCTGCGGGGCTGGACAGGCCGTTGAGCAGCACCACGAATTCGTCGCCCCCCAGCCGGGCGGCGATGGACCCTTCACCCAGCTGACCGGCTTTATGCATGGTGCTAAGTCCGCAGCGCAGACGCTCGGACACGGCGACCAGCAACTCGTCGCCGGCGGTATGCCCGAGGTTGTCGTTGATGCTTTTGAAACGATTCAGGTCCAAAAACAAAACGGTGTAGTGGTGCTCGGGGTTGCGGCGTCCGTGGTCGATTGCTTCCTGCACCCGCGACAAAACCGCCGCGCGATTGGGCAGCCCGGTCAGGCGGTCGGTCAGGGCCACGCGACGCAGGTCCGCGGTCATTTCTTTGGCCAGGGCCTGGGCCCGCCGCAGCGAGGACGCCTGGGTCTGCATCAGCAGGCCGAGCAACGCGGCGAGGAGCACCCCGACCCCCGCGATGATCCATACGCTTGCCACAGATTCGGCGCGGAATCGAGGGGTGCTGCTCATGGCCACTTGCCACGACCGCCCGCCGACGGGGACCGTGACCAGGCTGTGGTGTCGTTGGTGGTCGAAGGCTCGATCCAACTGGTCTTGGGTCGCGCCGGCCAGGGTTTTGGTGTCGTCGTACAGGATCTGGTCCGGGGCGAGGTCCAGGGTGTCGAATACTTTGAAATCCAGCTCGTGGTTGATCAGGTCGCCGGCGCCCGCGAACAAGCGCTCGGCCAGGATGGTCATGTACACCCAGCCTTCGAGGGCGGCGTTGCGCTGCTCGGGGGTGTCGGTGGGCAGCCCCATGCGGTAGTGCGGAAGCAGCATGAGGAAGCCCGGCCCGTCGCCGGTGGCCTGAACGAGGGTGATCTGGCGGGTGAGCCCGGCATCGCCGGTGAGCATCGCGTATTCCGCGGCTTCGCGGCGGCGAGACTCTTGGCCGATGTCCAGGCCCACGGCGAGGCGATTGTGCTCCACCGGTTCGATGTAGCGGATCACAAACAAATCGTCGTGTGTGACCTGGTCTGCGAGCATCCGCACGGCGAAATCCGGAGCGCCGTCGGCCCGGGCCCGGGCGAGGTAGCCCCCGAGTTTTGCGGTGGGCACCCGGTCGATGTAACCCAGCCCGGTGGCGGCGGGAAACTCTTCCTGAAGGTTGCGAACTTTTAAAACGGAGCGGAAACCTTCCCGGTCGAGTTTTTCGTTGGCCGCAAAGACGCTCCGTGTGCCGTTGAGCCCATACCGGTAGACCTTGACCCGGCGCAGGATTTCGTCGTGCAGGCGGGCTTTGAGTGATTCAAACCGGTGGGCGTCCGCCGCGGCGTTGCGGGTGTGCAGCTGCCAGGCGGTGAGGGTGGTGAGCGCAAGCACCGCCAGGACGACCAGGCCCGTCAGGATCACGCCCCCGTGTCGGCATCGCCGCTGGCGGTGCAGTCCGGGTGATTGGCGGCGCAGAGGGGTGGGGTTGGGCATGGACAATCCGTCGACCGGTAGAACGGCCCGGGCGCGATCGGCTGCGCGGGTGCGTGGCTTGACCTGGTCTGGCCCTGAGGGTCTTATCGGCGGGGTGTGGCCGCAGTGCGGGGCGGGCCTGAAAAACCGCCTCTTAGAGCACTGCGTCACATTGTTGAAACTCCGTGTCTGGCGGGACGTCACCCCTGCGGCGTCGGTGTGCGTCGGCAACCTTAGGGGTTGCCTACGTCAACTTTCTTACGGGGACCACACCCCGCTTGCGGCAGCTGGTCAAAGGGTCTGATGCGGCGCTCTAGCGGGCGAAGCCGGCCAGCAAGAACGCGGCGGCGGCCATGAAGAGCGTGATCTGAATAAAGAGCCGCAGGGCCTGGCCCGGCACGTGGGCGAGGTTGGTGAGCTTGATGGTTTTGTAGGCCACCGCCACACCGGCCACCAGCGGCAGAAACAGAGCCAGGGTCCACGCCAGACCCGGCCCCACCGGCAGGGGGTCGATAAACAGCTGGTGGGCGAGCAGCCCGGCGGTCACGGTGTAGCTCCGGGGAGCCGGAAGCCGTCAGTGCGTGGCGCGGGACGGTAGACCACGTCGAGCATGGCCAGCAGGTTCAGCAGGCCTGCCAGGGAGGTGTAGAGCGTGCCCAGTTCCCGGGCGCGGCCGAAGGAGGGCTCAAACGGGGGGGTGTCGGCGGGGACCAGGCGGCCGCCCGGGGCGTCGGGGTGCGCCGCTCGGTGCTGGGCGACCAGACGGGCGCGGTAGCGGTCGGCGACCAGCGAAGGCGCGATGAGTGCTTGTCCTAAGAACCACGCGGGGTCGGCCTGGCGATCGACCACCGAGAGCCCGCCGATCAGCAGGCCGCCGAGCCAGAGCGACCCGAGGGTGGTGGCCAAAAGAAGGCCCCGGGCGACGTGTCCGGCGAGCAGGTGCCCCAGGCCCGGCAGCACCCAGCCCGCCGCCGCGGCGGCCACGCTGATCACCACGCCCCGCCGCGGCGGGGCCGGGGCCCGGCGTTCGGCGGGCCCCGAGGGCGCGGGGGCGGTGGGAGCGAGGGCGTCCGGGGGCATGGCGGTGGGTCGGGGGGAAAGCGGGCGGTGAGATCCCCCTCGGGGCGTTGACAAACCGACGCGGCGGGATAGCTTACCGATTGAGCGGCTTGGTCCGCGTTGTGCCTGTGCAGTTGAACACCCTAAATGAGGGCCGAATGTAATGGAAACAGGTTCCGATATTTGGTTGAGCACCGAAGAGCGTTCTGCCGGAGACCCGCCGCCGTGGCCGGTCATGGTGGATGACGAGGGCGAGATTGAGGACGAAGATTTTTTCGACGACGAGGAGGAGGAGGAAAGTGATTCGTCCGATGACGAAGATGACTTCTTTGACGACGACGACGACGATGATCTTCTCGACGACGACGAAGAGGAAGAAGACCTCCTCGCCGACGACGAGGACTAACGCCTCGGGTTGCCCTTCTTGACGGGCCGCCCCTTTCCGGGATAACGGCCATGAGCAAACCGAACGAAGAATGCGACCCGAAAGACGAACCGGCCCTGCGCGGAGTGGAACGCCGCAAGAGTGTGGTGGACGCCCGCACCTCCGGCACGGGGCTGGAACGCCGCCGCGGCCCGGGGCGGAGGCGCAACGATTTCGTCAAAGCGGCGGATGAGGGCGAGATGACTCCTGAGCAGTTTTTGTTCATCAAGTCGATCGACGCCTTTAAGCGTGTGAACCAACGCCCGTTCCCCACCTGGACCGAGGTGTTGGAGGTCATCCGTAAGCTGGGTTATCGCAAGACCCAGCCGATGGACCTGGATCTGCCGTCGGCCGAAGACTGGACCGAGGCCGCGGATGCCCCGGCTTTTTCGTATTCAGCCGACGTGGATGAGCAGGACAAGGACGCGGCCTGAGCCCGCCGGGCTGCAGCGTGTCCTCTGCAACCAAGTTTTTTCGCCTACGCCGCGGCCGGTCCGCGGCGTTGTGCTGCGCCCGGACGCAGGGAGGCAGGGTTGACGGGACGCGGCGACGCCCAGCGTCTACCCTCGTCGCTCGGTTCTACCCCGTTCGCTGTTCCCGCCTCCGCCCCTCGCCCGCATTGTGATGAACTCACCCACGCTGCCTTACAAGATCGCGACGTTGTGCTACCTCTTTGACGAGGCGGGGCGGACGCTGTTGTTGCACCGCTGTAAGCCGCCGAATCTGGATTTGTATTCGCCGATCGGCGGGAAGCTGGAGATGGCGCTGGGCGAGAGCCCCACCGCCTGTGCGGTGCGGGAGATCCGGGAGGAGGTGGGTCTGACCGTGGACGCCGCGGACC
Organism: uncultured Algisphaera sp.; assembly: GCA_938015655.1. Classification (GTDB taxonomy): domain Bacteria; phylum Planctomycetota; class Phycisphaerae; order Phycisphaerales; family Phycisphaeraceae; genus Algisphaera. The sequence continues at coordinate 8,468 of CALLPP010000125.1, forward strand.
TGCACCTGACCGGGATCGTGTCTGAGTGCGCGTTTGAGAACCAGACGCACTGGCTGATGTTCTTGTACGAGCTGACCCGCCCGGTGACCGTGGAGCCGCGGAGCTTTGACGAGGGGCAGCTGGCGTGGTTTACCCGTGAGCAGATCGACGGGCTGGACCTACCTGAGAGCGACCGCGCGGTGATTTGGCCGGCATTTTGGAAGCATCGCGGGGGTTTTTTTACCGCCCACTTGGAGTGTGGGCCCGGGCCGATGACCTGGCGGGTTGAGCAGTCGCGGCCGGTGTGAGGCCCGGGCCGGACGTGACCGGGGGCCTTCGGGAGGCGGGTTGAAGAACCGCCGCTGGCCCGCCGCGTCGGCGGGACGTATCCTATCCCCCGGGGCTCCGCCTTGGCGGTGGCGGCCCTTCCCCGCCGTTTTCGCCACCTTGCCCCTGCCCGCTCGCCGACTTTTCAGGACGCCGACTATGTTGCTTGCCCGCCGTCTCGCCCTTCCCCTGATCGTGTGCTTCACGTTGCTGGCCGCCGCCGGTGGTTGCTCACGCGACATTCACGTGTTCCGGTCGACCGCGAACTCACCCAAGAACGTTGCGGTGATCTCCGATACCACCGGCGAGACCCTCTGGTCACTCAATGTGCCCGAGGGCCAGCAACTGCGGCTGGACTTTGATCGCGGTGGCTCGGACAACGAGGCCTACCGCAGCCCCAATATTCCGGCCAAAACCATGCGGTGGGATCTTTACACCCTGGACGCTACGGCCGTATGGGGCCAGAAGATGCGCGGTGGCGAGCGGCTAGACGGCGGCAAGGTGGATTTGCCCGCGCAGCCAACGATCATGAGCATGACCCTCCGTGAGCCGGCCGATGCTGCGGGGCGCTAACCCCCCCGCACCTGTTCGGTACGGTCTGTTTTACCTCGGGACCAGAGCTTGGCCCGCGGCACTCGGGATGGTGTTTCTGCTGATGACCGGGGGAGCACTGGGGCAGGCGGCCCCGAGACCAGCCCCCGACCACCCGTCGCCACAGCAAAGCGGTGCGACGCGGGGCGGCCCGGACACGGATCGGATTGATTTTGGGTTTCGTTTGCGGCCGGTGGATCGTGCCGTGCGTTGGCGCGTGGGCCCGCAGGGCAGCACGGCTTCGGGGACGCAGGACCGACCGACTCGGCGGCGGGTGGGTGGCCCGCACGACGCGTGGCGCGACCCCCTGACGGGGCTTTTGCACCACCAGCGGCGGCGGTTTGAGCAGCCCGGTGTGCGGGCGCTGGTGGAGCAAGAGCAGTTTGTGGTGCCGCTGGATCCCGAAGGCCGGCCGATCCCCGGGGTGCTGCCGATTCCGGTGGTGGGGGCCAACACCGTGTTTGAACTGACGCCCCGGCGGAATCGAGGGCCGCTGCGCCCCGCGGGCCCGCCGCCGGCAAGTTTATTGAACACCCGGCTTGATTTGCGGGTGGGCGAGCCGTCGGGAGCGGGAGGGGCGGTGGTCGGAGCCCTCCCGCAGCCGCGTGCGTGGTCCCAGCGCCGCCGGGTGCTTAACGGCCCGGCGGACGGTATGTCGCGGGGGGCGATGCGCCTCCGGGAAGACGTGGCGCCCTCGGCCATCCCTGCGGGGCCGCCGGGACCGCCTCGCTGAGCGTGACCCGGCCTCGCCGAGTCAAGCCCGGGCGCTAGGGGTGGCGGCGTCCAGCGGCAGGTTGTCGATGAGCCGCACCCGCGAGCCGTCGGTGTTGACCGCGTGCGCGGCGATCAGGGCCACGCACCGCGCGGGGTCTAGTGCGTCCACCCGGGTCAGTGACTGGTCGTGGCGGACCACCGCGTAGTCGGCCTCCAGCCCGTGAGCGTGCAGCAGGTCCGTCATGGCCGACTCGACGGCGTGCGGGTCGGTTTCACCGCGGGCGGCCAGCTCGGCGGCGGCCCGCAAGGCCTTGTGGATGGCGCTCGCCCGCCGCCGGGCGTCCGGGTCCAGGTGGCGGTTGCGGCTGCTCATGGCTAGGCCGTCGGGCTCGCGCACGGTGGGCACCTCAACGATGCGCACGGGCACGAATAGGTCTTGAATCATGGCCTGCACCACGCAGAGCTGCTGGTAGTCCTTACGGCCGAAGGTCACTACGTCGGGCCGCACCCGCTGAAGCAGCTTCATGACCACCCGGCACACCCCGGCGAAGTGGTCTGGGCGCCGGGCGCCTTCGAGGTCGTGGGCCACGGCGGGGGGGCCCACCGGGCAGGGGGGCAGGCTCGGGGGGTACACGTCGTCGACCGTTGGGGCGTACACGGCGGCGGCGCCCGCGGCGGCGCATCGCTCTAGGTCTTGAGCCAGGGTGCGGGGATAGCGGCCCAAGTCTTCACCGGGGCCGAACTGTGTGGGGTTCAAAAACACGCTGACCAGGGTGTGGTCCACGCCCGCGACCGCGCGGGCGGCACCCAGGTGGGCGATATGTCCGTCGTGCAGTGCGCCCATGGTGGGCACCAAGGCCACGGTGCCTTGCAGCGCGTCGCGAAAGTTTCCGAGTTCTTCTGCCGTGTGCAAAAGCTTCATGAGGCGAGTGTAGCGCCCTTTCACGCCACGATTATGATTCAGCTTGAGGCTTGCTTGCGGACCCTTGCGCTGCCGTCGGATTGGAAGGAAGGCTTGTGGAGTGTGTGCGGCGCGGCGCGCAGATGCCCCGTCGTGTATGAATCGTTGGAGTTAGAGCACCACATCAGATGATTTATCCGCCGTGCCTTGCGGGACGTATCCCCCGCGGTGTCGGTTTTCATTGGCAACCCTTCGGGGCTGCCTGCTTCGACCTCTTTGCGGGAACCAAATTCCGCAGGCACAGCCGGTCAGATAGTGTGGGGAGGTGCTCTAGCTTGCGGCGTCGAGCACCGCGGTCCGCAGGCTCTCGACCAGCTGCGAGGGGGTGACGGGCCCGGGCTGGGCGGTTAGCAGCAGCGGGGCGTCGGCGGCGAGCAGGGTTTTGAAGCGTCCGGCGCTGCTGACCAAGGTCGAGTGGCTGCGCTTGTTCAGGGCTCGGGCCATCTCGGGGTAGCTCAGCGTGGTCAGCTCGCGGGCCAGGTGTACCAGTAGCCCGCGGGCGAGCACGACCTCGCGTTGGCGTGATCCGGCGACGATCTGGTCGCGGCTGACGTGCAGGCCGTGGGTGACCGCGACGAGCACCTCGTCGAAGCGCACCGGACGCGGGGCTCGTGCGGTGGCCTGGTGCGGGGCCAGCTGGGCGGCGTCTTGCAGTGACACGGCGCGGGGCATTCGGGTTCCCGCGGCGGGTGAGCCGCTACGGGAGGCGGTGCCGAAGCTGACCACGGCTTGCAGCCGGGTCACGGTCCCTTCGATTTCGCGGACCGAGGCCCCGGCGTGGCGGGCGACCAGCTCGGCTACCCCCGGGCGCAAGGCCAGGCCGCGTCGCCGGGCCAGACGTTGAATGAGTTCCAGTCGGGTGGCGGGGTCGGGTGCGCGGACTTCAACCACCAGGCCCTTGATGCAGCGGCTGACCAGTGGGGCGCTGAAAGACGGCAGGTCGCGGGGGTGCTGGTCGCTGGCCATGATCACCCGCGCGCCGCTCTGCTCGATGTGGTCAAAGCAGTGAAGGAATTCTTGTTGGCTTTTGGTCTTGTTGGCCAGGAACTGGGCGTCGTCGATGGCCAGCAGGTCCAGGCGGCGTAGGCCGGCACGAAAGGTTTTCAGGGTGTTGGTGCGGACCGCCTCGATGAATTGGTTGACGAACTGCTCGCCGGTCAGGTAACGCACGCGGGCGTCGGGTTCGAGTTCTTGGGCCCGCTGGCAAGCGGCCAGCAGCAGGTGGGTTTTGCCCAGGCCGCAGTCGCCGTGCAGGACCAGCACCGAGGGGCGGTCGAATGTCTCGGCGGCGGGGTTGTTGCCGGCCGGGCTGGCGAGGCTCCACGCCGCGGCGTGGGCCATGCGGTTGCTGGGGCCCACCACAAAAGCATCGAAGCCTCGGCATTGCCCGGGCCGCCGTGCGGGGGCGCCGGTGGCGGCTCGGCGGGGGCTTGGGGCCGCGCCGCGTGGGGTTGGGTCGGGAAACTGGGCGGGGTCTTCGTGGACCGTCAAGGCGACGGGCGCGTCGTCGGGGCGTCCAAGCTCGGTGTTGACTGCGTGGCGTAGCGCGTCGGCATAGTCGTTGCGCAGGCGGTTGGCAAAAAACCGTCCCGGGACCACCGCCCGCACGGCGGCGGCGCCGTCGGCCGTGCCCGGGGGGCGGACCGACAGCCGCGTGGTGTGGGCGAAGGTTAGGTCGTAGCGTCGTGTGCCCAGGGTGTCGATCAGACGCTGCTGAACTCCGTTGAGCAGCAGGTCGATAGGGTCCGATTCTGGGGCCGAGGCCGCATGGTCGCCGATCGGGGTGAATCTGGGGCGTGAAGAGACGTTGGTGGCGCTCAAGGGCTGGGCTGGGGCGGTCGGAAGGTCCAGGGCCGCGGCATCGGGGGCAAAGGTGGAGCTCAAACCGGTTCCTCGCTTGGGTCGTCGCGGCATCCGGACCGGCCCTGGGGCCGGTTGGGATGTGGTCGGAAGGGTTGCGCACGGCCGGGCTGTGCGCGTCGGGGATCAGGTGCCCGTGGTATCGCGTTGTTTGCGGCGTGGCGCGAGCCGGCCCGGGCGGCGGGAAGCCTCCCGAAAGTTCTTCGCGGCGGAAACACCGCGGAGGCGGTGTGGTCCGTGCTGCCTGGCTCGAATCGAGCGGGCACACCGGCCGCCCAGGCCTCTGAAGGGTGAAGAGGCCCGAAGTCGTCTAAGACGAAGCGCGCGGGAAGAACAGTGAAACGTGCGATGTCCCGCAATCCTTCGCGGCGGGCCGGCGGGTGAGGCGTCGGTCACCGTTCCCTCGGCGACAAGTCGAAGATAAGCCGGCAGCCCGGAGGGTTCAACCGTCGCCGGCGCACCTCGCGTGGGGGCGGTGTTAGAGGGCTCGTCATTACCGACGGTTAGAACAAAAACATTTTTTCTCCACCGCCGTGTTTTGTGGTGTCGCACAAGCTGTGGAAAAGATTTCGTCCGACGGGGTAATCTGCGTCGGATGGTTTTTCACCTTTAAAACAAGGCGGAAAATCAAAAATAAGACGGTGGTATGCGAACCACGTTCTGCACCGTGTTATGCGGTGGGCGGTGGTACCGCGGTCCACGCGATACGCCGCGTGGTGGGTGTAAAACCGGCGTGTCGGTACAGCCGACGCGCCGCGGGATTGTCGCGGTCGACTGCCAGTGATACGCCGCCGCCGAAGGGCCGGGCTGCGGCCAGGGCGTAGCGCACCAGGGCCCCGCCCAGCCCCTGGCCCCGGCCGCGCGGCGCGACCCCGAGGTAAACCAGTTCGGTCCCCGGCAGGGCGCCTGGGGGGTGCTGGCCGCTGGGCGCGGCCTCGGCCATTAGCAACACCGCTAGCGGGCCTTGGGCGTCGGACCACATTGTCCAAAGCCCGGGGTGGAAAATCCCGGTGGCTCGGTGGCCTGCGACGACGTCCCGGATGTCTCGCAAGCCGTGCAGCCCAGCGCAGTCACGGGTGTCCTCGTAACTGGCTTCGATGACCGACGCGAAGGCCGGGGCAGTGTGAGCACTCCAGGGCACGCCGTGGAAGCGGTCCAAGCCTCGGGCGTCGGCGGCTTTGGAGCGAGGCCGGATCAGCCCGTTGGGGGCCATGGGGTCGGCTAGTTCCGGCGGGCTGTCGGCGTGTGTCGTCCCCGTGCCTGGGTGGTGCAGGTAAAGAAGCTCGGCCAAGCGAGTCATCCCGCCTTCGGTGAGGGAGCGGCTTTTGAGTTCTTCGTCCGGAGCCAGCAGGGCCTGGACCAATGCCAGGCCCCGCACCGGGGCTGCGGCGATGGCGGCGCGGGTGAGTGCGGCGGCCGGCGGAATTTGTGCGGGCCGCTCGAGCGGCGAGAGAAATAGCATGGCTGTCCGCCCCACGCCGGGCACGGCGAGGGCGGCTTGGCTTGGCCGTCCGCGCCGTCCGTATAGGGCCCAGAGTCCGCTAAGGTCCATCTGGTGCGTTCGGGCGTGGTCCAAAAACGCAGCGAGTTGCGGTTCGGCCCCGTGGGGCCGGCCGCTGAGTACCACGCTAAGTGCGGTGCGGGCTTCGGGGGTGTTGGGGGATACCCGTCTTGGGGCGTCGCGCCCCGGCGGGGTGCGGGGTGCGGGGTGCGGGGGTACGGGGGGGTCGTGGGCGGGGGGCATGGCGAAGGTGGTGGCGGCCCGGGGTATCTGTACTCCGGGGCATCGTATCGGACTTGGCCGTGGCTCTGGACCGCGTGGGGAGGGTTGGTGGCGTCGGGCGGGGGGGCACGGGGCAGCCGCACGGGATCGAAGAACGGGGCTTGATAAACTGGTGTCTGTCGCAGCGCGTCCCCGCGCGTGTCGCCGATCAGCGGTTCGGGTGTCCGGCCGTTCTCCTCCGAGCCCATTCAAGGTCCTGACCATGCGCCGCGCTCGCACTTTGTCTTCCCCCGCCTCGTGGCGGCCGGTCGCGCTCGTCGCGGCCCTGCTCCTCGGATCCGCCGCTCCGGTGGGGGCGACTCCGACCGGCGAGGAGCCGGGCACCCACGCCCGGCCCGCCGCGGTCAGCGATGCGTGGGCCTACGACCTGGACGTGGCCACGCCTCGGGCGATTCTGGTGGATGAACGCTGGTACTGGTACATGCCCTATCAGGTCACCAATAACACCGGTGCCGACCGCCTGTTTGTGCCGGAGGTCACCGTCACCAACGACCATGGCGAGATTGTCACTGCGGGCCGGCGGATCCCGCCGCAGGTCTTCAGCGCCGTGGCGGATCGGCTGGCCAACCCGCTTTTGGCCAGCCCCGACGACGTGGTGGGCACCCTGCTGCAGGGCCAGGACTTTGCCAAAGAAAGCGTCGCGATCTGGCCCGTCTCGGCGTTGGACATCGACTCGTTTACGGTGTTTTTCGCCGGTGCCGACGGCGAAGTGCGCCCGCTGATCTCGCCCGAAACCGGTGAGCCGGTGCTCGTGCCGGCCACCGACCCGGTGACCGGTGAAGAGCTGCGGGGCCCTGACGGCGGAGCGTTGCGGCGTCCGGTCTTAATGCAACGCAACCGCGCGTTTGCCTTCTCTACGCCGGGTACCGCGGTCAACCCCGGCCTGCAGCTGGTGGTGCCCGAACGGCGGTACGCGGTGATGCGCTGAGGCGCTGGCCGCGGCCCTATGCCTGCCCCACAAAACCGATGGGCTCGCCGGTCATGGTGTGGTAGAGGTTCAGCAACCGACCGATTTGGTCGCCGGCCAGGCGTTCTTCCTGAGCCCACACCCGGGCTCGCTGTCCCAGGGCTTCCGCGTCGTCGGGGGTGACCGCCACCCGGGTTAGTGCCTCGGCCCAGGCGGCCGCGTCGGGCCGTTGCAGCACCCAGGCGGTGTGGTCGTGGGTGAGTTCGTCCAGCGCCGGGTCGTCGACGGCCAGCACCGGAAGGGCCCGAGCCATGGCCCGCAAGGTGATGCCGCGGGTGCGGCCGGTGGCCTGGGGGAGCACCAAAGCGTCGGCCATCAGCAGCAGGTCGCGGTGTCCTGGCTGCTGAGGCACAAAAGACACGTTGCTCATGAGTCCGCGCCGCTCCGCCTCACGCCACAGCCGGTGCGGATCGGTTCGCGGCGTGTTGAAAAAAAACTGCATCGAGGGGTTTCGGCCCACCGCCAGGGAGATGCCTGCGAGCAGCGAGCGGTACGCGTCGTTCAGCGGCCCGTCGCCGGCCACGGCCACGCATGTGGGCGTGCCGGGCCGCCGGCCACTGGGCCGGAGGGGCTCTGCGTGTACCCCGGGGAAGACCGTCTCCACACGCACCAGGTTTTCGGTGCGTCGTTGCAACTCCCGAGCTAGGGGGCTGCTGGCCGCCGCCAGCACGCAGCGGGTGGGACGAAGCTGGCGGGCCAGCCGGGCGGCGAACTCTGCGTCCGCCCAGTCTGCGGCACGAAACACCACCGCCGCGTCCAACTGCTCGCCGAGGGTGGCCGCGGCCGACCACGCCCCACGGCCCAGGGCGTGGATGAGCGCGACATTATTAGCGTTTAGCGCCGGGGCCAACCGCATCAGCCGCCGGTGGTTTAGGCCGTTCCAACGCGAAGCCTCCCACTGCAGGCGCTCCCCGAACAGCGGCGAGTTCGCGAGCGGGCCCCGGTCCGGTCCCGGCGGTGTGTCGGGGTGGTCGGCGGTCTGCCACCGGCGGGCCACCTGGTGAGCGGGCTCGGCGTCGGCCGGCGCGCGCGCTTCGCGGTGTCCGGCCTCGGGGCCGCGGCGGGGCGCGGTGCGCACCGCGTCCGCGGGTAGAACACGGGTTAGCTGGACCTGCTCGCTCACCAGGCCCACACACAGCTGCCGGAACTCGTGCAGTTCTTCGTCCAAGTAGTCCGGGTCGGCGATCACGGCGGCGTGCATCGGGTCATCGTACGGGCACCACCGCCGCGTACCATGGGCCCATGCCTTCCGCTGCGACCCCAAGCCCCTCGCCCGCGCCTGCGGATACGCCCTGGACCACCCGCCGCTTGCTGCAGTGGACCACCCGCCATTTCGAAGCCTGCGGGGTCGATTCGCCGCGGGTGTGTACCGAGATGCTCTTGGGCCACGTCTTGGGGGTCGAGCGGCTGCGCCTGTATATGGAGCCGGATCGCCCCGCATCGGCCCAGGAGCGCGAGGTGTTCCGAGCCCTGGTTGGTCGGGCAGCGGCGCACGAACCGGTTGACTATTTAGTAGGCCGTGCGCCGTTCTTCGGGCTCGAATTAGAAGTCGGCCCCGACGTGCTGATCCCCCGTCCTAGCACCGAAACCCTAGTGGAGTTTGTGCTGCAAGAGGTTCGGTCACGTGGCCAGGCGGGCCCCCGGTTCGCCGACGTCTGCACCGGCAGCGGGGCGGTGGCGGTGGCCCTGGCCCGTCACCTGCCCGCCGCCCGGGCCGTGGCCACGGATCTTTCCACTGCCGCGCTGGCGGTGGCGGCCCGCAACGCCCAGGGGCAGGGGGTGGCCGAACGCATCGATTTCCGCCACGGCGATCTGTACGCGCCGCTGGCCGGGGAGCGTTTCGATTACCTGTTGGCGAACCCGCCCTACATCCGCGACACGGAGTGGGCCCAGGTGGCCGCCAACGTGCGCGACTACGAGCCGGTAAACGCGCTGCGCAGCGGGGTCGATGGGCTGGACCACTTGCGTCCGCTGGTCGCCGGGGCCGGCGATCACCTGAACCCGGGGGGGGTGGCGTTGTTCGAGCATGCGGCCTCGCATGAGGCCGAGGTGCTGGAGCTGGCGCGAGCCGTGGGCTTTGCCCAAGCCCGGGTGTTGCGTGACCACGAAGCGTTGCCTCGCGTTCTGGTGCTCGTCCGTGGGACCCCGGACGTAGCGACCAGCAGCGCGGCATCCTGAGAAGTAGCGCAGGAATGGGGGGGGGCGCAGCAAAACACCCGCGTTAAACCGCCCGGAAGGGCGACGAGCGCGGGTGCGTGCAGTGGGCGAAGCAGGATTCGAACCTGCGTAGGCGTAAGCCAACGGGTTTACAGCCCGTCCCAATTGGCCACTCTGGCATTCGCCCGGGCCGAGGAAGGTAGCAGGCCCGGCCCCGCTTGTCTAAACCTTCTCTCCGGGGCCGGCGGGGTCCGGGGCGGTCGATCGGGCGAGGGCGGCGAGAGAACCGCCGACCGCGGGTCGCGGGTACCTTTGGGGGCGTCTCTTGGCCGCATGGTGGCCTATCGTCCGGCGAGGTTCACCTTGATGGCCAGCGCGTCTTCGGCATTAAACAGTCACGTCCTGGTGCTGAACAAGCTTTGGGTGGCCGTGCGGGTGGTCGACGCGCGGCGTGCCTTCTCCATGGTCGCCCGCGACCTGGCCCAGGTCATTCAGGTCGACGACGGCAGCTACCGCGGCCACGACTTCTCCGACTGGCAAGGCGTCAGCCTCGCCCGCGCCCGCCACGCCCAGCGCCACGGCGGCGACCCCGACCACGAATGGGTCCGCACCGTGCGCTTCGACCTCGCCGTGCCGCGGGTCATCCGGCTGCTTAAATACGACCGGGTGCCGCGTCGCGAAGCCAAGCTCAACCGCCGCAACATCTTCGCCCGCGACCACAACCGCTGCCAGTACTGCGGCCACGGCTTTGCCACCAGCGAGCTGAGCCTCGACCACATCGTGCCGCGCAGCCAGGGCGGCGGCGCCAGCTGGCAAAACCTCGTGTGCTGCTGCGTCGCCTGCAACAGCAAGAAGGGCGGCCGCACCCCGGACCAAGCGCACATGCCCCTGATCCGCAAGCCCACCCGCCCGCCGTACCACCCGGTGCTCGCGGTCCGCATCGGCCACAAAAAATACGCGTCGTGGAAAGCCTTTCTCGATCAGGCTTACTGGTCGGTCGAGCTCAAGTAAAAATAGCTGCGTGGGGCAACGGGCGGGAGGCGGGGCCGGGAGCGCGGTGGCGGTTGGGTATGAGCCAAGGGGAAAAGAGACGCTGGCGGGACGGTTTTCCGATAATCCGCGCCGGCGGGCGGCTGCGGGTGATTGGTGGGCGGATCACGGCCGACGGGGCGGCGGGCGATGTCAAGTTGGGCGGTTTGCATCCCGATGCAGTGGGCGGATCGTACGGGGCGCTTCGCCGCATGCCGCGGCGGATCCCTGAGGAATAAGCCCATGGCCCGCGCCCACAAACAATCTCCCGCCCCGGACGGCCGGCGTCGCGGCAAGAAAACCCGGGGTGCCGGCGGTGTGTCCGACGCTTCGTTGTTTGCCAAACAGGTCTTCACCACCGGCGAGGCGGCCGAGCTGTGCAAGGTCAGCCAGCAAACCATCATCCGCTGCTTTGATGCGGGGCGCCTCAACGGGTTCCGGGTGCCGGGTTCGCGTTTCCGCCGAATTCCCCGGGAAGAGCTGATCCGTTTTATGCGGGCCAACGACATTCCCACAGACGGTTTTGTCACCGACAAGCGCCGCGTGCTGGTGGTGGATGACGACCCCGCAATCCTGGAGCTTTACACCGACATCCTCGGTTCGGACCCAAAGCTGGAAATCCGCACTGCGGCCACTGGCTACGACGCGGGTCTTGTCTCGTCGGGTTTTAAACCCGAGCTGATGGTTTTGGATTACCTGCTCCCGGATATCAACGGCAATGTGGTGTGCCAGGCCATCCGTAGTAATCCACAGCTCAAAGGCATGCGAATCTTGCTGGTGTCAGGAGTGGTGAATCAAGTCGAGATCGACGAGCTGTTGGCCGCGGGTGCCGATGATTTTCTTAAAAAACCCTTCGACGTCGACACCCTGCTCAAGCGGGTGCTTGGGCTGTTGGCCGCATGAGCTTGCAGGCTTACGCCCCGCCAACGCCGGGGCGGGCCCTGGCCATGGGGCGGCTGGTCCCGGAGACGCGCCATGGTGATCGACAACGCCCCGCTGCGGCCCTCTGCGAACACCGACCCGGAACCCGCCCCGCCTGCGGATCCCGCGGCGGCGCAGCGCACCGAGCTTATCCTTCGCCGCATCCAGACCCTGCCCACCCTGCCGCCGGTGGCCCTGCGCTTGCTTGCGCTGACCAGCGACGACGAGGCCAACGCCGCCGACGTCGTGCGTTTGGTGGAAAGCGATCCGGCGCTCACCGCCACGGTGTTGCGCCTGTGCCGCGTGGCCGACCGCGCGGGCAGCCGACGCGACCCGATGCCCACCCTGACCCGGGCGGTCGCGCTGCTGGGGTTCAATGCCCTGCGTAACGCGGTGTTGACCGCCGGCGTGCTCCAGTCGGTTCCCCCACCGCATCCTTCCGTGGCCGGGGCCGCTCCGGGCCTAGACCGGCCCGGGTTCTGGCGCCACAGTCTTGGCGTGGCCGTGGCGGCCGAGCGTCTGGCGCGGCTGCGGCCGGTCTTGCAGATTGCCCCGGAACTGGCCTTTGTTGCCGGTTTGTTGCACGACCTGGGCAAGCTGGCTCTGGACCACGTGCTACCTCAGGCCTACGCCGAGGTGGTGGCCCTGGCTCGCACCCACCGGGGTGATTTGGCCGCGTGGGAGACCCGGGTGTTGGGGGTGGATCACCACCGGGCTGGGCGGCGGCTGGCCGAACACTGGGGTTTGCCCGTGGCCCTGGCGGGTGCGATGGCCCTGCACCGGGCTCCGGCGCTCGGCGAACCGGGGGGAGCGGCTTCCGCGGCGGGTGACCTGCCCCGGCTGATCGGGGTGGCCGACGCACTGGTGCGCGAGCGGCATATCGGCTTTTCGGGCAATCACACCACCCCCCACGCCGCGGTCCGCGGGTTGGCCATGGGCTTTACCGCCGACGAGTTGGCCGACACCGCCGTCGCCCTCTTCCCCGCCCTGGCCGAACGGGCCGCGGCCCTGGCGCTCGACGACACGCCCAGTGACACCCTGGTGCAGCAGAGCCTGGACCGCGCACGCGACGCTTTGGGTCACGCCCATGCCGCCCTGGACGATCGCTCGCGGCGCGTCGCGGGCCAGCATCGGGTACTGGAGGCTTTGGGGGCGTTCACCCGCAACGCACGGCCTGCGGGCGGGGTCGATGACGCGCTGGCGGCCATCGCAGCGTCGGCTCAGCAGGTGCTCCCCCCCGGGCCGCGTGTGGTGCTGCACCTCCGTGCGGCCGCGAACGGGTCGCGGACCAATGCCACCTGGACCCTGCACCGTTTTGCCGACCAGGCCCCGCGGACCAGCGAGCTGTTTCTTCCCCCAGCGGACGCACTCAAGATTTTGGAGGCTGCGACCGCGCAAGCAGCCTTGGCCTCGCTGATGGCCGTGCCTTGGTTGGCCCAGCGGTTTGAACAGCCTGAGGCTTTATCGCTGCTGCCCATGGGGACGGGGGCCGACGCCTGGTTGATCTGTCCCCGCGGTTCGGGTGAATCCGGCGCCTCGGAAGGGCCGGCCGCCCTGACGGCGCTCGCCGGCGTGTGGGGGCACGCTCTGGCCGCGGCCCAAGCGTACGACACGGTCCAGCGGATCAGCGAGGATTTGACCCGTACCGGCGACGCGTTGAGCCGGGCCCGGGCCGAAGCCGCGGACCGCAAGAGCCTTGCTCGCCTGGGCGAGATGGCCGCCGGGGCTGCCCACGAGATGAACAACCCCCTGTCGGTCATCCGGGGCCGGAGCCAGCTGCTCCGGGCGCAGCTGCCTTCGGACGCCGACACCGGCCGGGCGGCAGCGCACATCGAGCGGGCCGCGGTTCAGCTCGCCGACCTCATCGCCGGGCTGCGGACTTTTGCCGAGCCGCCGGTGGTGAAACCCGTCCCCACCGATGTCGCCGTGCTGGCCGGGCAGGCCGTGATTGCCGCCCGGGTCGCGGCGCCCAAGCGTGGGGGGCGGCCGCCGATGCCCGTGGATCTGCGCATCGGACCGGGTGTGGGCCGCGTGATGCTGGACCCGGATCTGGTGGAACGGGCGTTGGGAGAACTGCTGGCCAACGCCCTGGCCAGCAGCCCTCGCACCGGTGTGGTGGCGAAGCTGACTCTCCAGCCGCCGCATCGCGTTGCTTCCGCGACGCCCGAAACCTCCGGGCCCGCGGGGCCTCGCCCCGCAGGCCCGCGGCTGCTGATTCAGGTACGCGACGACGGAACGGGCATGGACTCGCACACCCTGGTGCACGCGACGGACCCCTTTTTCTCGACCCGGCCCGCCGGGCGGGGGGTGGGCATGGGCCTCTCGCGGGTCCGCCGCTGGGTCGAGGCCCACGGGGGGATCTTAAGGATCGAATCGGACCCAGGGCACGGCACCACCGCCACGATGGACTTACCGGTGGATTCGCTCGCTCAGTAGCCCGATGGAGTTTGCGGACTGGCGTTTGACCCGCCCCGGGTGACGCCCAGGAGAAACGATTTGCCCGCAGACCCCCGCCAACCCACCGATCGGCCTGCCTCTCGGCAGCCCGCCGCCCAGCCTGACGATCAAGCCGCAACGCCTTGTCGTATTTTGCTGGTCGAGTCTGGATTTAGTCACCGCGCGGCTTTGGCCGCCTGCGCCCGCCCCGGGCGTGAGATCGACCTGGTGTTTGCCGAATCGGTGGCCCAGGCTCGCGAAGTCATCACCGAACTGGAGATCGATGCCGCTTTGGTCGCCGCCGACCTGCCCGACGGCAGCGGGGTCGATCTGGCCCGCGAGATCGCCCACCTGCCCCGCCCGACCGCGGCCCTGGTGCTGAGCGCCGAGCGCGACTTTGATCTTGTTCAGTCTGCGCTGCGGGCCGGGGCCGACGATTTTATCCTCCGCGGGGTCGAAGCTCCGGAGCTGGCCCGCCGCCTCGACGCCGCCCTGGACCGCAAGCTGCGCGAAAAATCCCACATCGCCCGGGTGGCGCGGCTGCACCGGTTGTGCCGCAAGCTCAACCGCGCCCGCAACGAGGTCTCGCAACAAGTCGATCTTCTGTGCAGCGACCTGGTCACCGCTTACCAAGAGCTCGCCTGCCAACTACAAAACACCAACCAAACCGACGAATTCACCGGCTTCGCCGAAGGAGAGCTGGACCTGGAGGTATTGCTGCGCAAGACCCTGGAGCACCTCATCGCCCGGATCGGCCCCAGCAACGCGGCCATCTTCCTGCCCGCCACGCTCGACGAATACAGCCTCGGGGGCTACGTCAACTACGACTGCCCCAAGCACGCGGTGGACCGTCTGCTGGACGACCTGGCCGACACCCTGGCCCCGCGTGTGGCCGAAAGCGGTGAAGCCCTGGTTCACCTCACCGGCGATCAAGACATCGACGACTGGACCGGCGGCGGTCTGGCGCCCGAAGCGCTGCGCGGCTGCACCGTGGCCGCGGTGCCGTGTTCGAGCGACGACGAATGCCTCGCGGTGCTTACCCTCTTCCGTCGCGACGAAGCACCCTTCACCGAGGCGCACTTGGAGATGCTTTCGGAACTTGGGCCGGTACTGGGGGCCGCGCTAGAAAAAATCATCCGCATCCACCATCGCACTGGATTCACCGACGCGATGGAGTCCGACGGCTACCCGGGTTATGACGATGCGGACGACGACGGGTACGCGGGGCCAGACGGCCCCGAGCCCAACGCCGACGATGAGCAGCCGTTCTGATGCGTTCTTCCGGGAGGCTCTAAACTGCCGACATGAGCAGCAGCCCGTCGTCCGTAACCCCCGTTAGTCAGAAGCCCTGGGAACACGCCAAATCCAGTGGCAGCGAGGGCGACCCGTTGGCTGCCCGCTTTGTGTCCAGCCTCGACTATGACAAGCGGTTGTACACCCACGACATTGCCGGCTCGGTCGCCCACGCCCGGATGCTGCGCTCGGTGGGCCTGCTCACCGACGACGAATTGCAGCAGATCGAAGCGGGGCTCGAAGCCATCGGTTCCGAGATCGCCGCCCAGGGCGACGCCTGGCCGGGCTGGAAAGTCGAACTCGAAGACGTGCATATGTGTGTCGAGGCTGCGCTGGTGGAAAAAACTGGCGACGCGGGGCGTAAGCTGCACACCGGCCGCAGCCGCAACGATCAGGTGGCCCTGGACCTGAAGCTGTGGTTACGCGACGCGGTGGGCGAAGTCAATTGCAAGTGCGAGACCCTCAGCGGAGCCTTCGTGGCGCTGGCCGAGCGCGACGGGCGAATCGTGATGCCGTCTTACACCCACCTGCAGCGGGCCCAGCCGGTCGTCGCCGGCGGCGAGTTGCTGGCATGGGCCGAAGCCGTCGCACGCTGCGGCCATCGCAACGATCTGGTTGGGTCGCTGAACTTCGACAACCCCCTGGGCTCGGGCGCTGTTGGCGGCTCGTGCCTGCCGCTGGACCGCGGACACACCACCGCGGGCCTGGGTTTTGAGCGGGTCACCGCCAACAGCATCGACGCCACGGCCTCGCGCGACGGGGCCCTGGACTTCGCATGGTCGCTGGCCATGACCAGCATGACCCTCAGTCGCTGGGCCGAGCAGTGGATCATCTATGCCACCACCGAGTTTGGCTTCATCACGCTGGATAACCTGTACACCACCGGCTCGTCGATGATGCCCCAGAAGCAGAACCCCGACATGCTGGAGCTGATCCGCGGCAAGACCGGTCAGGTCTACGGCTCGCTGATAGCGCTGCTCACCATGTGCAAAGGCATCACGGTGGGCTACAACCGCGACCTGCAAGAAGACAAGCGCCACGTCTTCGCCGCCTACGATAGCGTCTGCGACTGTCTGGACATGGCCGCAGCCATCGTCCGCACCACGCGGTTCAACCAAGAGCACATCAAAGCCGGTCTGCACCGCGGCTACCTTGACGCCACCAGTCTGGCCGAATACCTGGTCACCAAGAACGTGCCCTTCCGCACCAGCCACCAGATTGTCGGCGCTCTGGTGCGCAAAGCCGGCGAGCTGGACCGGCATGAATTGAAAAAGCTCACCCTCGACGAGATGCAGGCCGAGTGCGACGCTATCGGGCAAGACGTCTACGACTGGCTGGGCCCGGAAAACGTCGTGAAGCGCTACCAGAGCACCGGCAACGCTGGAGTGAGCGGTTTTGAAGCGCAGCTGGCCGCGTGGAAGGCCCGCGCCACGGCGTAACGCACCGCGGGAGGACGAGTCTCCGGAGAGTCGCGCGTACCATGGAACCCGCGGCCCCCCGGAGACTGATCCTCCCCAGAGAAGCTCCGTTCCGCGTCAGCGCTCTTGCTAACTTCTAACGGCTAAAACATGCTTGTCCTTACCGTTATCCAGGGCCCCGAAAAGGGCCGCCGCTTCGAGCTGCCTGACCACGAGCCCCAGCAAATCGGTCGTTCAGGCGAGGCCCTGCCGCTTAGCGACAAGACCATCAGCCGCCGGCATGCTGAGCTGACGCCTGACCGGGGTCAGTGGGTGCTGCGCGATCTGGGTTCTAGCAACGGGACGTTTGTCAACGGTGTGCGTCTGGTCTCGGCACGCACCCTACAACTGGGTGATCAGGTTCGCGCCGGCACCACCTTGATCGTGTTTGGCGAAGACCCCAGCCAGAAGGTCCGCCCGGCCCCGGGAGCCCGGTTCGTGGGCAAGGAAGAAATCGAAACCAGCGTCGAGCACGCGGTGAGCAGCAGTGACGATTCGATGATCATGTCTTCGCCCGACCCGCGCCAGTCCGCGGAATTCCAGCTCAACGTGATCTACGAGTTGGTGAACCTCATTGGCACCGTCACCGACAAGCAAGACCTGTTCGAAAGGGTGATGGAGGTGGTCTTCGACTACTTCGACGCCGACCGTGGCTTCATCCTCGTCAGCGAAGAAAAGGGTGCCGCGCCCGAGCCGGTGGTGGTCCGCCGCCGCGACGACCAGGGACGCAACCTCATGCCCGAGCTGCGCGCGGCGGGCAAGCCGGTCACCATTAGCCGCACGATCGTAGACCACGTGATGCAGAAAGCCCAGGGCGTGTTGTCGAGCAACGCCATGAGCGACACGCGCTTTGCCGCGGGCGACAGCGTGCAGGGCTACGGGATCCGCTCGGCCATGTGCGTGCCCATTCACTACAACGGCCGGCTGTACGGCGTGATCCAGGTCGACTCTAAAATCGCCAACTACACCTACACCGAAGATCAGCTCAGCCTGCTCACCGCCATCGGGGTTCAGACGGGCCTGGCGCTGGCCAATCTGCGTCTGGTCGAACAGCGGCTGCGCAGCGAACGGCTCGCGGGCATCGGGCAGACCGTGGCCAGCCTGAGCCACTCGATCCGCAACATCCTCCAGGGCATGCGCGGCGGGGCCGACGTGGTCGAGCTCGGGCTGAAAAAACGCAACCTCGCGGTGGTCAACAACGGCTGGGAGATTGTGTCGCGCAACCTCGAACGGATCTACGGCCTGACCCTGAACATGCTTGCCTTCAGCAAGCAGCGGCGTCCGGAGTTCGAAATGACCAATCTCGGTCCGCTGCTGGAGGAAGTCGTCGCGCTGGTCAGTAAACAGTACGAAAACCACGGTGCGGCGCTGATCAACGACGTGCCGGTGGACTTGCCACCGGTGCCCCTGGACGGCGGCGCGATCCACCAGGCGGTACTCAACTTACTGACCAACGCGCTCGACGCCGTGGAGCCGCAGCAGGGGGCAGTGACCTTGCGGGTGGAGCTGGAAGAAGCCGCCGACCGCGTGCGCTTGAGCGTGACCGATAACGGTGTAGGGATCTCCGAGGGCACGCGCCGCCGGCTGTTCGAGCCGTTTCATAGCACCAAAGGGCTGCGCGGCACCGGGCTGGGGCTGGTGGTGACTAAAAAAGTTGTGGACGAGCACGGCGGAATCATCCACGTGGATTCGAAGCCCGGCGAGGGTTCCACCTTTACCATCGAGCTTCCACTGGCCGAGGGGCAGGCGCCGCAAAACGCCGACACGCAGGGGCCCATGCCCTCAGGCGGTCATTCTGCTAACTCAGGCGGGCCAGATGCAGGGGGATCATGGGGGTTCAAACTGGTTGAAGACGAAGATTAGGGCCCCTCATCGCATGGCTTAATCGCCGTGCCTTGCGGGAAGTCACCTTATAACGCGTCGGTTTCCATCGGTAACCCTTTGGGGTTGTCCGATCAACCTCCTGGCGGGAACCGCATCCCGATCACGAAATAATCAGATGCGGCGCTCTCAACCGGCGTGCCTCCGTTTACTCTACGCCCAGCGGCGCCAGGTACCAACGCTGGTCCAACATCATAAAGATCCATACGTCGCGTCGCAGTTTTTCGGTATCGGGGCGGCTCATGGCGATCGCGGCCCGGACCGCCCGGTTGCTGGCTCCCTTGGCGGTTTTTACGGCCTTTAAATCGCCCAGTGTTTCCACGCGAACGTCATTCGCTCGTTCTCCGTGCTCCAGGGCCATGGCCAGGTTGGATGCCGCGGCGAAAAAG
>CALLPP010000126.1 GCA_938015655.1 uncultured Algisphaera sp.
CAGTGCAGCCCTCTAAGCTGTCATTACCAGCTTCACCAAAGATCTGATCACCACCGCTAGAGTCATTGCCTCCGATTAAGGTGTCATTGCCGTTGCGACCATAGAGACGATCTGCGCCATTACCACTAAAAATACCGTCGCCATCAGCAAAGCCGGGGCGGGGGTGGGGTGGTTTAAGTCGTGGATTCGACACGGAGGCACAGAGCAAGACAGTGGGCATTCTTGCACGGTCTGATCATCCCTCTCTTCTCTGTGCCTCTGCGTCTCTGTGTGCTCTGTGAATGAGCGCAGCGACGGTTTAAGTCAGCGCGCCCCGATCCTGCCCACGGCCGCGCGCAGGAATATCAGGCGTTGGCCGCCACCACGGTCTCTTCCCGGATCACCTCGTGGTCCTTCTCGCTGTCGGTCCGCACCTTGAGGCGCAGGGTCTGGCTCAGCTTGTCACCCACGGTTGCTTCCTCGTCGATGACCACGTTCGCGCCGGTGGTGGCCAGCAGCTCGACGTGGCGGTGGTAGCGGGCGCGGGCGACGATCTGCAGGTCCGGGCTCAGCTCGCGGGCCTCGACGATGACGGCCATGGTCAGGCGGTAGTCGGGCAGCGTGACCACCAGCGCTTCGGCGGTGTCAATCGACACCTGCTTAAGCATGTCGGGGCTGCTCGCATCACCCACCCAGGCCCGCATGCCCGCGTCACGCGCGGCGCGGATGCTGATGGGGTTGAGATCCACCACCACCACCGTGCTGCCGCTCTGGTACATGCGGTTGGCCACGGCCCGGCCCGCGGGGCCGAAACCCACCACCACCACATGGCTGGACAACTCGCGGTTGAGCGCGGCATCGGGCTTCAGGCCGGTCTTGACCAGCCCCAACCGACGCAGAAGCTGCTCGACCCGGCGGCCGGTAGGCACGCCCAGCCCAACCAGGTAGGGCGTGGCAAACAGGGTGACGATGGTCAGGCTGACCACCAGGGCAAACGTGTCGTCGGTGATCACGCCCTTCTCCGCGGCGCTGCTGGCCAGCACAAAGCTGAACACACCCACTTGGCCCATGCACACGCCCGCGGCCACCGCGTGGCGGTGGGCCAGACCGAACGTGCGGCCCACGATCCAGATCACCGTCGGCTTAAGCACAAAGAGCATCCCCACCGCCACCGCCAGCGGCAGGGCGTTGAAGAACATCCATTCGGGGTCGGCCAGCATGCCGATGGACGAGAAAAACAGCGTCACGAAGATCGTCCGCAGCGGACCCACGTCGCCCCGCAACCGCGGGGCGATGACCGACTCGCCCAAGAAAATCGCCGCGATGAACGCCCCCAGCGCGGGGCTGAGTCCGAAGCGCTGAGCTCCCCACGCCGCACCCAGGCTCACCACGATCGCAAATAACACCGACACCTCGCGGTTGCCGGTGGGCGCATTAAACCGCACCACCAGCGGCACCACATATTTACTGAAAGCCACACAGAACACCACAAAGGCGGCCACGATGCCGAACTGCCCCGCGGTCTGCACCAGCACCTGGACCGGCGTGCCTTCGCCCCCCAGGGCGGCCACCAGCAACACCAACGGAATCACTGCGATGTCCTGCACCAGCAAGACGCCCAGGGCAAAGCGCCCGTGCACCGAATCTACCTCGGCCCGCCGCGCCAGGGCCGGCATCACCACCCCGGTGGACGAGAGCGCAAACACCGCCCCCAACGCCAGCCCCGCCTTCACCGAGAAACCAAAGAGCCCGGTCACCGCCACGGTCACGGCCATAGTCGCAATGATTTGCAGCACCCCGGTCAGCAGCGCCGTCACCCCCAGCCGCTTAAGCCGAGACCAGCTGAACTCCAGGCCGATGGTGAACATCAACAGCGTCACGCCCAGGTCGGCGATGGCGGTGATCTCGCTCTTGTCGATCAGCTCCAGCACGTTGGGGCCCAGCAAGAGTCCCGCCCCCATGAAGCCCACGATGGCGCTCTGCTTCAGCCGCTCGGCCACCGAACCCAGCACCATGGCCACCGCCAGCAGCACGATGATGCCCAGCATCGGGCCCCAGATGTCCAGCGGCGCGGCCGCCTCCGGAGACGGCGGTGGCGGGGCTTGGGCTAAGAGCAGCAGAAGGTCCATGCAGGGTGAAAGGTAGCAGGGCGGCGCAACACAAAAGCAAGATCGGCATCGTGGTCGCGCGACGCAAGCCCGCGCCAGATTTGGGGTCGATTTTTGCGAACCGACCCACGAACAGCCCGCGGGGCCTGAACCGCGTCTAGAATCCCCGCCCGCTGATCCTCTTTCGAAAGTTACTCCATGGCCATGACGCCCTCCACCATGCTCGCCCTCGGCACGCCGTGCCCACCCTTCGCTCTGAAAGGCACCGGGGGGACCACGGTTCACTCGGAAGACTTCGAAGAGCAACCGCTGCTGGTGATGTTTATCTGCAACCACTGCCCCTTCGTCCACCACGTGGCACCCGAGCTGGTGCGGCTGCACACCGATTACGGCGGCGACATCGGCATCGTGGCCATCCAGAGCAACGACGCGGCGGCCTATCCGGACGACGCGCCCGAGAAGATGCTGGAAGAAAAGCAGAAGCGCGGCTACGCCTTCCCCTACCTGCTTGACGCCGATCAGTCGGTGGCCAAGGCGTTTACTGCGGCCTGCACGCCGGACTTTTTCCTGTTTGATGCCGATCACAAGCTGGCCTACCGCGGCCAGCTGGACGACACGCGGCCCCACCGCATCGCTAGCGGCAACTACGACGACCGCAACGGCGCGGCGGACGGCAAAGACCTGCGGGCGGCAATCGACCTGGTGCTGGGCGGCCAAGCGCCCGGCGGCGACCAGAAGCCCAGCATCGGCTGCAACATCAAATGGGTGCCCGGCAGCGAGCCGGCGTACTTCACGGCGTGACGCTTCGCGTCGGGGTTAGGGATTAGGGGTTTGGGTTTGGGAGCAGGGGGCGAGCACTGGCGCGTTCGTGCGCGACGCTCCGACCGGGCCGCGCCCTCCCACGACGCGCTCGCTCCGCTCGCGCTCGACCCCAATCTCCAAACCCCAACCCCTCATGCACCGCATGAACATCCTCGCCCTCAACGCGTACCACGGCGGCAGCCACGCGGCCTTTCTCGACGGCTGGGCGGCCCGGTCGCGGCACCACTTAACCGTGCTGACACTGCCGGCCCACCACTGGAAGTGGCGGATGCGGCACGCCGCGGAGACCTTCGCCACGCAGGCCGCGGCGCTCGACGGGCCGTTCGACGCGGTGTGGTGCACGTCGATGCTGGACCTGGCCGCCTTCCGCGGGCTGGCCCCGCCGGCCGTCGCCGCGCTGCCCTGCCATCTGTACTTTCATGAGAACCAGCTGACCTACCCCACGCGCGACACCGACGGGTCGCTGGCCTCGCGCGACCACCACTTCGCGGTTACCCACGCCACCGCGGCCCTGGCGGCGCTGCGCAGCGGCGGGACGGTGTCGTTCAACTCGGCCTTTCACCGCGACGGGTTTGTGGTGGCGCTGCGCAAGCTGCTACGAAACATGCCCGGGCGCGAGCTGGTGCACGCGGCGGACTGGTTGGAAGAGGCGGCGGCGGTGCGGCCGCCGGGGGTGGACGTGCCGCCGCGGCCCGCCGGCCCACGGGCGCCCGGCCCGCTGCGCGTGCTGTGGGCGGCGCGGTGGGAGCACGACAAAGACCCCGACGCCTTCTTCGCGGCCGTACGCAAGGCCGTGAAGCGCGGCGTCGACCTCCGCATCAGCGTGCGCGGCGAGTCCTTCGAACACGTGCCCGCGTGTTTCGCGATCGCGCGCGAGCGCTTCGCCGACATCATCGACGGCTGGGGCTACGCCGAGAAACGCTGCGACTACCACGCGAGCCTGCACCGGGCGGACGTGTTCGTGTCCACCGCGCGGCACGAGTTCTTCGGGCTCGCGGCGATCGAGGCGGTCATGGCCGGCTGCTTCCCGGTGCTGCCCCACCGCCTGGCCTATCCGGGGGTGTTCGGCACCGACCGGCGCCGCGGCCGCGACACCTTTTACTACGGCGGCACCCCCGAGACGCTGGCCGACCGCCTGGCCCAGCTGGCCGCCGACCCGGAAGCATCGGCGCGGCCGGTTCCCGAGGCCGTCGCCCGCTACGCGTGGCCCGCCGCGGCGGCGGCACTCGATGACGCGGTGGCGGGGCGCTAACCTTTCGGGTCGGCCGGGGCCGTCGCCTCCAGGGCCTGGGCCAGCAGCCCGCGCACCGACCCAGCTGAGCCCCAGCGCCCAGTGCAGGCCCGTGCGGAAGGCCGTGTCGTCCAGCTGGGTAATCAAAACCGCCGCGTGCACGCAGCGGTGGGCCTTGGCCGCAAAGTAGGCGGCACGCGGGCGAACCCCTGCCGCTCAACTCGGTGCCCGGCCCCTGGCCGCGTCGCGCATAACCGGTAGTTTCGAGTGCGCTGCGAAACCCCACTCAACTCGCAAGCGCAGCGAGCCCACGGACTTGGGGTTGTGCGACCAAGACCGCGGGGCGTCGAACAACGCAGCGCGACGTGGCCGGTGTCGCCGGGCTTCGGGGAAACAACTTTCGATTGTGGTGCATGGGGCGTGAAAGTCGCGGCTCGGAACACGGCGTGGGTTTGTGCTTGGGACGGGGGGATCTTGGCGCGGCCGGCTAGCAACTCCAAAGCCCCGCCCCAAGGGCCAGGGGTCAAACCGCATGACTAGCTCCGGATGCTTATCGACCGGGCGCGGGCCGGCGTCGGGGTGAGTCGTGGAAGTTCCCTCGGCTCCTGCTAACAGCCTGTCTGACTGACTCAGTCCGACAGGCTGAATTGGTGGCACAAGCCCACGAAATCGATTTCGGTTTTCTTGAACCGTACGAGATCAAAATGTCATTCGCTCAGAATGCGGTTTTTGCGATCGAATCGCTTCAGTCCGACAGACTGCTAATCATTTGCGGAATGACCCCGTCGCGCGGGGTTGCACCGAGGGGTGACGGGGGTTTTTGGGAAGTCGGGGCTGAGATGCCAGCGTCGACTGGTAGGCGTGGGGCCGGCCGCCAGCGTGGATGGGCTCGTTTCAAAAATATTTTCACGCGGAGGCCCGGGGCCGCGTCGCGCATGACCGATAGTTTCGAGTGCGCTGCGA
Source organism: uncultured Algisphaera sp. (assembly GCA_938015655.1). Lineage (GTDB taxonomy): Bacteria > Planctomycetota > Phycisphaerae > Phycisphaerales > Phycisphaeraceae > Algisphaera. The sequence continues at coordinate 5,104 of CALLPP010000126.1, forward strand.
AACCCCACTCAACTCGCGAGCGCAGCGAGCCCACGGACTTGGGATTGTGCGACCAAGACCCCGAGGCGTCGAACAACGCAGAGCGACACACCCGGCGTCGCGCGGCGGGGCTGACTCAAAACCAAGCTTGGCGCGCTGCGCTGTGGGCTGAGTGTGGAGAAGCAGACGGGAGGGGGCGCGCTGTGGGGTCTGGTGGCCCGGGGTAGGCGACAGCCTGCGTGGAGCGGGGGCCAGAAACACAAGCAGCGCGCCGATCCGCGGCCACTCGCGACAACGCGGAGCCGGTTCGCGACAGCTTGCGTTCAAAACGGTTCTGCTCAGAACGCGCGGAATTGGCGTTGCTTAGAACGAAACGGCACTGCTTATTCACAATGCGACAGCCCTTACTAAGGGAGAAGAAGAGATTTATCTATCTTTCTTTAGTAAACCCCTGCGGCCGGGCCGATGCGTTGGCTTTACGCCCACACACTCATCGGCCGGCTGGCACCGGTCGCACCAGACGGTCGTGCGTTGGGCCACCGGTGCGACCGATAGCGTGGCGCGGCAACGCCGGCAGGCCTGACCACCGCGGCCGTAGACGCGGTGGCGGGCTTGGAAGCCGCCAGCGTCGCCGCCGGCGTCGACGTAGTCGCGCAGGCTTGAGCCCCCCGCGTCGATGGCGTCTTGCAGCAGCGGCCGCATACGAGCCACCAGGCGGCGCGCGTCGTTGCGGTCCAGGGCGCACGCGGGCGTCAGGGGGTGCAGGCGTGCGGCGTGAAGCAGCTCGTCCACGTAGATGTTGCCCAGGCCGGCCACCAGCGCCTGATCCAGCAGGGCGGGCTTGAGGGCCCTTGCCGTGGCTCGCAGGCGGCGGTGCAGGTCGGCGACGCCGATGGCGGTGGCGTCGGGGCCCAGCCGCGACCAGCGCGCCGCGTGCAGCGCGTCGGGGTCGGCAAAGCCGAACACGCCGCCGAAGCGGCGCGGGTCGCGGAAGCGCAGCTCGCCGCCGCCGGCGAGTTTCCACACGACATGCACGTGGGCGGCGAGCGGCTCGCCGGCGTGGTGAACGCACAACGAGCCGGACATACCCAGATGCACGCAGGCCAGCGGGCCGCGACGGGTCAGCAGGGCCAGCTGCTTGCCGTGGCGCCGGGCGCCGGTCAGGGTGGTGCGGGCCATGGCGGACACATCGCCACGCACTACGCCGGACCGCCGCACGCAGACGCTGGTGACGCGTTTGCCTATGGCGAACGCCTCGACCCCGCGCCGCACGGTTTCGACCTCGGGGAGTTCGGGCATGGGTCAACCCTAGCCGCGGCGGCGCGGGGCGGTCGGCCGGGTCAGGGCGCGGGCTATACTCGCCGGGCCACGTTTCAACCTTCCCCGCCCCACGGTTTGCCCATGCCTGACCCCGCCGCCGACCCTGTTGTCGACCCCGCCGCCCTCATCGCCGAGGTCAAAGACGCCCGGGACCGGCTCTCGGAGGAGATCGGCAAGGTGGTGGTGGGGCAAAAGGATGTCGTCGAGCTGGTGCTGCTGGCGCTGTTCACCCGCGGTCACGCGCTCCTGGTCGGCGTGCCGGGGCTGGCCAAGACGCTGCTGGTGTCCACCATCGCCCGGGCGCTGGACCTCAAGTTCAGCCGCATCCAGTTCACCCCCGACCTGATGCCCGGCGACATCACCGGCACCGAGGTCATCGAGGAAGACAAAGCCACCGGCGGCCGGTCGATGCGCTTTGTGAAGGGCCCGGTGTTCGCCAACCTGCTGCTGGCCGACGAGATCAACCGCACCCCGCCCAAGACCCAGGCGGCGCTCTTGGAAGCCATGCAGGAGCGGCACGTGACCGCCGCGGGCGTCAAGCACGGGCTGCCCGACCCGTTTTTTGTGCTAGCCACGCAGAACCCCATCGAGCAGGAGGGGACCTACCCGCTGCCCGAGGCGCAGCTGGACCGGTTCATGTTCAACATCCGCGTGGGCTACCCCAGCGCCGAGAACGAGCGCGAGGTCATCCGCCGCACCACCGGCCGGGTGAGCAGCGACGTGCGGCCGGTGCTGACCGCCGCCAAGGTGAGCGAGATCCAGCAGCTGGTGCGCGCGGTGCCCGTGGCCGACGCGGTGATCGACTACGCGCTGCGGCTGGTGCGGGCCACGCGCGCGCCCGAGGGCGGCGCCGCGGACGCGCGGCCCGGTTCGGTGCGCGACTACCTGCGGTGGGGCGCCGGGCCGCGGGCGGGCCAGGCGCTGGTGCTGGCCGCCAAGGCCCGCGCGGTGATGGACGGCCGCCCCCACCCCGGCCCCGACGACGTGGCGGCGGTGGCCGGGCCGGTGCTGCGTCACCGCGTGCTCACCAGCTTCAGCGCCGAGGCCGACGGCATCGACGCCGACGAGATCGTGCGGCGGCTGCTGGCGGATGTGCCGGTGGGGGAGGCGGCCGATCAGCGCGACGCCGCCGCGGTGCTGCGGTAGCGCGGGGCGCGAAGTAGAAACACGAAATAGAAAGAAGAAACAGAAAGAGAACTGCGAAAACCCGACGCAAGCAACCGCGCCGTTCCGCGGAAGATTGGACGACATGCCTCAGTTTTTCTTTCTTTTTTCTGCTTCGCGGGCCCCCGCCCATGACCGCCGCAAGCCCCCTCACGCCTGACGTCCTCGCCGCACTGGCCAGTGTCGACCTGCGCGCCCGCGCCGTGGTGGAGGGCCTGATGAACGGCCACCACCGCAGCCCGCAGCAGGGGGTGAGCCTGGACTTCGCCCAGCACCGCCCGTACGTCGCCGGCGACGACCCGCGGCAGCTGGACTGGAAGGTCTACGGCCGCAGCAACAAGCTGTACCTCAAGCAGTACCGCCAGGAAACCAACCTGGACCTGGTGCTGCTGATCGACTGCTCGGGGTCGATGGGCTACGACGGCGCGGCGTCGACCCCGGCGTCGGCTCCGGGGGCCCGGCCCGCGGCGCGCTGGAGCAAGTGGGACCACGCCGCGACCGTGGCCGCAGCGCTGGCCCGGCTGGCGCTGCGGCAGCAGGACCGCGTGGGCATGACATTGTTTGCCGACGACGAGGTGAGCAGCACGCGGCTGAGCGGCGCGGCGCACCAGGCCGGCGACATCAGCCGGCGGCTGGAGGACGTGCGGCTGGTCGCCGAGCCCAGCTCTGAAGCGCTGTCGCTGGACGCCGCCGTGCACACCCACACCGACCTGGCCCGCATCGCCGACCGCACGGCGCTGCGGCTGACGCGCAAGAGCCTGGTGGTGCTCATCAGCGACCTGTTTGACGACCCGGATCATCTGAAACACGGCCTGGCCCGCCTGCACCACCGCGGCCACGACGTGATGGTGCTGCAGGTCATGGACCGCTCGGAACGCACGCTGGGGCTGGCCGGCTCGCTGGAGTTTTTCGGCATGGAGGGCGAAGGCCGTCTGCCGCTGGACCCCGCGGCGCTGCGGGCCGCCTACGTGGCGGTGGTGGAGGAACACCTGACGCAGTTGCGCGCGGTGGTGCGCGGGTTTGGCTACGACCACCTGCTCTTGACAACCGACGAGCCGCCGGGTCCGGCGCTGCGCGGTTTCTTGGCGCGGCGCGCGGCGCTCATCGCGCGGGGGGGAGGGTAGAACCGCTTCGGGTGCGTGGCCTGGTTTTTCAGAGGGTTCTGAAGCCGCGCACCGGAGATCTGTCATGGGTGCCGTGCCCCTTGAGCTTGCGCTGGTGTTTGGAGCCCCGGCCCTCGCGTGGGTGGGCGCGGCGGCGGTGGCGATCCCCGTCGCGATCCACCTGCTGTCGCGCGTCCGCCGCACGCGGGTGGACTGGGGGGCCATGCGCTTTGTGCGCCTGGCCTACCAGCGCCAGCGGCGGAGGCTGCGCTTCGAGCGCTGGCTGCTGCTGGCGGTGCGCTGCCTGCTGGTGGCGCTGGCGGGCCTGGCGCTGGCGGCGCCGGTGCTCACCGGGCCGCTGGCGCGGTGGGGGGCCGACGCCGCGGGCGCTGGCGACGCCGGGCCGCTGCACCTGGTGGTGGACAACGGGCTGAGCGCGCGGGCGCTCTTGAACGCGGCGGACCGCGGCGACGCGGCGCCCACCCGTTTCGACACGAGCCGGCGCATCGCCGCGGCGCTGGCCCGGGCGGCGGTCGGGTCGGGGCGCGCGGTGCGGGTACATCATGCCCGCGAACATCATGCCGAGTGAGATAAGTCCCAACAGCGGCATCAGTTGCCACCCCCACTACTGCAAGGACCCGCGCTGGCCCGCGTTTATCCGCGCCAACCCGCGCGAACCCGCGTAAAGAATCAAGAAGTAGAAGTAGAAAAGAAGTTTTTCTCTTCTACTTCTTTGTTAGAGACCGCGGCCGCGCAGACC
>CALLPP010000127.1 GCA_938015655.1 uncultured Algisphaera sp.
GTTGGCGTGTTCTGAAAGACGCAAAAGCCGTCTTTGAAATAATCCTTCAGAACTCGGCGCATATAGTCTGGGTTATCGAGCTCTCGCCAATCTACATAGCTGAGTTTATGGCTCGCCGTCACCCACGGATTAGGTAAAGGCAGCGCATCAGATTTTTCGTGCCAACCAAGCTCTGACAGCGCGATTGCTCGTGCTTCTGAGATAAGGTGTTCACGGAAGAGAGCGGGAGAGTTTTGGGTGATTTCGGGTATAATGCCGGCGGTGTAGTTACGGAAGTGGTTGAAGAGGATGGGAAGGGACGAGCGGGCGGTAAATTCGACTGAGAAGCTCGGCTTGCTGGACTTGCCACAAGGAACGGGCTATTCTGGACAGGGCTACTCGTTGCCGAGGCAAAAGGTTCTGCCTGAACCTGTTCTTGGGTGAAAGGAGAGACCACAGGCGCAGGAGTCTCGAAGGGCGACTTCTGCGCAGCCATCTGAACTCCAGGAGAAATTTCCGGCTGCACTGCTGGCCTAGGGCCAGCCACCGCCACAGGCTGGGTCGGAGTGGGAGCCACTGAGAAAGGGGACTGCTCACCTTGGCCACTTTCTACTTTCGCCACTGGATCTACTGCTTGTTCAGGAGCTACGAACGGTCCTGCAAACGGGGATTCCTGAGAGCTGGACGTAACTGTCTCCGGCTTCGGGGCTTCTACTCGTTGCGGTGAAGTGAAAGTCTCGCTTCCTGAAAAGGGAGTAGGCTGGGTCGGTGCTTTTTCCTCTGTTCCTGAACCTGCCGTCACTGAAAACGGAGAAAACTCAGCAGCTTTCGCTTCTCGTGAATTTTCATGAAGATCAGGAGTCGCTGTTTGCGCGAATGAACTGGTAGTGATGGTCGATGCGGAACGAATGCGCTGAATATTAAAGGCCTTGGGAAGGCCTACACGTCGCACCACGATCGGAGGATAAACCCTCTTAGCCGTCTTCGGCGGGCGGCGCCGATGAAGTCACCGACACCCGTGGTTTCCTTGATCAAGAAAAACACGTCCTGCGGGATGCGGCCATCGTCTTCCAACTGCATTTCAACGAAGACGTAACCGGGATACAGCTTCGTCTCGACGATCTTCTGTTTGCCGGCCTTCATGGTCTTGGTTTTCTCGGTGGGCACGAGAATCCGGTTGACCAGGTGGGGCTTGGTGTCGTGTTCGCCGTCGAAGCCTTCGATCTTGATTTTCTTCAGCAGCGTCGCTCGCACCGACGACTCTTTGTTGCTCGCCACGCGGAGCACGAACCAGTTCATGCCCGGGGTGACCAGCAGCTCCTCTTCGTCGATCTGGTCGTCCAGGTCGGTCGTGGCTCCCCCGGCATCCGCGGCCGCGTTGACGGCTTTGGGATCCGCCCCGTCGGGCATGTTGTATTCGTCGTACTCAGCGGGGCCGGAGGCGGAAGTGGCGGCGGGGTCGTCGGTCATGGAGCCGGGCTCAAAAGTTCGGGGTGGCGACGTCGTGCAAAGACAGTCGTGAGGGAGGCTGGGTCAGCCCCCCGAGGAGGTCGGCGCGAGGATCTTGATCCAGATGAAGAACGAACCAAACAGGAAGTTGATCACAAACAGCAGCAGCGCGATCAGCAGAGTGCCCAAGATCACCACCCAGGTCGAGCCGATGACTTCCTTCTTCGAGGGCCAGTTGACCTTCTTCATCTCCGCCTCGACGGCGATCATGAAGTCCACCACCCGCGGGCGGTTCAGGGCGAAGTAGATCACCGCGGCCATGAGGAGGATGACCCCAGTGGCAGCGCCCGCCTGGATGTAGAGCAAGCTCTCACTGGTGCCGAAATAGCGGGGCACCACTTTAAGGTAAAGCCACGCCGCACCGGCCAGCACCAGCATGCCCGCACCGATGGCTGAGAGCATGCGGGTGTAGTAGCCCTGGCCGGATTTGTAGATAGGCAGTGCCATGGTTTAATTTCCTGATTGCCTGTTTGACGAATCCCTGGCTAGACCCCGACGCCGGCCGGTCGCCCCAACACCAGAAATTCAGGAAGTCAGTGTTTTAACATCGATCAACACGGGCGGAGGGACTCGAACCCACGACCTGCGGATTTGGAATCCGCTGCTCTAGCCAACTGAGCTACGCCCGTTCTTTAGCCGTTAGCGGCTAGCCTTTAGCCGTTAGCAAGAGTCTCAGGGATCGGCGAGTACTTCTTACTAACGGCTAGCGGCTAACAGCTAGCGGCTCATGATTTACTTGCGCTTGATCTTGTGCAGCGTGTGCTTACGCAGCTTGGGGGAGTACTTTTTCAGCCCCGCCTTCATCTTCTCGGGCAGCCCGCCCTTGACGTTCACCGGCGTGCGGTAGTTCAGGTCACCGGTCTCGGTGCACTGAAGCCAGACAAACTCGACGGCATCTTTGGACTTGGCCATGACGGGGTTCTTTTAGCGGGGAAAAGTGGGCTGGACCAGCCTAACGGCTGGGTTTTGAAGATCTGAACGGGCCAAACGGCCGCCGCAGACCCTGAAAACGCGGGCGGGCCTGGAGGGGCCCGCCCGCGGAAAATTATGTCGTCGAAACTACTCGATGATCTTGGTGACCACGCCGGCACCGACGGTACGGCCGCCTTCACGGACGGCGAAGCGGACGCCGTCTTCCATGGCGACGCCCTTCTCGCCCAGGTCGACGTTGATCTTGATGTTGTCGCCGGGCATCGCCATTTCAGCGCCGCCGGTCAGCTCGATCGCCCCGGTCACGTCCGTGGTGCGGAAGTAGAACTGGGGCTTGTAGCCGGCGAAGAACGGGCTGGTCCGGCCGCCCTCTTCCTTGGTCAGGATGTAGACCTCAGCTTCGAACTTCTTGTGAGGGGTGATGGTCTTGGGGGCCGCGAGCACCTGGCCACGCTGCACCTCGTTCTTTTCCACCCCGCGGAGCAGCGCCCCGCAGTTGTCGCCGGCGATGGCCGAGTCGAGGGTCTTGTTGAACATCTCTACACCGGTCACGGTGGTTTCCCGGGTTTCGCCCAGGCCCACCAGCTCGACCTTGTCGCCGACCTTCACCTGACCACGCTCCACCCGGCCGGTGGCCACGGTGCCGCGGCCCTTGATCGAGAACACGTCTTCGATCGACATCAGGAAGGGCTTGTCGTTCTCACGCTCGGGCTCGGGGATCCAGGTGTCGATCGCGTTCATCAGCTCGGTGATCGACGCCGAAGCTTCGGCGTCGCCCGGGGCCTGCAGGGCGGGGAAGGCCGCGCCTTTGACGATGGGGGTGTCCGACTCGAAGTCGTACTTTTCGAGCAGTTCTTGCACTTCAAGCTCGACCAGATCCAGCAGCTCGGGATCGTCGACCAAGTCAACCTTGTTCAGGAACACGACCAGCTTGGGCACGTTCACCTGGCGGGCGAGCAGCACGTGCTCTTTGGTCTGGGGCATGGGACCGTCGGCGGCCGAGACCACGAGGATGCCGCCGTCCATCTGGGCGGCGCCGGTGATCATGTTTTTCACGAAGTCCGCGTGGCCCGGGCAGTCCACGTGGGCGTAGTGGCGGTTCTCGGTTTCGTATTCGACGTGCGAAGTCGAGATGGTCACGATCTTGGTCGCGTCGCGGCGACCGTCGCTGGCCGAGGCCTTGGCAACGTCGTCGTACGACGTGAAGTCAGCCAGGCCCTTGGCGCCCTGCACGGCGGTGATGGCCGCGGTCAGCGTGGTCTTGCCGTGGTCGACGTGGCCGATGGTGCCCACGTTCACGTGCGGTTTGGTCCGTTCAAATACACCCTTGGCCATGTCAGTAAGTCTCCGCGTTTTGGTTTTGGTCCGCGATGGACCGGGTTAGCAGGTCGGTTTCTGGCCCGCCAATGGCGGTCAAAACCACAAAAGGGAACGTGGTCACCGTGGGCAAAGTCCTGCCGTCGGGTCGTCACGGGCGAGGCATGGCCTCGGAAAAGCCGCCCATGGGATTTGAACCCACGACCTCACCCTTACCAAGGGTGTGCTCTACCACTGAGCTAGGGCGGCGAAATCTGCGGCGGTCCGGGTGGTCCGGGCAGCCGGGTAATGTAGCGGCAACGGCGAAGGGGGCAAGGACACAACGCGGTCGTTGCGGCCGGACGTGGTACCGAAAACCGGTCTCGGCCCGCAGAGGCAAAACCGTCAGGCCTCCGCCTATCGAACAACCCGGCCGCGTAAACGGCCGGGTCGATTACCGTAACAGCGGGCACCACAGCCGTCAATCAGTTGCCCCGTCGGCTTCCCCGCGCGTGGCGGCGGACGTATGATGGCCAGTATGAACGCAGACGATTCAACTGCCACCCCGCCCCCCCCTCTACGCGACCGGGTGACGGAGGTAATCGAGCGTATCCGGCCCGCGGTACAGGCCGACGGAGGCGACATCGAGCTGGTGAACGTGGACGAAGCGGGCCGGGCCAGCATCCGGTTCCACGGCGCCTGCGTAGGTTGCCCGTCCAGCGCGGTGACCCTGCACCACGGTATCGAGCGCACGCTGCGTGAACGGATCCCCGAAGTCACCGGGGTAGACCAGGTTGAGTAAACGGGGCCGCGGGGCACATTCACTCGGTGCGTTCCGAACCACACGGCCCAAACCCAGGCGGATGACTCCCGGCATGCTGGCTCTTTCACGACGCATCGGCGAAAAAGTGGTGATCGGCGACCCCGACAACCCACTAGGGATCATTCAAGTCGTGGCGATCCAGGGCGACAAGGTCCGCCTGGGGTTCGATTTCCCACGCGAGGCCATGGTCAACCGCAGCGAACTGGCCGACCGCAAACGCGACCGCCCCGAAGGCCAGCCCTCTGGCCAGGCCTAGCCACCGGCCAATCGACTTCCCCACAGCACCTTGAGTCGCTCGGCTTCGGAAGCGGGAATCCGTGATTTATCAGACCAGATGCCCAGGGCCAGCGCCTCATGAGCCGGGCTGGAGGTAGCCCGGAGCAGGGACAAATCTGCCAGGGCCGCCTTCATCAACGCCAGGTTCGCGGCGGTGGCCTTTTTCAAATTCCCGATGATTTCTTGCAGCAAATCCATCCCCTCGGCGCCGCCTTCGCGGGGGCGCCAGCAGTCGTAGTCAGTGGGCATGGCGACCATCGCGTAGGCGATTTCGGCCTCGCGGGCCAGCTTGGCCTCAGGCATCGCGGTCATCCCGATCAGGTCGCCCCCCCACTGCCGGTGCATCGCACACTCGGCCCGCGTCGAAAACGCGGGCCCCTCCATACATACGTACGTCCCGCCATCGTGGACCGTGACCGCCGCCCCATGCGGAGCCTCGGCTACGGTGCGGGCCGCGGCGTCCAGCAGCCACGACCGCATCACCGGACAAAAAGGATCGGAAAATTCCACGTGAACCGCCGCGTGCTCGTAAAGCGTGTTCGCCCGGCGGTGGGTCTTGTCGATGACCTGATCGACGACCACCAGCTCGCCGGGCCGCAGGTGCTCACGCAAAGAACCGGTGGCCCCGCTGGCCAGCAGGTGCGTGACCCCCAGCTGCTTCATGGCGTGGATGTTCGCCCGGTAAGGCACCGCCGTGGGGTTCAGCACGTGGCCCGGGCCGTGACGTTGAAGGAGATAAACACGCGTCCCGCCCCACTCGGCCCGGATCACCGGGCCGCTGGGCGGGCCAAAGGGCGTCTCTAGGGTCTGGGCAGAGCCCCCCTCTCCCCCGAGCGCGTCGCCCAGTCCACTGCCCCCAATGACCCCGATGACGACTTCCCGATTGCGGCCAGCTTTCATGCCCCAAGCGTATCACCCGTGCGACCTCCTGCGGGAACGCTTGATAAGCTCTCGCCGTGGACTCGAACGCCTTTCGACAACTCGCTCTCGAAGAGATGGACGCGGTGTACCGCATGGCCATGCATCTGGGACGTCACCCTGACGAAGCCGCGGAACTGACCCAGGAGACCTACCTCAAGGCCTTCAAGGCCGAAGATCGCTTTGAGCTGCGCGAACACGGTGTTCGCCCCTGGCTTTTTAAGATCCTGCACAACACGTTCTATACGCGGGTGGGCAAGCGCAAACGCGAACCCACCATCCCCGACGACTGGATCCACACCGCCACCCCCAGCCCTCAGGACGAGCCGCCACCGGCTTGGGATCTGGAACACCTGGATTGGGAACAGGTCGACGACCGCCTGAAAAATGCGATTGACGCTTTGCCCGATCACTACCGCGAGGTATTGTTGCTTTGGGCCGTTGAAGGACTTAAATATCGGGAAATTGCCGATGTACTCAACATCGCCCTGGGCACGGTCATGAGCCGGCTTTACCGCGCTCGCGGAATTCTGACCACCAAGCTCGCCAGCTACGCCCGAGAACAGGGAATCACTGCGCTTCCCCCCCCGTAAATCCGGTTTTAACGCACACAGACACGATTTGTCACCGACAACGCACTTTGAAGGAACATAACCAAGCCCCCGGCCGTTGCCCTCCCAAGAAGAAGTCATAAAATTAACCTTATTGCCAGAACGTTTTTTATGCCCAGCCCCACCTCCGCCGAACTTCGTTTTGCCCGTCTGGCCGCCCTCACCGACGCTGATGCCGACACGATTCTCGGCCAGGCCTCCCGTGACGTAGCTGCAGCCGATGCGGGCGGAACCGAGGCGCTCGGTAAGCGAGTGGCGGAGCAACATCAGCTGCAAGCTGCATGTAGTCGCATAATGAAAAACCAGGCCAACGGTTGCCCAGACTTTTTACGAACTCAGATCATCGCGGCCATCGACAACCCGACGTCTACTTCTGTTGAGCCAGTAATCGCCGGTCGAATTGCCCCCCACCGCTGGGTTGGCGCGGTGGCCGCGGCCGCTCTGATTGCCGTGAGTACGATGTCCGTGGTCGGCACACTCCGTACACTGCGCACCGCCCCAGAAACGGTCTTACTATCTCTATCGCAAGTCCTTAACCCAAAACAGATTACCAACCTAGATCTACGCCACGGCATTTGCGGCGAAGACCCTTCAGCGCTTGTCGGAAACAGCGAATTCCCTAGGAATGTCGCAGGCCTCAACCGACACCTGGGAGAGTCGCTGGATATGGATGCAGAGGGCCTGCGACTCGACCTCTCAGACATTGGGTTTCACTACCGTGGTGCCGGACACTGTATCGCCCCGGGCCCGGGTGCAGTCCACCTGGTTTACGGGAATAACTCGGGACAGTCGCTGTCTCTTTGGCTCCGTACAGACGATGGAACCTTGAGTCTAGACGAAGAATTTGTTTACGGGGCGCCCGCCGACAGCCCCCACTCCGGACGTCTTCGCGTGTGGCGTGAAGGAAATATGCTTCTCTACGTGGTCGGTGATCGAGCGGAAGACGTCCAAAACACAGTGCCCCAGCTCGCGCTTCATCCGGCCTAAGTTGACGGTATACTCCGGTAATGTGGCGGCGACTAAGTCAACAACATAGATATTTTGTGGCTTCTGAAGCTTCGCTCAGCGCGGTCGTAGCGCTTGGCGTAGTGGTTAGCTGAGCGGACGACCCGCACCCGCCCTGCTCCACAACCTCACAAACCCTCACGACCTCGGTACGATCCGCTCTCCCCACCGGGGATAGAGCCGGAGCTTCTCGCGTGTCGCACGGCTCTTAGCCACCACCCCGCCCCACCATCTTTTCACCGCGACCCCACCCGGCGCGACCACCCCAGAACACTTCATGAGTACTTCCTCCCCCCAACAACTGTCCGCCACCGATCTCCACGCGGGCCACGGCACCCCCACCGACAAATACCACGGCCTCACCGGCGCCCAGGCCTTCCACCGCCTCATGGCCGAGCACGGGGTGGACACCATCTTCGGCTACCCCGGCGGCGCGATCTTGCCGGTCTTCGACGCCATCCACCAAGCCGAAGAGTTCAACTTCATCCTCAGCCGCCACGAGCAAGGCGCCGGCCACATGGCCGAGGGCTACGCCCGGGTCACCGGCAAGCCGGGCATCGTGCTAGTGACCAGCGGCCCGGGCGCCACCAACACCGTCACGCCCATGCAAGACGCGCTGATGGACGGCACGCCCATGATCGTCTTCGCCGGCCAGGTGGCCACCGGCGCGATCGGCACCGACGCCTTCCAAGAAGCCGACATGACCGGCATCACCCGCCCCTGCACCAAGTGGAACGTGCTGGTCAAGCGGCCCGAAGACATCCCGCGGGCCATCAACCAGGCCTTCATGGTCGCCACCACCGGCCGCCCGGGCCCGGTGTTCGTCGATCTGCCGAAAGACGTGACCGCCGCGACCATCACCCAGCCGGTCTACGACCAGCCGCACCTGCCGGGCTATCACATCCGCGAAGCGGGGACCTCCAGCGAGATCCAGCGCGCCGCGGACATGATCAACAACGCCAAGACCCCGCTGTTTTACGTGGGCCAGGGCGCGATCCTCTCGGGCGGGATCGACGTGCTGCGCCAATGTGTCGAAGCCGCCAACGTGCCGGTGACCACCACCCTGCAGGGCCTGGGCGCCTTCCCCGAAACCGACCCGCGCAGCTTGGACATGCTGGGCATGCACGGCGCCGCCTACGCCAACTGGGCCGTGCGCGACGCCGACGTGATCGTGAGTATCGGCGCCCGCTTCGACGACCGCGTGACGGGCAAGATCGACGCCTTCGCCCCCACCGCACGAAAAGCAGAAGCGGAAGGAACCGGCGGGCTGATCCACTTCGACATCGCGCCCGAGAACATCAACAAGGCCATCCCCGTCACCATCGGGGTCGAGGGCGACGCCCGTAAAAACCTGGAGCTGCTGCTGCCGCTGCTCAAGTCTCAGCCACGCGAGGCCTGGTTCAAACAATTAAAGGAATGGAAGCAAGAACAGCCCTTCCGCTACGGCCACGACGAGCGCGAGTTCCACCTCAAGCCCCAGGCCGTCATCGAAGAGCTCTACAAAGCCACCGGCGGCGAAGCCATCGTCACCACCGGCGTGGGCCAGCACCAGATGTGGGCCGCGCAGTTCTTCAAGTACACCAAGCCCCGCCAGTGGTTCACCAGCGGCGGCCTGGGCACCATGGGCTTCGGCGTACCCGCCAGCATCGGAGGCCAAGTGGGCGAAGACATCTTGGCTAAGAAAGAAGGCCGTAAGCCCCTGCCGGTGATCAACATCGACGGCGACGGCAGCTTCTCCATGACCGCCATGGAGATGACCACCGCCGCGCAGTACAAGATCCACGCCAAGTCGATCATCCTCAACAACGATTTTCAGGGCATGGTCAAGCAGTGGCAAGACCTCTTCTACGACGAGCGTTACAGCCACACCGAGATGCACAACCCCGACTTCTGCAAGCTCATCGAGGCCATGCACTGCGCCGCCTTCCGCGTCACCAAGCTGGCCGACCTGCCGCGCGTGATGAAGGAGTTCCTCGACCACGACGGCCCCGCCGTGCTCGAAGCGCTGGTTGAAAAACACGAGCACGTCTACCCCATGCTGCCCGCGGGCAAGGCCGTGGAAGACATGGTGCTGGACCCGGCGCCGGCGTCGTAATTCCGCTCCGCGGGCGGCGTATTGATTTCGAAACCCTGTTGCCCGCGGCGTGTTCTCATGCCGCGGATTTTTCGTTGCCCCTACGAAACTTGCAGGTCTTTAATCGCCTTGCGAACCACCTCGCCACGGAAGTTGCTCACGGTGGCGTCCGCCATCAGGAAACCCAAGACAAGGTCCAGGATGCAGAAAACGGAGGCGGTTTTCAGTGGGTGTCCGCGAAACATGAACGCTCATTGTATCTCACCACCGCACGGCTCCATAGGGTTTCTCCAGCCACGCGTCCCGTTTTTGCGGCGGACGCAGAGACACTCCCGCGACCGCTGTCCGTGCGGCTTGGATCTTCTACCCTGACCGGTGCATGCCCACCTCAACCCCCATCGTGATCTCCGGCGCCGGCCTCTGCACGCCGCTGGGCAACGGCCGCGAGGCCACGTGGGCGGCGGTGTGCGACAACCGCGTGGGGCTGGGGCCGTACACCGCCATCGAAGACCCGGCCCAGGCCGAGCGCGGCGGGGGCGAGTGCCCGGGCGATGATCGGCTGGACCCCGGCGAGCCGCGCGAGGCGGCCTATCTGCGGCTGGCGCTGCACGAGGCGCTGGAACACGCGGGGCTCGATCCGGCGGGCGAAAACTGGCCCGTGGCCCCGCGGCGCGTGGGCCTGATGCTGGGCACCACGCTGCACGGCATGACCGCCGCGGGCAAGATGGTGCGGGCCAACCACGCCGAGCCGCTGCGCGACTTTTTGGCGCCCGCGGTGCTGGCCCGCGCGGCGGGGCACCTGCCCATCGCGGGCTTTGCCGCGACAACCTGCTCCGCCTGCTCGTCGGGGCTGGGCAGCATGTTGCTGGCCCGCACGCTGCTGACCGCCGGCGAGCTGGACCTGGTCATCGCCGGGGGCTACGACCCGATCAGCGAGTACGCCTACGCGGGGTTCAACAGCCTGCGGCTGGTGGACGAGCGGCCGCCGCGCCCCTTCGCCCGCGACCGCGCGGGCATGAAAGTGAGTGAGGGCTACGCCGTGGTGGTCATGGAGCGCGCCGCCGATGCCGCCGCGCGCGGCGCCACGCCGTTCGCGTACCTGGCCGGCGGCGGCGAGTCGGCCGATGCGCACCACCTGACCCAGCCCGCGCCCGACGGCGCCGGGGCGGCCCGCGCGATCCGCGTGGCGCTGCAGGGCGCCGACGCCACGCCCGACGGCATCGATCTGATCGTGGCCCACGCCACAGGCACGCCCGACAACGACGCGGCCGAAGTGGCCGCCTTGCAGGGCGTGCTGGGCCCGCGGCTGGCCGACGTGCCCACCGCGGGGCTGAAAAGCCGGCTGGGTCACACGCTGGGCGCCGCAGGCGCGGCCGAGCTGATCCTCGCCGGGCTGGCCATGCGCGACGGCGTGCTGCCCACCACCGCGCAGACCACCCGCGACGACCATGACTTCGACCCGTTCTGCCTGGCCGACGGCGCGCCCCGGCCTGCGACGCTACAGACCGCGGTGAACACCTCGCTGGGCTTTGGCGGGGCCAACACCTGCGTGATCACGCGCCGCGGCGCGGCGGCTACGCCGGCAACCGGCGCCCCGCCAACGCCCCACGACGCGTGGATCACCGGCGTGGGCGTGATCACCCCCGACGCCGCGGGGCGCGAAGACTTTGCGGCGCACCTGGCCTCGGGCCGGCTGGCCACGCCGGGCCCCGTAGCCGACGACGTGGTCCTGGCACACCTGCAAAACGCCCGCCGCGCCCGCCGTCTGTCGGACTACGTCAAACTCACCCTCGCCGCCGCCAAACTCGCCCTGGACGACGCGGGCATCGCGCCCGACGACTACGACACGCTGGGCGAGCACACCGCCGGCCTGCTGGGCACCGCCCACGGCAGCACCAAGTACAGCTACGCCTACTACCGCGGCATCGTCGACGACGGGCTGCACACGGCCAACCCCATGCAGTTTGCCGAGGGCGTGCCCAACGCGGGCGCGGCGCACCTGAGCATGTCGCTGCGGCTGCGC
>CALLPP010000128.1 GCA_938015655.1 uncultured Algisphaera sp.
CAAGGATTTGAAATTTGAAAATATCACAAGTTTTGTCCTCCACACTCTCATTTGATAGGCCCGCGGTGGGGGCCTGGATCACCGCCAGATCCGTGTCGGCTTTCACGCGGTCGCCGGGCTGAAGGTCGACGCGGGTCATCCATCCTGCGGCCTGGGCGGTCATCCGCAGGGCGTCGCGGTCCGCTTCCAGGTCGGCCAGGGCCTTCTTGGCTTCGTTCAGGGCGCTGCGGACCCGCGTTAGGGCCCGGGCCCGGGCCGCCGCGTCGATGACGGCCTTGGCCCGGGCGTGATCCAGCGACCGCTGTGCTGACTCGGCGGTGCGGTGAAACTCGTGGTCGCGCTGGGGCAGGTTGACGTCCAGCTGCTGCTGGGCGCGGCGCGCGGCCACGGCGTGGCGCTCGCGGTTGATGGTCAGCTTGCGCCGGGCGCGGTTGAGCACGATGTCCTGCGTGTCGCTTTCCAAGTTGGCCGTGGCGTAGAGCCGTTCAAGCTGGGCCAGTTCTTCGGACTCGTCGTCCAGCCGGGCTTGGGAGCTTTCCATGCCGAGGCGGATGTCGGTGCGGGCGTCGTCGGCCCCGCCGGTCTGCCACCAGGTGAGATTCCGCGACGCGTGCAGGGCGGAGTTTTCGAGCCCCCGTTGTTTGACGGGCGCAAGCTCTGCGGCGTGGGCGTCTTTGAGTTCGGCGGCGGTCAGGGCTTCGAGGGCCTCGTCGCGCCGGGTGGTGGCTTTGGTGATCGCGTCCGCCAGGTCCGGGGCGACAAGTTGCAGCAGCAGCTGCCCGCTTTCTACCGCGCCTCCCCGGGTGATTATTTGGTCGACCTCGAGCGGTCCGTGGTACGACCGGGCGGTATAGCGCACGGCCGCGCGCTGCTGCGCGGCGTAGCGAGCCGGGGCGTGCAGTACCCGCTCGATTTCGGCGGGCTGGGCGACGGCGGTGGCGGGGGGATCTTGGGCGCGCGCGGGGCCGGTCAGGAAGCCGGCCAGGGCCAGGGCCGCGGTCCCCAGGGCGTGGGCGGGCGGACGGTGCGAGAGCGAAAGCGGGAGTGGAGGCAACGTCGTGGGTCCGGCGGGAGCGTCGGGGCGACCGCGTCACCCTTCGGAGACGCCGGTAGAAACAACTAGCCCATCGTACGCCGGGGCCACGCCCGAGGGCAGCCGCGCGGCCAGGTCGCGGTGCGACTCGTCGTGGGTCAGGTGCGTGAGCCAGGCGCGGCGGGGCTTGAGGTCGGCGATCGCTTCCAGGGCCTGGTCGGTGTTGAAGTGGGTGGGGTGATGCCGGGCCCGCAGCCCGTCGATGACCAGGATGTCCAGCCCGCTTAGCAGCGGCCGGCTCTCGGGGGGAATACTCGATACGTCGGTGCAGTAGGCCAAGGCGGTGCCGCCGTGGTCGATACGGAAGCCGTGGATGGGCAGGCGCCCGTGCATCAGGCGCAGCGGGGTGAAGGTCGTGCCGTAAAGTCTGACCGGCTGTCCGGTGGTCAGGGCCAGCGGGGCCAGGCTGGCCACGAACGAGTCGTTGACGTTGCGGTGGCGGTGGAAGATGTGCTCGAACATTCGGCCTAGGGCGTCGTGCACCGGAGGCTCGGCGTAGACCTCTAGCGGGCCGTCCATGGCCGCGGTGAAGCGGCGCAGGTCGTCCAGGCCAAAGACGTGGTCCACGTGGGCGTGGGTGATCATCACCGCGTCCAGGCGGCTGATGCCGGCGCGGATTGCCTGGTGCCGAAGGTCCGGGGCGGTATCGATGAGCACCTGCCGCCGCCGGTCCTGGTCGGGGTTGAGGGTGCGGTGCGGGGCGTCGATGCGCAGGCCCGGATCGTCCCAGCTGATCAGCACGCTGCAGCGGTCGCGCTGGTCGCGCGGGTCGTCGCTGGTACATACCGGGCAGGTGCAGCCGATCATCGGCACGCCGGCGCTGGTTCCGGTGCCCAAAAAGTGCAGCTTCATCAGGGAGCAGTCGAGGGGGGAAAGAAGGAGCGGGCCGGTTAGATCAATACGTCTTTCGGCTACGGCAGGCTAGCCGCGCGGGGCGGTGGCGTCGTCGTCGGGGTCTTCCGAAAGCGCGAGGTACACCCCCGACTCGTTGGCCAGGTCGATCATGCGCTGGACCACCTGCCCGGCGGCTTCGCGCTTGCGGGCCTTGGCCGGGCCGCTGGCGGCGGCGTCGCGGGCGGCGAAGGCGGTGAGCAGGCGGTTGGTCAGCACGTTGTCAAAAGTAGGGCGTTTCGCAGCGTCGTAGGTTTCGACCGCGTCGATCAGTACGGGGTTGGCCAGTTCCAGCAGCTCGACCAAGCGACGCCCGGGGGTGTCCAGGCCCGTGACGTGACGTCGGGCGATCGACAGCACCGCAGGCAGGTGCCAAGTCACCAGGAGGCTGCGTACTTGAGCGGCTTGGGTCACGCTACGCTCAAAACGGTCCACCGCGCTGGCGGGGGCGGCGCTGCGGGCCCAGGCCGCGCGTACCTGGGCGGCGGTGTGTTTTAGGTAGTTGTAGCGCAGAAACAGCGAGCGGATCTTGTCGGCCGACACCACGGGCCGCACGTAAAGCCGGGCTAGTTCTTCGGGAATCCCGTCGAGAGGTACCTTGGATTGCGGCCCGGTGCGCAGCGCCTCGCGGGTGGGGATCAGGCCCGGCCGCAGGTAGACCGCGGCCGCGTCGTCGTGGTCAAAGTGGGGGTGGGGCACGCTGGCCAGGGGCAGACGTTGGCACCGGGCTACCCGGCGTTCGAGTAGCACGCGGTAGATGGTGCCGCGGCTGCGCCGGAAGCGTTCGGCGAGTTTGCCCACGCCGATGCCCACGCGGTGGGCCCGGGAGATCAGCCGCTTCTGCCGCGCGGTCAGTGGCCCGGTACGGTCGGCAAATAGCGGGTCGTCGGGGTGGTCGCGGTCGTGCTTTTCGAGCACCAGGCGCAGGGTTTCCAAGGCCCGGCCGTTGCGTTTGGCCAGGTGGGCGGCCACCTGGTTCAGCGTGGCGTCGGTGGTGTGGGCCAGCCGGCGGGCCCGCTGAATCAGCCGTCGGCGTTGGGCGTCGCTTATCTGCGTGAAGCCCGCGGCACGGGCGACTTTGTCCGACCGGCGGGCGGTGTAGAGGCCGACCGCCTCGGCGGTGAAACCGATGACGCGGCGCACCTGAGCCCCGGGCGTGGCGGGTGGCCCGTCGGGCGCGATCCAGCGCCACCGCAGCCCGTCGGCCCGCCACCGCGACAGGGTCTTGGTGCTCACTTTCAAGTCCGTGGCCAGCTGGGCGGTCGACCGGGCGTCGCCGTCGGTCGGCGGCAGCACCAGGGTGCGGCTTAAGCGATCGATGAGCAGACGCAGATCGGCCTGCACCGCCTGGCCCACGTAGAGCGCGTCCACGCCGTAGTCACGGCGCAGCTGTGTGAGGCGAAACGCCAGGAAGGCGAACGGGTAGGTCGCGTCGGCGTTGATCTGGTCGTGTAGCGCTTCGGCGCGGCGCAGGGCGGCGTCGCGCAGGGCGCCTTCGCGGCCCAGCAGGGTTGATGTCAAGTCGGCCAGTGGTGCGCAGCGGAATTCAGGCACGAGGGCCGTCCCGGGCCGGGAGGTGGGTGCGCAGCGGGCGTGGGGGATCCGCGATGAGGCCCAAGGTCGCGGCGTGTTGGGCGAAGCATGCTACGGCTTCAAGCTCTTCGGGCCCCACCGTGTAGCGCAGTACCCGGTCCAGGTAGTCGGCGGCCAACTCGGCGGGCCAACCGTGGTCGGCGGCGTGGGTGGTGGCGATGGCCCGGGTTCGGGCAAGGTTGGCTTCGCGCAGGCCCGCCAGTGCCGCGGGCAGGTCGCCCAGGGCGGTGTCGGCCCGGGCCAGCCACGTGGCGAAAACAAAGGGGCGTCCGGTCATCTCGTACCAGGCCGCGCCCAGGTCCAGCTGGTGCGGATAGTCATCGGCCGACGGAGCGCGGGTCACGACTTTGTCGCCGATCAGTAGCCGCGCGACCCCCGGCGGGGCGTCGGTGTCGACCGGATTGTTTGGGAGGCCCACGGTGACCTCGGGGCGCACGGCAAACAGGGCATCGAGCACGACGGCCATCAGGCAGACCGAAGTGTGGCTGTCTGCGTCGAGGCTGACCCGGCGGATGGCGTGGAAAGGCACGGGGCTGTAGAGCCGTACCGTCAGCGTGGGGCCGTGGCACCCGATGCCGCCGACCGGGACGGCCACCAGAGGCTCGGGGCTGCGGTAGTAGTCGATCACCGGGCACAGTGCCAGATCGACGAGCCCGGTGCGTAGCAGCTCGATCTGCCCGGAGGGCACGTCCAGCACCAGGTCGTGCCCGGGCAGGGCCGCCGAAAACCCGTCGATCAGCGGTTTGGCGTTGAGATACGACACGCATCCCACCGCCGGCGGGCGGGCGGGGGGCGGCGTGGCGGGTTCGGGACGGGCGGCACGCATATCGCCTCATTATAGTTGGGCCCCGGGGGCCGCTTCGACCGGCCGCCGTGCTGTTTCTCGCCACCCGTAAGACTCCCCCAAGGACGCGCCCCCATGGCCGACGACACCCAGGCCCCGCCCATCACCGCTCAGGTCTTGGTGGTGGACGACGAGGAAGACCATGCCGAAGTGATGGCCGAGGCCCTGCGGCGTCTGGGGCACGTTTGCACGCTGGTACACGGGGCGGACGCGGCGGTCGACGAGCTGAAGCACGGCGGGTTTGACCTGGTGGTGACGGACCTGAAGATGGTGAACGAGGACGACGGCATGGTGGTGCTGGCCGCGGCCCGCCAGCACCAGCCCCAGGCCGAGACCGTGATGGTGACCGCCCACGGCGACGTGCCCACCGCCAAGGCCGCGATCCGCAACGGGGCCTTCGACTTCATCGAGAAGCCGCTGGATCTGGAGGTGTTCCGCACGCTCTGCGGTAACGCGATCAACACCGTTTTTCTGCGGGCTCAGAACACCGAGCTGCGCTCGCGGCTGGACGAGAACTTCGGCTTCGAGGGCATCATCGGTACCTCGGCCCCCGTGCGGCAGCTCATCGTCACCCTCAAGCAGATCGCCCCCAGCCCGCTGCCGGTGCTCATCACCGGTGAAAGCGGCACCGGGAAGGAGTTGGTGGCTCAGGCGCTGCACAACAACAGCAAGCGGTCGCGTAAGCCTTTTGCCCCGCTGAACTGCGCGGGGCTCAGCGAATCGATTTTGGAGGACGAGCTTTTTGGCCACGTGCGGGGGGCGTTTACCGGGGCCGACAAGGACCGCCAGGGCCGCTTTGAGTACGCCGACGGCGGTACGCTGTTTCTGGACGAGGTGGGCGACATGCCCGTGCCCATGCAGGCCAAGCTGCTGCGCGTGCTCGAAAGCGGCGAGGTGGTGCGGGTGGGCAGCAATGAGCCGCGGCACGTGGACGTGCGGCTGGTGAGCGCGACCAACCGCCCGCTAGAGAAGATGGTGGCCGATGGCACCTTCCGCGAAGACCTGTATTTCCGCATCAAGGGCGTCGAGCTGCACCTGCCGGCGCTCCGCGAGCGGCGGGAAGACATCGCGCTGCTGACCCGGCATTTCGTTACCCGGTTTGCGCAAAAAATGGAGCAAGCCCCGCCCACGGTAGCCGAAGATTTGCAGGCTTTGCTGAACCGTTTTGACTGGCCCGGCAACGTGCGTCAGTTGATGAACGTGCTGCAGAACATGGTGGTGGTTCACGACGGCGACACTCTGGAGCCGCGCCACCTGCCCGCGGAGATTGCCCGCAAGCTGGACGCGGGGGCCAGTGCCGGCGTGGGGGACGCTGGTAGTTCGGCCGGTGCAGGCACGGTTTCAAGCGGTGGCGGGGCGCTCAGCCTGGATCAGTTGGAGAAGCGGGCGATTCGCGACACATTGAAGGCCACCAACGGCAACCGCGAGCACGCGGCAAAGGTTTTGGGAATCGGGGAGCGGACGCTGTACCGGAAGCTGAAGGAATATGGGTTGAAGTAGGGCGGCTCTTGTGCGGTTGAATTTTACGCCAAGACGCCAAGACGCCAAGACGCCAAGACGCCAAGACGCCAAGACGCCAAGACGCCAAGTAATCTAAAAATAGATCGGGGTGTTTTGGACGTTGCGGGAAGTTGTGGCTTATGCGATTTGTCGTGGGCATCGTGTCTGCCCGGTCGTGGCCGCGTTGGTCTTCCTTGGCGTCTTGGCGTCTTGGCGTCTTGGCGTAAAGTGATCCGGCGAGCCCGGGCCCGGAAGGTAATGCCGTGGCCGTGTTCCGATGAAAGCCGCCTCATGACCACCACTCACCCCCGCGTTGGCCACGGATTCGATTTGCACCGCTTGGAAGGCGGCTTGCCGCTGATCGTGGGCGGGGTGCGCCTCGAACACGACCGGGGGTGCGTGGCGCACTCCGACGGCGACGTGGTTTATCACGCGGTGACCGACGCGATTTTGGGTGCGCTGGGAGAAGAAGACATCGGTCAGCTCTTTCCGGATGACGACGACGCGAACAAAGATGCTGACTCGGCCCGTTTTGTCGACGAAGCCGTGCTCAAAATGCGCGGCCGGGGCTTCGAGATCGGCAACCTCGACGTCACCATCATCTTGCAACGCCCGAAGCTGTCGCCCCACAAGGCGAACTTCCGCCAGAACCTGGCGGCGCGGCTGGGCTGCGCGGCGGATCGGGTGAATGTGAAGGGCAAGACCCACGAGCGGGTGGATGCGCTGGGTGAAAACCGCGCGGTCGCATGCCACGCGGTGGTGATGCTGGTGCCCGACCCTCAGGCGTAGGCCGCCAACGGTCCGCGCGGCGACGCGGCGAGGGGCCGGCACGTTTTGGACCGTCCGTCGTTACCCGAAGGAATATGTTTTCATGTCGTTTACGCCATCTCCTATCGTGACCTTCCACCACCCGGCGTTGACCCAGGTGTGCGCGGCGGTGGGACCCGACGAGCCGGTGGATTTCACCAGGCGGATGGTGAAGGCGCTGGCGGGTTCGGCCGGAGGGGTTGGGCTGGGCGCGTCGCAGATTGCCGTGCTTAAGCGGGCGGTGGTGATCAGCCCCCGGGGCAAGATTCCACGGGTGTTGATCAATCCGGAGCCACCTCGTTCCCATTCCCAGTAAACGTATGGAACACGCGGAACCACAAGCCCACGACGAACGCAACACGCCAGAGTACCAGGCGACCAATGAGTTTCTGCATGGTCGCATTAACTACGAGCGCGTTGCGAAGATGCCCTATTCGAATCGGGACATGAATCTTGATCGGATGCGTCGCCTGCTTGAGTTGTTGGGCAATCCGCACCAGAGCCTCAACATCATCCAC
>CALLPP010000129.1 GCA_938015655.1 uncultured Algisphaera sp.
ATGGCCGTGGGCATCCGGCCCAATGCAAAACTGGCGCAGGACGCTGGTTTGGCTGTGGGCAAAGGCATACATGTCGATGATCAGATGCTGACGTCTGACCCCAATGTGCTTGCCGTGGGCGAATGCGTGGAACACAACGGCGCACTCTTCGGTCTTGTCGCACCGCTTTACGACCAAGCCAAAGTGCTGGCCAAAAGCCTTCTGGGCGAAGAGGCGGCCTTTGTGCAGAAGAGCTTGTCGACCAAGCTCAAGGTCACGGGCTGTGACTTGTTCAGCGCGGGCGATTTCTCGGACGGGGAGGGGCGCGAAGACATCGTGTTCCGCGACCCGGGGCAGGGCGTTTACAAACGGCTGGTGATCGAAGGCGACCGGCTGATTGGCGCGGTCATGTATGGCGACACAGCCGACGGCAATTGGTTCTTTGGCCTGATCAAGGACGGCACCGACATTTCCGAGATGCGCGAGACGCTGATCTTTGGGCCGGCCTTTCAGGGGGGCGGCGCGCTGGACCCGCTCTTGGCCGTTGCAGCATTGCCGCTTGATGCGGAGATTTGCGGCTGTAACGGCATTTCCAAAGGCACCATTGTCGAGGCCATCACTGGCGGTGCGGCTGATCTTGGGGCGATAAAGACCTGCACCAAGGCCAGCGCGTCGTGCGGTACCTGCACCGGGCTTGTCGAGCAATTGTTGCAGGTGACGCTGGGCGATGCCTATGCGGCCCCGGCGGCGCAGCCGATTTGTGGTTGCTGTGCCGAAGGGGACGCGGCGACGCCTATCACCCCGGCCGCGGCCTCCCCCGATCCCGCCTCGGCGTCCCCCGAGGCACCCGAATCCGCCGGCGCTCCGCCCGCCGGCCCCGACTTCACCGACCTGGACCTGCCCCAGCCGGTCCTCGACGCCCTGACCGCCGACGGCTACGAAACGCCCTCGGCCATCCAGGCCGCGATCATCCCCCACATCCTCGGCGGCCGCGACGTCATCGGCCAAGCCCAGACCGGCACCGGCAAAACCGCGGCGTTTGCCCTGCCCGTGCTCGCACGGCTGCACGCGAAGCCCGACGAACGGGGCGCCGGCCCCCGCGTGCTCGTGCTCGCCCCCACGCGCGAGCTGGCCATCCAGGTCTCCGACGCCTTCGCCAAGTACGCCCGCAACCTGAAAAACCTCCGCACCCTCGCGGTGTACGGCGGCGCCGACATGCGTGGCCAGCAGATCGCCCTGCACCGCGGGGTCGACGTGGTCGTCGGCACCCCGGGCCGCATCATGGACCACATGCGCCGCGGCAGCCTCGACGTGTCGAACCTCCAGACCCTGGTGCTGGACGAAGCGGACGAGATGCTGCGCATGGGCTTTGTCGACGACGTGGAATGGGTACTGGGCGAAACGCCCCCGGGCCGGCAGGTCGCGCTGTTTAGCGCCACCATGCCCCGCGAGATCCAGACCATCGCCGAGAAGCAGCTCAACAACCCCGAGCGCATCAAGACTATGGGCGGCAGCAAGACCGCCGAGACCGTCACCCAGCGCTACTGGCGCGTGCAGGGCACCCACAAGATGGACGCCCTCTGCCGCCTACTGGCCTACGAAGACGTCGACGCCGCCATCGTCTTCGTGCGAACCCGCGCCGCCACCGCCGAGGTCGCCCGCGGCCTGCAAGAAGCCGGCTACCCCGCCGCCGCCCTCAGCGGCGACGTGGCCCAGGCCCAGCGTGAGCGCACCGTCAACGAGCTGCGCAGCGGACGGCTGAAGCTGATCGTCGCCACCGACGTCGCGGCCCGGGGCATCGACATCGACACGATCACCCACGTGTTCAACTACGACATCCCCCACGACACCGAGGCGTACATCCACCGCATCGGGCGCACCGGCCGCGCCGGCCGCGAAGGCCACGCCATCCTGTTCGTGAACAACCGCGAGCGGCACCTGCTCAAGAACATCGAGCGGGCCACCGGCGGCACCACCATCGCCAAGATGGAGCTGCCCACCACCGAAGACCTGCACGCCCTGCAGCTGGACCGCTTCGGAAGCCGCTTCAAAGAACGCCTCACCCGCAACACCGAGCCCGCGGCACTTCGCGGGTACATCGAAGCGATCTGTGAAGAAACCGGCCGCGACCCCCTCGACGTCGCCGCCTTCCTCGTGGGCCCCGCCATGGCCGGCGTGGGCATCGCCAACCCCGCCGCCCAGCCGCCCGACAACCCCCACCACGCCCCGCAAAACCGCAGCGACCGCCCCGACGCACGCGCCCCGCGATCCCACGCCCGCCCCGGATCTGACCGCTCCTTTGCCCCCGACGGGCCCAAAGACAACTACCGCGTGGCCGTGGGCCAGCGCGACGGCCTGCGGGCGGGCCACCTGGTCGGCGCCATCTGCAACGAGACCGGCCTGGACGGCAGCGCGATCGGCTCCATCCGTATCTACGAAAGCTACGCCACCGTTGAGCTGCCCGCCGGCATGCCCCGCGACGTCGCGGACATGCTGCAGCGCACCGTCGTGCTGGGCCGCCCGCTGCGGCTCAAGCCCGCGGACGAACGCGGCGGAGCCCCGCGCACCGCCCCGCGCCCCAGCGGACGCCCGCCCCACCGCCCCGCGCCGCCCGCCGCGGCCAAACGCCCGCACCGCCCGCCCTCCCACCCCCGGCCCGAGGCCAAGCGGACCGACGCGCCTGCCACGACGCCGTCGGCTCAGGCCACCTTCCCCCCCAAGCCCAAAGCCAAAACCCAGCCCGCCGCCGCGGGCCACGCGCCCGCCCGAGCCAAGGTCGCAGGCAAGTTCAAAACCAAAACCAAGTTCAAGCCCAAGGCCTCCCGCCCCGCCGAGGGGCGCCCGGCCGGCAAAACCGCCGGTAAGCCGTTCAAATCCAAGTTTAAACCCGCCGCCGCCGCGCCCGCCAAAACCGGGGCCAAAGCCAAGCCCGGCAGCGGCGTTAAACCCTCGCGCGGTGGCGGCCACTCGCTGGCCCCGGCGCCCTCGCCCTTCGCCGGCGGGCAGAAGCCCAAACGCCCCAACAAACAGTTCCGATCCAAATAGTCGTGCCGCCGCCGCGCGTCGCAGGGCAGAAAAGACCACGCCGGACGTGTGAGCGGTTGCGCACCACCGTTTCACCCCGGCGGTATGGTGACCACCGTGCCAACACCCTCTGCCCCGCCTCTTATCCCGCGCCCTGACCCGCGGCTCGCCGTCGCGGCCCTCTACCGCTTCGTCCGCCTGGACGACCCCGCAACGCTGCGCGACAGCCTTCAGTCCGCCATGGACCACGCGGGTCTGTGCGGCACCCTGCTGCTGGCTCACGAGGGCATCAACGGCACCATCGCCGGCCCGCCCGGTGCCTTGGGTGCCTTCGTCGACGACCTGCGGCGCCGGCACGGCGGCCGCTTCGCAGACCTCGACGTGAAGTGGTCCACCGCCCAAGCCCCGCCCTTCCGCCGCACCCGCGTGCGGCTCAAAAAAGAAATCGTCACCCTCGGCGTGCCTGAAGTCGACGCCTGCGACGCGGGGACCCATCTGGACCCCGCCGAATGGAACCGGCTGCTCGACGACCCCGAGGTGACCGTGGTCGATACCCGCAACGACTACGAAGTCGCCATCGGCACCTTCGCCGGTGCCGCCGGCCCCGCGCTCAACCCCGAAACCCCGACCTTTCGCGACTTTCCGAGTTTCGTCGCCCGGCATCTAGCCCCGGCAACCCACAAGAAGGTCGCGATGTTCTGCACCGGCGGCATCCGCTGCGAGAAGTCCACCGCGCTGCTGAAATCCCGGGGGTTCACCGAGGTCTACCACCTGCGCGGCGGCATCCTGCGCTACCTCGAAGAAATGCCCGAGGCCGAGTCGCGCTGGCAAGGCGCCTGCTTCGTGTTCGACCGCCGCGTCGCGGTCAAACGCTCGGCCGACGGCCACCTGGTCGAGACCGACCACCGGCTATGCTTCGCCTGCGGCTGGCCGACCACCCCCGAAGACCGCCGCCATCCCAGCTATGTTCAGGGCGTGGCCTGCCCCCGCTGTCACGACCGCCACACCCCCGAGCAGCGAGCCCGTTTCACCATGCGGCAGCGCCAGTTGGACCGAGTTCAGCCCCCCGCAAACGCCTCCAAAGACTTTGCCCCGGAACAGGGAATAACACCCCCCACGCCACCGTTTGCCTGATCCGTGACGATCCTGCTCGCCCCCCTACGCTCGACCCGCTGCGACCGCCGAGACGCCTTCCAAGGCAACCTCAACGGCACGGGCCTCGCCTTGTTCTAAGGCCACCCACACGCCCCGTCCTGACGGGGCGGCCTGCCTCCCTCTCATCTCCGTATTTGCCCGACGCGCCCACTACGTGTCGACGCTTGGTCTCGCGCTCCTATTGGGCGCGGGCGATCCACTTCCACCTCTTTTTTGGAGCCTCCCATGTCCCCCCGCTTCGTCACCAAAGACATCCACGCCCTGCTCGACTACCCCGTTGCCGCCGCACTCATCATCCTGCCCCTGGTTCTGGGCCTGGGCGACAGCCACCCTCTCGCACTGTGGCTAGGCGTGGCCACCGGCGTCGCGGCCCTGACCCTCACCCTGCTCACCGATCACCGCCTGGGGGTCTGGCGTGTCTTGCCCTACAACTTCCACCTGCTGGTCGACGGCCTCGTGGGGGCCACTTTCCTCGCGGCCCCGTTCATCCTCGGTTTCACCGGGATCGACGCCTGGTTCTACTGGATCAACGGCGCCGCGGTCGCCTGTGTGGTTAGCCTGCACCAGCCCGCCGAGGGCACCGGCGGCCATGTCGCCCCGGCTTAAGCCAGCGCAACGCCACCCCGCAAAGCCAAAACAGCCCCGCGGGCCGAACGAAAAAGACCGTCCCCTTGCGGGGGCGGTCTTTTTTCGTGGCGACCCGACGGCAGGGCCCGGCGGTCAAGCCTCAGATGCCCAGCGCCTTGGCCATGGTCGTTCCCAAGTCCGCGGGGCTCTCGGCAATGTGACAACCCGCATCACGTAGGGCATTGAGCTTGTCCTCTGCCCCGCCCTCACCACCACTGATGATCGCCCCGGCGTGGCCCATCCGCCGCCCGGGTGGGGCCGTGCGGCCGGCGATAAACGCGGTCACGGGCTTGCTCACATGGTCCTTGATGTAGGCCGCCGCGGCTTCTTCGTCGGTGCCGCCGATTTCGCCGATCATGACGATGCCGTCGGTCTCGGGGTCGGCCTCAAAAAGCTCCAGCAGTTCGATAAAGTTCAGCCCGCGAACCGGGTCGCCGCCGATGCCCACGCAGGTGGTCTGGCCCAGGCCTCGGTTGGCCGTCTGCCACACCGCTTCGTAGGTCAGCGTGCCTGAACGCGAAATAATGCCCACGTTCTTGCCGCTCTTGCCCGCGCCGACCGGCTGATGGATGTAGCCGGGCATGATGCCGATCTTGCAGCCCGCCTCGGCACTGCCCGGAGCGGCGCCGTCTTTCCCAGGCGTGATGATGCCCGGGCAGTTGGGCCCCAGCAGCCGCTGACCGGCGTACTTCGCCTGGTTCAGCGTCTTTTTCACTCGCATCATGTCCAGCACCGGGATGTGCTCGGTGATACAGGCAATCAGCTTGATGCCCGCATCCGCCGCTTCCAAAATCGCGTCGGCCGCGAAGGGCGGGGGCACAAAAATCATCGTCGCGTCGGCACCCGTGGCCGCCACGGCGTCAGACACGGTGTTGAAGATCGGCAGCCCGTTGGTGTCTTGCTGCCCACCCTTGCCCGGGGTCACCCCGCCCACCACCTGCGTTCCGTAGGCCAGGCAGCCCTTGGTGTGAAAGGCCCCGGCCGAGCCGGTGATGCCCTGGCAGATAAGTTTCGTGTTGCGGTCAACCAGGATGCTCATGGCGGTGTTTCTACGCGGAAAAAAGAGAGGGAAGCCGCGCGGCAGGCCACGCCGCGGGCCGGGCAGCTTAACAAAGGCGCTCCCGCCGGGCCGGCCGAGCCCACGTCGCACTCAACCTCAGTTCGGGTGAGGGTTGCTTCTCGATCAGACTTCTCGGGTCGCACCGTCGGCCTGTTCGGCCCCGCGCACAAACCCGTCGTCGGCCTCGTCGGCCGACTTGCCCGACACATCCCGCAGCAACCGGACCATGTCACGGGCCCCGCCGCAGGCGAACCACACACCGGTAATCACCGACACCACCCCCTGCACCCCCAGCAGCAGGGTCCAGGGGGTGTACCAGCCTTCCGAGTTGTTGCGCTGCTCATCGCTCTGGAGGAAAAGGAACCAGGTGGTCCCGGTCAAAAACGTGCCCGACAGCAGCGCCGTCCAACCGATCGCCGCGAGGTAGACAAACTTGTCGAACCCCGAAAACTCATCGCTGATCCCGATCAGACGCAGCAGGCGTGTCCCGGGCCCGGGCTCGCTTTCGGGCGCCTCCTCGGCCTGCCTGGCGGCCTCGGCCACGTCGTCTTCGATCCGGTACTCCCCGCGGTGCAGCAGCTTGTCGAGGTTAAACGGCACCCGACAGGTCAGCACCGAAACCAACGCGTACACCCCGATCGAGATCACGATGTTCACCACCGCCAGGTGCAGGCCGTTCAGCTGCTCGCCACCCACCAGCGGCACAAAACGCGGGATCAGCGCCGGCAGCTGGGGATCTTGGTTGTTCAAAAAGTAGATCCCGTACAGCGACAAGCTGCTGCCGGTCAGCAGCCCGCACCACGCCCCCCACGTCGTGCCGCGTTTCCAGTAAAGCCCGCCCACAATGGCGCACATCGCCCCGCCGGTATAAATCGCGCCGGTGATCTGGAACCACATGTTGATGAAGTCGCCCAGCCGCCAGAACGTACTGAACAGCAACGCGAAGAGCCCCACCCCCGCGATCGAAAGCCGCAGGTAAAACAGGTGCTGCTTGGTGGTGAACGGCGTCTTGCGGAACGGCATCACCACGTCTTGCAAGAAGATCGAGCCCCACGAGTGATACGCCGAGTCGTCGGTGCTGATCGACGCGCCGATCATGAAGACCGCAAACAAGCCCATCAAACCTGCGGGCAGCGCCAGCCCCAGCGCCGCGGGCACGAACTGCTGGCTCTGCAACAAGGGGTCTTGGATGGCCACCGCCGCCGCCATGATGTCCGCCTGCTCGGCCGCGAAACGCACGTTCCACACCAGGCAGTACACCAGCACGACCGCCGCCGAGCTGCCCAGGCCGATGGTCATCCACCGCCAGTTACCCAGCACCGCCCCCATCTTGCCCTCGTGGGGCGTGCGGGCCGCGGTCAGGTAGCC
>CALLPP010000130.1 GCA_938015655.1 uncultured Algisphaera sp.
TTAGCTTATCGCGATGAGCCTCCTACGCCAGATCCTGCTCCGCGGGCTTACCCGCCCGCGCCGCACCGCCATTACCGACGACCAGCGGTCCTACAGCTTCTTTCAAATCTTCCTCGGCGCCTTCTTCGCCGCCCGCGCCATCCGCAAGGCCACCGACAAGCCCCACGTAGGCCTGCTGCTGCCCACCGGCGGGGCGTTTTCCATCGCGCTGCTGGGCTGCTGGCTGGCCCGCCGCACCCCGGTGCCGCTTAACTACCTGCTCTCGCAGTCCGAACTGGACCACGTGGTGGCCGACAGCGGCATCGACACCGTGGTCACCGCCGGCAAAATGATCGACGCCATCGAAAAACAGGGTCTGGACCTGGGCGCCCTGCCCGGACGCCCCACGCTTCTCAAAATGGAGGAGCTGAAATTTCGCGGCCTGCCGCCGCTGACCTGGCCCCCCGCGCTGGGGACCAACGACCTGGCCGTGCTGCTATACACCTCCGGGACCTCGGGCCGCCCCAAGGGAGTCATGCTGACCGAAGGCAACCTGCGCTGCAACATCGAAGACGCCGTTACCCACGCCAAGCTTCAGGACGGCCACGTGTTCGTGGGCGTCCTGCCGCAGTTCCACACCTTCGGACTCACCGTACTCACCGTACTGCCGCTCTACATCGGCGCTCGGGTGGTCTACACCGCGCGGTTCAACCCGCGCAAGCTCACCCAGCTCATCAAAGAACACCGCGCCAGCATCATGGTCGCCGTGCCTTCGATGTATGGCGCCCTGGCGGCAGTGAAAAAAGCAAGCCCCGACGACTTCGCCAGCCTGGAGCTAGTGGTCTCGGGCGGCGAGCCACTGCCCGCCGCGGTCTACGAAGGCGTGCAAGAAAAACTCGGCGTCGAAATCCTGGAAGGCTACGGCCTCACCGAGACCTCGCCGGTCGCCAACTGGTCCACCCCCGAACGCAAACGCCGGCACTCGGTAGGCCCCACCCTGCCACGGGTGCGCAACATCATCGTGGACGAACACAACCAGATTCTGGGTCCGGACCAGGAAGGCGAAATCCTCATCACCGGCCCCAACGTCATGAAGGGTTATTATAACCTGCCGGAGCTGACCCAAGAGGTGATGGTCGAACTTGATTTGCCCGGCCAGGGCCTTTCGCGCTGCTTTCGCACCGGCGACATCGGCAAAGTGGACACCGACGGATTCCTGTTCATCACCGGCCGCAAAAAAGAGATGCTCATCATCGGGGGCGAGAACGTCTTCCCGCGCGAGATCGAAGAGGTGCTCAACCGCCACCCCAGCGTGCACGCCTCGGCGGTGATCGGCGAGCCCTGCTCCAGCCGCGGCGAACAGGCCGTGGCCTTCGTCGAACTCGAAGAATCCGCCCGGTTCGACCCCGACGACCTGCGTCGGCACTGCCGCGAAGGCATGGCCTCGTTCAAAGTGCCCAAAGATATCCGCCACCTCGACAAACTACCCCGCAACCCCACCGGTAAGATCCAGCGCCGGGCGCTAACGCTTTAGAGCACCGCATCAAACGATTTGACCGGCTGTCGCCCTCAGAGCATGGTCCCCGCGAGGCGGCTGAACCAGGTAACACGAAGGGGCGTCGGTGGAAACCGACGCCGCTGGGCACACGGCCCACAAGGCACGGCGGCTAGATAATGTAATGCGGTGCTCTTAGAAAGTGTGTGAGAAGTCCCGTGCGTGCCGCGGGCGCGGCGAAAACGTTCGCGCCCAAGGCGGCGAACCGAGCCCCAGCCGTCGCTGCGGCGAGGTGGGCCAACGCAGAGATCGAGCGTTTTCGCCGCACGTAGGCGTGCGGAGCTTCTCACACACGTTCATAAGCCCCTACACCGTCCCCGGCAGCGCGTCGGCGTACTTGGCCTTGAACGCCTCCAGGTCATTCACCCCCTCGGGTAACACCGCCTGGTCGATCAACATCACCGGGATGCCGTCACGAATCGGATAGCGGAGCCCCGCTCCCACCGGCTGCGACGCCACCAGGTGCTCGCCATCCTGAGTCAAAGTCGAATGCGTCAGCGGGCAGACCAGCAGGTCCAGCAAGCCGGCAGCCAGGGCGGCGGGGTTCTCGGGTGCATCGGGCATGGCAACGGTTCAGGAAGGGGCGGGAAGGCGAGCGGTGGATCGAACGGGAACTGCGGAAAATTCTATGAAGCGCCCCACACAGTTAATAGTAACGTCCGGTGCTGGAAATACACCGCCGCAATCAGTTTCGAATCGGGTCCGGGCCTGCGTTTCATGTTTCTCAAATTCGAGGATTAACGGTGGCCAAGTTCGTGGTGTGGGGCGGCATGTTGCTGCCGGCCTTCGGCGCCGTGTTCATGGGCGTGCAGGCCTTCAACTAGAGCTTCTGGGCCGATGAACACTTCAAAATAAATGACGCCGGCGGCCATGCATCGTCGTTTAAAGAACACGGCTTTCGCAGCAAAAACATCAACGAAAACCAGTTCGGCAGCGCCAAGCAACTCGTGGCGACCCGGCTGCAAGCCGGCCAGGGTTACGACTTCACCTACGTCCAGACCACCGGCCAGCCCGAGAAATACGCCCTGGAGATCAAGGCCGAGCCCACCGCGCTCCGCCGCAAAACCTTCGCCGCTGACTATATAAAGCTCGTCAGAGCCGCCCCACCACTTCCCCACAGTTCTCCAATCAGCATTCCTGGGATCGGTAGCGCGCTACCGCATGGCCGTCGGCCGCTTCCTGATCCTCCGCCGTGTGACGCCATGCTGGGGCGCAAGAACGGGCTGCAATAGATCTGCCCGCTCAAGAAATGAGGCCCATGAAACCCGCATCCCCCCGCCTCCTAGCGCCGCCATGACTACCGCCCCCACCTTCCCGCTCGCCCGCCCCGCCTTCGATCAAATCGCCGGCTACGACGTGATCCACACCCTGGGCACCGGAGCCGCCAGCACCCTCTATCGGGTTAACGATCGTCGGGGCCATCGGTACGCCCTCAAACACGTCAAAGTGAACGGCAAACCCGACGTGCGATTTGCCCAACAAGCCCTGGACGAACACCACACCGCCCAGCACTTCAACGACCCGCGGATCCGCAAAAGCCATCGGATACACAAAATTCGCTCGTTCACGCGGCTGCGTGCGGTGGCGGTCGTAATGGAATACGTCGAAGGTTACACCCTCGACCATTCGATCCACCGGGCTCCGGAACGGCTGCCCATCCTGGGGCGTGAAATCGCCCTGGCCCTCCAGGTCATGCACAAAGTCGGCTACGTTCACGCCGATCTGAAGCCCAGCAACATCCTCGTGCAGCCGGCCCAAAGCGGGCAAAAACCCACGATCAAACTGATCGACCTGGGCCAAAGCTGCCCCCTGGGCACCGTCAAGAGCCGCATTCAAGGCACCCCGGATTTCATGGCTCCAGAACAGGCCAAACGCCAGGCCCTGGACGTGCGCACCGACGTGTTCGGCCTCGGCGCTACCCTGTACCAATTAGCAACCGGCAAGATGGCATCGCAAGCCCTGCGTCGGCGTGAAAAACCCGGATCGCGCGCGACGGCAACCCATTCACGCCAGCCCCTCGCGCCGGCTTACCAACTGAACCCCGCGGTGTCGCCCGCCCTCTCCGCCCTACTCACCGACTGCCTGGCCGCCGGGCCCGAACAGCGCCCCGCTTCAATGGAAACAATGGTTCGCCGGCTGACACTGGCCATCCACCAACCCAAACGCGCGGGCTAACTTCCGCGCGACCCACCAATCACCAATACCGTTCGAACACCAGCGTTCCCTCCGGATGCTTGCGATCTTTGGTCACAAAACCACGGCCATTGAGATCGGCCTCAACCTGATCAATCATCTGCGGGTTACCGCATAAAAATACGCTGCAGGTCGCAGGATCCAGAGGAACGCCAACGGTTTTTTCGAAGGCTACGGGTTCAAGCAGCGCGTTCACCCGGCCGCGGCGGCCAGCCCAAGCGGAGTCTTCGGACTCGCGGGTGACCGTGGGCAGGTATACAAAGTGCGAATCTGCGGCGGCCGCGGCCTCCATCTCGTCGCGGTAGCCCAGATCACGGGCCAGGCGACAGCCGTCTAACAGCACAAACCGGTCCCAGCGGCCCGTGCTTCGATAGGTCAGGTACATCGAGCGGAACGGAGCCAGCCCCGTGCCGGTGCCGACCATGACCAGCGTGCGACCCGCCGACATACCATCGAGGGTGAAGTGCCCGCCGATCTTAGGGTTCATGAACAAGTCGCCGCCCACCGGGATGTCCCACAGCGGCTCGGTGAGCTTGCCTTTTTTCACCCGCACGACGTAGAACTCCAGCGCGTCGCGCTGCGTGCTGGGCGAGGCAATGGAATACGCCCGGCGGATCAACTTGGGCCCGCGCCCGGGACGAACAGGCTTACTGGGGTCCGGCGGCGTGAGATCGGGCAGGCCCAGGGTGACGAACTGGCCAGGTTCGAACTCCGGCACGTCGTGATCTTTATAGGCCACCCGGAAGAGCGCTAAGTCTTCGTGCCGGTCGATGCGTTGAAGCAGAATGGCGTTGGTTGGGTCGGTGGGCATGGGCAAACACTCCGCGACGGGGAAGATCCAATTAGCGTGATACACCTCAAGGGTATCGCCCCCCGACCGCGGGCTGCCTCCGGCAAGCCCCCGCATCGATTTTGGGTTTAACGCACCACCTGGATTTGCCCTAGGTCGTTGACCGCGATGTTGGGTGTGCCGCGGTACAACTCCACTTTTCCGGTCACCCGGACAACCTGGTTCAAAAAAAAAACCTCGGCGGCCTCGGGCATCGCCGCGTGGGCACTGCGGAACACCGGCACGTAAAACTTGCCGCGCCAGTCGCGGTCGAAGTTCAAAAACACCACGTTGGAGCGGCTGCGATGGGTATTAACCGCCCGGCCTTCGACGGTGATATACCGGCCCACATACCCGTGGGCTTGATCCCAGGGGACGACCCCTTCGGCGAGCGCGGGGCCAAGCTTTGTGGCGGTGCCCCAGCGCCGCGGGCCGCGGATGGTGGCCACCTCGCCAAGCTTGCGCGGCGGCCCGGGCCTTGATTCACTGGGGCCACCCAGCGGGCTGCGGCCCGCGGCCGCAATCCAAACGGCCCCGTCGGCAAGCACCACGTCATCGGGAAACCGAGGCGTGGGGGCGAGTCCGGTCGCATCAGTGGCAGCGGCACGAGCCGGCGGTAACGCGTCTTGGGCATTGAAAGCACCGGGCAACACGGCCAGCCCCAACACCAATCCCGCGACGGCTTGCTTGATCATGGCGAGTCTCCGCCGTGATTCTACGCCCACAGCCTCGCACCAAGCCCGCCGGGCGCCCGCTACGATGCTCCGCATGGATACGATTCAGGGCCAGCCCAAAGCCGTCGAACAGCTTCTGGCCCAGTCGGAGGCCCAGCGCGTACATCACGCCCAGCTGTTCTTTGGGCCCGAGGGCGTGGGCAAGTTCACCACGGCGCGGGCCTTCGCCCGGCTGCTGCTGTGCCACGCCCCCGAGCACGACCTGACTGGGCGCCCCAGCGCCTGCGGGGGCTGCAACTCGTGCCGGGTGTTTCGCGTCGACACCCCCACCAAGGACCTGCCACCCGAAAGCGGCCATCCGGACCTACACGTGGTGAACAAAGAGCTGGCGGCTTTCCACGAAGACAAAAAAGTGCGCGACCGCAAGCAAACCACCATCCCGGTGGACATCGTCCGCGACGCGCTGATCAAGCCCGCCTTCATGGCCCCGCAGCTCAACCACGGCAAGGTGTTCATTCTCGACGAAGCTCACCTGCTGCGGCAAGAAGGCCAGAACGCGCTACTCAAAGTTTTGGAAGAACCTCCCACCACCGGCGGGGGTACCACGATCATCCTCATCACCCCCCGTGAAGACGCGCTGCTGCCCACCATCCGCAGCCGTTGCCAGCGCACCGCCTTCGTGCCCCTGCCCGACGACGTGGTGGACCGCCACCTCAACGAACACGCCGCCCACCTGGGCCCGCAGGAGCGCCGCTGGCTGACCGCGTTTGCCGCGGGCAGCCTGGGCCGCGCACGGCTCGCGCTGGATCACGACCTGGCCGAATGGGCCCGGGTCGTGCTGCCGGGCTTCGACGCACTGGCCCAGGGCCGGCCCGAAGGCGGGCTGGGCCCCGCCATGGAAGCGCGGATCAAGGCATTCGCCGAGGGCTGGGTAAAGAAACATAAGCAGGCTTCTAAAGAAGCGGCCAACAAAAACGCCGCGGGGCTGATGTTCCGGCTGGTGACCACCCACGCCCGGCAGCAGTTAGCCTCCGCCGCAGCCGACTGCGACCCGCAAGACCCCGACGCCGCCGAAGCGGTCTTGCGGCCCTGGACCTGCTTGATCGATCACGTGAACACCGCCGAAGGGCGTCTGCACTCCAACGTACACCTGGGCACGCTGTGCGATGGGCTGGTTGCCGCAGCCGCCGGGGCCCTGCGCCCGTGAACCACGACTTGCTGGCCCTGGACCTGGACGGCACCCTGGTAGGGCCCGGTGAGCACATCAGCGCCGCGTGCCGCGCCGCCATCGCCGACGCCCACGCAGCAGGCCTGAAGGTGGTGCCGTGTACCGGCCGCGCCTGGCGCGAAGCCGCGGGCGTGCTGCACGACGTGCCGGGCCTGGACCTGGGAGTCTTCAGCTCCGGAGCCGTGGTTGCCGACTTGCGACACGGCGCAGTGCTGAACACCGCCGGTTTCGCGGCGCCGCTGGCCGGGCAGATCGTCGAGACCCTCAGTGACCTGCCCCATGCGGTGCTTGTGTTTCAAGACGCCCGCGCGACCGGACGCGATTTTTTGGTCGCGGGGGACGGCGAGCTGACCCACGCCACGCGGACCTGGTTCGAAGAAAAACACCTCATCATCAAACGAATCGCTCACCCCACCCTGCACGACCTGCGACAGAGCCTGCGGATCGGGGTCGTTGCCACCGGACCTGCGGGCCCCCAGGCCGAAGCCGCGGTCAAGCGACGCTTCGGCCCGCAAATCAACGCCCATCTGCTGGCGGGCCTGGCGGTGGCCGGCGGCCAAAACAAACAGCCCACGTACCTGCTCGAAGTCTTCCCCGCGGGCACCCACAAGTGGCGCGGCCTGGCTTGGCTGGCCGACCACCTCGGCGTACCCCACGCGCGGGTGGCCGCGGTCGGCGACGAGGTCAACGACCTGGCCATGCTGCGGGACGCGGGACTGGGAATCGCCATGGGCCAAGCCAGCGCCCCGGTGAAGGCCGCCGCCGACGTGGAAACCCGGCCCTACGCCGACGACGGCGTCGCCGTTGCGATCGCCAAAATTCTCGACGGGGCGTGGTGATCTCCCGACGGACAAACGCCCGAGCCGCTTTTGCTAAAGCTCCGCATCAAATGATTGGCCCGGCTGTCGCCCGCAGGACGTGGTTTCCGCAAGGACGTTGAAGCAGGCAACCCCAAAGGGTTTCCGATGGAAACCGACGCCTCGGGGGACACGTCCCCCAAGACACGGAAACTAAATGATTTGGTGCGGGGCTCTAAAATCCAGCGATGCTCCACGTCCCCATCCGCCGGCTTCCCCACGGTCAAAACACCCCGCTACCCGCCTACCAGACCGAGCACGCCGCAGGCATGGACCTGCACGCCGCTCCGCCCTACGCGGCGCCGATTACCCTGCCCCCCGGCCAAGTCCGGCTGATCCCCTGCGGCTTTGCAGTGGCGGTGCCCGAGGGCTTCGAAGCCCAGATCCGCCCCCGCTCGGGCCTGTCGACCAAGCACCGCGTAGGCATGCCCAACGCCCCGGGCACCATCGACGCAGATTATCGCGGCGAGGTCATGGTTCCGCTGATCAACCACGGCGATACCGACTTCGTCGTCACCCCAGGCCTGCGCATCGCCCAGATGCTGGTGCTGCCCGTACCGCGGGTGGCCTGGACCGAAGTCGATCAGCTTCCCGACACCGCGCGGGGGGCCTGCGGCTTTGGACATACGGGCGCCTGAATGAAATTCGCCCGCCCGACGGTTCGCCGTAGGCCATACGTGCGCGAACCACCTACTGATTTACCGAAAGTACAAAGACTTACGCGCTTTTTATCCGGACCTACAGCCGGCGTGAACTTTATCGCCGCGACTATTCACGGGCCGATAGTCATCGGTCGGGCGCGGCCGTTGCGCGCCCCACCCCCTGCCCCCCGTCCGTAAGCCGGAGACGTTCGCGATGGCCACCCGCAAAAAAAAGAAACCCACCAAAAAACAGCAGGCCGAACGCTTCGCCGCCCTGAAGCAAGCGGGCCTGGCAGCCTCCTGCGTGGCCTGGCTCATGGTCGCCGCCGCCCTGCTGAGCTACAACGCCGCGGACGCGCCCAGCCACATGGTGGGAGTCACCAACGCCTCGGCCCAGAACTGGATGGGGCCGCTGGGCGCCGCCATCGCCCACAAAGCCTACCTGGTGATCGGCCCGGGCGTGTGGATCGCCCTACTGGGTCTGGGCACAGCGATCGTGCTCACCCTCAGCAGACGTACGGTGAACCAGCTCCTCTTACGAACCGTGGGGCTAGCCATCATGACCGCGACCACCTCGGGGCTGATCGCGGTCACCACCCACCGCTTTGTCACCGGCATAAGTGAGCGGCCCGAAGGGCCCGGCGGCCTGCTGGGGCTGCTGATTCAGGAAGAACTGGTGACCCGGTTCGCCTCGGCGGGCGCCCTGCTGCTGCTGGCCCTGGCTTTCTGGATCGGGGCCCTGCTCGCGGTAGACCAGGTGGTGCTCGCCCTGCCGCGCCTGATCGCCGAAGGGGTCATCAAATTCAGCAACACGGTCAACGAAAAGTTTCCCGCAATCCCCGCTCTGCCCCGCTTCAAGATGCCCAGCCTCGCCGGGCTGGGGCTGAACTTCACCCGCGTGCCCACCCAGCGCGAGAACGACCTCGAAGGCGGCCGCGTCGACTTGCCGCGTGGACGACGCAAACCCCGCGCTGCGGCGGCGGACGACGACGAGCAATACGAAGACCAAGAAACCGCGCCCGCGCGCAAGCCTTCACGGGCCGAGCGCAAGGCCGCCGGCAAGTCGGGACGCGCCGCCGCGACTCTCAACGGCGAAGACGAAGACGTGGCCGCCGACGCTCCCGACGCCTACGTCAAGAACAAGCAGGACTTCGACCCCGACGCGCTGCGGGCCAAGATGGCGCAGATGCCCATCAACTTCGCCAAGAAGCAAGACGAGCACGAGGCGCCCATCCGCGAGATGGACCTGTCGGGCTACCAGTTCCCGGGCATCGACCTGCTCGAAGAGCCCGAAGACGGCTTCACCGAAGAGATGAACGGCATCGTGCGCGAGCAGGGCGAAGAGCTTCAGGCCGCGCTGCTCGAATACCGCATCAAAGGCGAGATCGTCAACATCGACTCGGGCCCGGTCATCACGTTGTTTGAAGTGCGCCTGGCCCCGGGCACCAAGGTCAGCCGCATCACCGCGGTGGACAGCGACCTGGCCCGCGCCCTGCGGGCGCCCAACATCCGCGTGGTACCCAACATGGCCGGCAAAGACACCATCGGTATCGAGGTGCCCAACATCAAGAAAGAGCGCGTGCGGCTCAAAGAGCTCATGAGCGTGAACCGCGAGGCCGTCGCGAAGATGAAGCTGCCCATGTTCTTAGGCAAAGACGCCAGCGGCAACCCACTGGTGCAAGACCTCAACGCCATGCCGCACATGCTCATCGCCGGCACCACCGGCTCGGGCAAGAGCGTGTGCATGAACTCGATCATCATGAGCTTCTTGCACACCAAGCGGCCCGACGAGCTCAAGCTGGTCTTGGTCGACCCCAAGATGGTCGAGATGAGCATGTTCAAGTCGATCCCGCACCTGATGTGCCCGGTCGTGACCGAGATGAACAAGGCCGCCCAGATCCTCGAGTGGGCCGTGACCAAGATGGACGAACGCTACGAGCTGCTCGCCGAAGTGGGCGTGCGCGACATCGGCACCTACAACGACCTGGGCTGGGACGAGATCAAAGACCGCCTGGAGATCGAGCAGGAGAGCGAAGCGGCCCGCATCCCGAAAAAGCTGCCCTACCTGGTCTTCGTCATCGACGAGCTGGCCGACCTGATGATGACCAACAAGGAGGTCGAGGCCAGCATCGTCCGCATCGCGCAGAAGGCCCGCGCGGTGGGCATCCACCTGATCCTGGCCACCCAGCGCCCGCAGGCCAACGTGGTCACCGGGCTGATCAAATCGAACATGCCCAGCCGCGTGTGTATGAAGGTCAGCAGCGGCATGGACAGCCGCATCATCCTCGACGCCAAGGGCGGCGAGCTGCTCATGGGCCACGGCGACATGCTGTTCCTCTCGCCGCGCAGCAGCGACCTGGTGCGGGCCCAGGGCACCCTGGTGGAAGACACCGAGATCCGCCGCACCGTCAAGTTCCTCAAGACCGTGAGCCAGCAGAGCTTCGAACCGCAGCTTGTGCAGATCAAAAACGGCGGCGGCGAGCTGGACGAAGAGCGCGACGAGCTGTTCAACGACGCGGTGATGTGCGTGCTCGAGACCGGCCGCGGCAGCGTCAGCCTCCTGCAGCGCCGGCTGACCATCGGCTACTCACGTTCCAGCCGCATGATCGAGCAGATGGAAGCCGCCGGCATCTTGGGCCACCACAAGACCGCCCAGGCCCGCGAGGTGCTCATCAGCCCCGAAGAGTGGGAAGCGATGAAGGCCATGGCCGAGGCAGACAGCGCCGAAGACGCGGCACCCCACACGGTTGACGAAGCACCCGCCGATGACGAAGACGACGTCATCGAAGCGGACGTCGACGCCGATGACGCGGAAGACCAAGACTTTGAAGTCGCCGAAGACGCGTCCGTAGAAGAAGAGGAGGACGACGAAGACGAAGAGGAAGAAGAGAGCGAGGAAGAAGAGGGCGACGAAGAAGAGGAGGAAGACGAAGAGGAGGAAGACGAAGAGGAGGACGAAGAAGAGGAGTACGAAGAAGACGAAGAGTACGAAGAAGACGAAGAGGAGGAAGAAAACGAAGAGGAAGACGAGGAAGACGAGGAAGACGAAGAGGACGAGGAGGAGGACGAGGAGGAAGACGAAGAGGAGGACGAAGACGAGGAAGAAGATGAAGATGAATGGGAAGAAGCCGACGACGAGGAAGACGAGGACGAAGATTGACCTCAACCGGCCCGCCGGTTGACAAACACGACGTCAAAGCGACCATGAAGGCGGCCCCCCGGGGCCGCCTTTTTTCGTTACCTCCCCTCCACTAAGGATGAACCCTGATATGCCTTCCGCCTCACCGCCGTGCTCCTGTGCCTCGCCGTCGTCAACCTGGGATGCAAGAGCGACGGCGACTCACCCTCGGGTTCGAGCAAGTCCAGCTCCGACCCCGAGAAAGCCCTGATCGAAAGCCGCCGCGCCGCGTGGCCCGCCACCAACGGCGACTTCAGCGACTCGGTCGATCTCACCGCCTACACCGTGCTGACCCTGGTGCCCTTCGAAAACCTCACCGACAACTCGAAAGACGATGACGCGGGCACCGACCTGGTCGAGGAAATCGAAGACACCCTGAAGGACCGCTACGAAGACGCCTTCACCACCGTCCGCATCGCCGACGCCCCGAAATCGTCGCCACCGGCTTTGTCTACGACTTCTCCAAGGGCGGGGGCTACAGCTACTGGACCGGCCGCACCCGGGCCAAGTTCAAGGCCATGATGGCCCTGAAGAACGGCGCCACCGGCGCCGTCGTCAAGTCGTCGCGCATCAACCAGAGCGGCCACGAGAGCAACGACGCCCTGATGGAAGAAGCCGCCGACAAGTTCGCCCGCATGCTCAAGCGCAGCCGCGACGGCCGCTAATGGCCGAGCCCCGCCCCCTACGGCCCCGGCGCAACGCCGGGGTTTTTTGTGCACACTCAGCCCTCGTCGATCGCCCCACTCGCCGGCTCGGCTTCGCGCTCACTCACGGCGATGTTGGTGGCCAGGTCGTCGCGCAAGCGCTGGCCCAGGCTAGCCGCTTTGAGCCCATCCACGGTCTTGGCGATGCGTTTCAACGAAGCCGCTTTCGGGATGGCCAAGTGGCAGACCGGCTCGCCGGGCTTGACCATCGGCATCGTGGTCATGCCCAACACCACACCCGCCGAGGGCGCCGTCAGCACGTCGCGCTCGCGTCCAATCACACTGGCGTTGGTGGCGATGGGCTGGCCCGCGGCCACCACTTCACCCGGCCCGACGTGAAAGCGCAGCAGCCCGCCGACGTTGGCCCGCACCCAAACGCTCTTGTCGATACGAGTCTGATAGGCGGGTCGCCGCAGCTCACCGTTGATCATGCCCAGTTCCGCCAGCACGTTGTTGACCCCACGCAGCCCCACCTCCAGCACGCCGGGTTCGATCTTCAGCGGCTCACCCGCTTCCAGGATGATCGTGTTGCAGCCCGCATTGACCGCCTCGCGTCGGAACGAGCCGTCGGGGCCCTTGCCGTTGACCAGCAGCTCGCAGCCGAAGGCCTTGGCGATACGCCGAACCTCGGGGCGGGTCAGGTCGCCACGCACGTTAGGAAAATTGGTGCGGCCCGTCGCCGCGGTGTGCAGGTCGATGCCGTAATCGCAGCGCTTCACCAACGTATCGAAGACCACCCGGGCCACGCGGCCGGTCAAGCTGCCCGCGGCCGCCCCGGGGAAGCTGCGGTTTAGATCACGCCGATCGGGCATGTAACGCAGCTGGTTCTCGAAACCAAAGATGTTGACCACCGGCACCAAAATCAGCGTGCCCGCCCGAAGATTCACCGGCTCGCCAAACATCAACTCGTGAATGATTCCCACCCCGTTCAATTCATCGCCGTGGATCGCGGCCGACACGAAGACCGCCGGCCCGGGCTTCTTCGCGCGAATCACGCGAACCGGCAGGTGGATCGGGTCGCCCGTGTAGCGTTCGCTGACCTTGAGCTTGAGGTCGGCCGTTTCGCCGGCCTTAACCGTGGTGCCGTTGAACTTCCAACTTCGTTTCGGGGGCGTGGATGTCATGCCTTCTCTTCGCCACCCTTACGTTTCTTCTTGACCT
This sequence comes from uncultured Algisphaera sp., assembly GCA_938015655.1. Taxonomy (GTDB): domain Bacteria; phylum Planctomycetota; class Phycisphaerae; order Phycisphaerales; family Phycisphaeraceae; genus Algisphaera. Next base: position 13,000 of record CALLPP010000130.1, read on the forward strand.
TCTTGACCTTCTTGACCTTCTTGACGGGCGCGGGCGTCAACGTCCGCAGCGTCAGCAGCTTGCCGTAGCACAGCAGCACGTCGCCGGGCAGCATCGTTTCGTCGCCGCGTGGGGTGGGGATGACCGCCCCGCCGCGGGTGATGCTCATCACCAGCACCTCGTGCTGATCACGCAGATTGCTACCCCCGATGGTCTGGTGGGCCAGCGGTGAGTCGGGGCCGATGGTGAACTCCACCGCCCCGTAGCCGCTCTTGCTGGTCATTTTTTGGCGGATATCCAGGTCGGGGAACAGCACCTGCTCTTCGATGTGCTGGATCATCGCATCGGCGACGTCGGCGCCCGTGGCGCCCTCGATACCTTCCAACCCCGGCGACGAATTGACCTCCATCACCTGAGGGCCGTCGGCGCCTTCGAGCATGTCCACGCCGGCGACGCGCAATCCCATGATCTGCGCGGCCTGCACGGCGGTGCGCTCGTAGGCTTCGTCGAGTTGAACGGCCTCGGTGCTGCCACCGCGGTGGACATTGCTGCGGAACTCGTTGCCCGCGGCCTTGCGACGCATCGCGGCGACCACCCGACCGCCGACAACAAATGCACGAACGTCCTTCCCCTTGCTTTCGGCAACGAACTTCTGCAAAAGCACGTTCTGTCGAGCGCTCTGCAGGGTCTCGATGATGGCCTCGGCGATGTTCACGCTGTCGGCCAAAATCACGCCCACGCCCTGGCTGCCCTCGAGCAGCTTGATGATCACCGGCACGCCGCCCAGCGCATCGATCGCGGGCAGCACGTCTTCTCGGCCACGCACAAACGCCGAGTCAGGAATCCCGATGTCGTGCCGACTGAGGATCTGCATCGACCGCAGCTTGTCGCGGCTGGTGCTGATGGCGGTCGAGGTGTTGAGGCAGAACACCCCCATCTGCTCGAATTGTCTCACCACCGCGGTGCCGAACTGCGTGATCGACGCGCCAATACGCGGAATCACCGCGTCGCAGTCGGCGAAGTCCTTGCCGTTGTAAGTCAGGTCCGGGTCGCCCGGAGCCACGTACATGCTGAACTTCAGCGGGCTGCGCACCACCAGCGTGTGACCGCGGGCTTCGGCCGCCTCGCGGAACCGGCGGACGGAATACCCCTTGGGGTTACGGGAGAGCACCACGATGCGCATGGGGACTTTCAGGGAAGACGGTCCGGGCGGGCAGCTGACGCCGGCACACGTCGCAGCTTATCCGCCGGCTGGGGGGTCTTGGCGAGGCTGCGTCGCGGGACGCCGCTCGCTCAACAGAAAACGGCTGCCACAGTCCACGAGGAAATCATCGGCCAGAGCGGTCCGCCCCAGCAGCATGCGGCAGATCATACGTTTGCGGCTGACCAGCGACACCTCGATGACTTTATTCACGCCGCCCACGGCCAACTCCGCAGCGACAACAAGCCGGTGCTGAGCCTCGCCGTGGCTGGGCCGGATCTTGGTTCGGCGGATGATGGGGGCCTCTAACGTGAGCGTCCGCGTCCGGTCGGTGCGCGAGAGCACCACTTCGAATCGCACCCGGTCACCGGACAACTCTTCGATGCGCTTGGCGTCCAGTGCGCTGGAGCGGGCGCCGGAGTCGGACTTGGCGAGCAGGCGGTCGATGCCCCACATGGGCAGCGATACATATTCTTGGTATCCGATGGTTTCGGGCATCAGGCGATTTTAGTCAAGGGCGGACCGACGCTCACGTTTGCTAGAAAACCGTCGGACCCGAGAACGTCTCGAGATGGTGCCGTAGCGCCGCCATCGTGGGAAAACGCTCCAAGATCCGCTCGGTTCGTTTCCCTGCCAACACCCACGTGACTTCGGGCGGCAGTGTGGTCGGCCGGCGTGCTCCACCAAGCAGATCGTGCAGCACCGCAATCGCGCCCAAGACGTCTTGCTGCATTTTCAACCGGCTGGGCCGCCCCCAGGGATAGAAGTCAATGAGTTTCAGATTGAAACCGATTCCGCGGGGGTGGATCAGCACGTTCTCGGTGTGTACATCGGCGTGGTATTCACCCGTGTTGTGAATATCTTCAAGACCGGCAGCCAGCCGGTGTAGCACCGTGAGGGCCACGAATGGGTCCGCTCGCTTGCCACGGTGGCGTTCGATCCAACGCTTCAGCGGCTCACCAGGGCACAGCTCGCTGATCAAGACATGGACCGATTGACCACGGACGGTCAGCGTCTCGCTATGGAAATATTGCAACACGATCGGGCAGTCGCGTAGAGATTCGAGCTTTTGCGCGTGCTGAATCGACCGCCGCCGCTTGGGATCGTGTTCCGGGCGGTAGAGCTTCGCCGCGCGGAGGATCCCGGTGACACGGTCACGAACGCGGTAGACCTCACCCTCAACCCCTTCGCCCAAACGCGACTCCACTTCGTAGTGGGCGCCGATGCGTCGGCCCGGCTTGAGATTAAATCCATGGATAGGGTTGGCCACGGTCTACTTCCAAGAGCAACACCTTCGAACCGGCGACCACCCTTCACGGGCAGCGCATCGCGGATGAAGGCCACAAGAAACACGGCTCACACGTTTTCACGCCGGCAGCGCGGCGAGCTCTTCTTCCACCGCGGCGATCAGCGGCTCCATGGTCGCGGCGCTGAAGTCGAACTTGATGCCCGCCGCGGCAAACAGCTCGGGCAGGGGCTTGGTGCCCCCCAGGCTCAGGCCCGTGCGGTAGCCATCGAGCGCGGCCCGGGGGTCTTGCTTGTAGTTCAGCCACAGCTGCAACGCGCCCAGCTGGGCGATGCCGTACTCGACGTAGTAGAAGGGGATGTGGAACAGGTGCAGCTGCGCGTGCCAGCGGGCGGACCGCACGTCGTCCAGGCCGCTCCAGTCCACCTCGGGGCTGCTGAAGCGGCCGCTGATCTGCAGCCAGGCCTTCGTGCGGTCTTCAATGCTGTGGCCCGGGTGCGTGTAGACCCAGTGCTGGAACATGTCGATGGTGGCCATCCACGGGAAGAAGCGGATGATGCCTTCGAGCTGCTTGCGCTTGGCCCGGGCGGCTTCTTCGGGCTGGTCGTAGTACACGCCGTAGTGATCGCAGCCCATGAGCTCCATGCTCATGCTGGCGACCTCGCAGAACTCGATGGGCGCGTGTTGCATAAAGGTCAGCGGCTCGTTCTGGCTGGCCCACATGAAGTGGAAGGCGTGACCGCCTTCGTGCAGCAGGGTGTCGACGTCGCGCTGCAGGCCCGCGGCGTTCATGAAGATGAACGGCTGTTTGCTTTCGGTGAGGCTGCTTTGGAACCCGCCGGCGCGTTTGCCCTTGCGGCTGTCTAGGTCCAGGTTGCGGCCGAAGGTCATGGTGGCGAAATCGTCGGCCAGCGACGGATCCACGCGGCGGAAGATTTCGGTGGCACGATCGACCATGCGTTGCGGGTCGTCGGCGGCAAACGGCCGCAGCGGGGCGCGGCCCTGCGGATCCACGCTGCCGTCCCAGGGGCGGAGGGTGTCCACGCCTAGGGCCGCGCGGCGTTGGCGGTCCAGCTCGGCAACGCGAGGCATGACCACGCGGTCGATGGTGTCGGCAAAGCCGGTGCAGTCTTGCGGGGTGTAGTCGAAGCGCTGCCAGCTCTTCCAGCTGTAGTCGAGGTAGTTGGAGCAGTCGGCGTTCTTGGCCATCTGCTCGCGGAGGGTGAACATGTCTTGGAAGATCTGGTCGATCGCGGCGCGGTCGTCCAGCCGGCGGTTGGCGCTCAGGCGCCAGGCTTCTTCGCGGACCGGGCGGTCGGTCTCTTCCTGGTAGCGGGCCATCTGCTGCAGGGTCTGGATCTGGCCGTCGAAGTCGACCTGCATCTCGCCGATGAGCTTGTCGTAGTCGCTGTTGAGCTTGGTGACTTGGGTCGCTAAAGGAACATTTTTCTCGCGGAACAGTTCCGAGGAAGCCTTCCACTCGCGGGTGAGGATGTCGTAGCGGGCCTTGTCGAGCCCGGCCAGGCCCGGGGCGGCGAGGTATTTCTCGCGCAGCTGGTTGCCGATGGGCGAGAGCTTGGGGGCGATGTTCTCGACCCAGTGCATGTACGCCTTTTCGATGTCGGCGTCGTCGGTGTGGCAGGCGTAGTCGATGTTGCGCAGCGCGCTGTACTCGCCCACGGCGGCCGAGAGCTCGCTGTAATCGGCCAACCAGGATTCGAGGGCCGTGGCGTCGGGCAGGTCACGGGCCAGCAGCGCGTCGTAGAGCGGCTGAAGCTGATCCCAGTCCGCGGGGTTGAGGTCGGCGGGAACGTACGTGCGGGCGGGCACGGGCAGGTTGCGTTCGATGGTCTTGGTCATGGGGCGGAGTATAGAACCCCGCCCGGCGCAGACTCAGAACGTGTGTGAGAAGCCCCGCACGCCTACGTGCGGCGAAAACGCTCGCCCTGGGCAAGCACGTGGTTTCTTACACACGTTCTCAGCCGGGCAGAAAGCAGACGGCGCACGGGCTGGGGGTGTCCCAGCCGTGGCCGGTGGCCGTGATGCGGCCGGTCGCGGGGTCGAAACGGTGGCTGGTCACGCGGTGGCCGTCTTGCTCGGCCAGCACGATGGCGAGCCCGTCGGGTGTGAAGGCGAAGTGGCGCGGGGTCTTGCCCACGGGGGCATCGTGAACCGGCGTCAGGCGCCCGTCGTCGGGATTGCACGCAAAGGAGGTGAGGCAGTCGCGGCCGCGGTTGGCCACGACCACGAACCGGCCGTCCGGCGACACGGCGATCTCCGAGGGGAAGTTGGTCTCGGCGGGGGCCGGGCCCTCCGCGAGCGAAGACCGGGTCTGCCGCGGGGTCAGCGCGCCGGTGGCGGGGTCGTAGCCCAGGGCGGTCACCTCGCTGCTGAGTTCCAGACCCACCCACGCCGTCGGGGCACCAGGGGCAAAGGCCAGGTGCCGCGGCCCCGAGCCCGGCGGCAGCGCCGCACCGGCATCAAGATCGCGGGTGATGCCCGCGTCGCCCAGCCGGTAGCCGACGATCTGGTCGGTGCCCAGGTCCACGACGTAGAGCCAGCGCCCGTCGGGCGACGTCACCGCCTGGTGCGGATGCGGCGTGGTCTGCCGCGTGGCGTGCGGGCCGCCGCCGGTGTGGGGCAGCGTGGCGGCCACCGGCCCGGGGCACCCGCGGCCGTCGAGGGTGAACACGATCGCGTAGCCGCCGGCATAGCTGGCGACCGCCAGCCGGGTGCCCGACGGATCGAGCCCGCAGTGCGCCGGCCCCGGGCCGGCGGTGGAGCGCACCGCCAGCACGTGGTCGCGCGCGGCCGCGGGGGCTAGGGCAGGGGCTAGGTCTTGGTCGAGCGCAACGGTCGTGACGCAGCCGTCGGGCGCCCCCGTGTCGTTTCCCGGGTCGCGGTGGTCGTCGACCTCGCTGGTGACGTAGGCCCGGTCGCCCGCGGCGTTGACGCACATAAAAGAGGCGTTGCGGATCGCCAACGGGCCGCCGACGGGCGCGATGCGGCCGTCACGGTCCAGCGTGACCCGCTGCACGCCGGCGCCCCCGCCGCGGGTGTGGCCCAGGCCGTGGGTGTAGCTGCCGATCAGGGCGTGGAACATGGCATGGGGTCCGGACGGGGAAGGTGAAAGCACACAAAACGCCGAGAAGCCCCGGCCGGTTGGCAAGTATAGAAACAGGCTCACTCAATCCAAACGCCGCGTCGGTACACCGTTGACTCATGACCGCCACTTGCCTCCGACCGCACGCCGCCTTGCTCGCCGCCCTGCTCGCCGCCCCGACCGCCCGCGCCGAGGCCCCGCGCCCGCTGCGATTCGAGCCGATCGGGGTGTGGGCCACCGGCGTGTTCGATCAATCGACCGCGGAGATCCCCGCCTACGACCCGGGCAGCCGGCAGATGTTTGTGGTCAACGCCCGGGCGGGCTTGGACGTGGTGGACCTGTCCAACCCGGCCCGCCCACGACGCGTGGGCACCCTCAGCGCCCGCGGCACCAACTCGGTGGCGGTGCACGGCGGGCGGGTCGCCTTGGCGGTTGAGGGCGCCGACGGCGGGCCGGGCCGGGTCCAGATCTACGACGCGGCGAGCGGCCGCACGCTCGCCACGGTGACCACCGGCCCGCAGCCGGACATGCTCTGCTTCAGCCCCGACGGCGCGGTGCTGGCCGTGGCCAACGAGGGCGAGCCCCGCGGCGGGGACGACCCCGCCGGCGGGCTGACGCTGATCGACACGCGGTACTTCACCACCCGCACCTTCGGCTTTGTCCACGCGGTGCGGCGGCACGGCGCGGCAGCGCTGCGCATCGACCCGGTCCACGCCGACGATCCGGCGCGGGACCTGGAGCCGGAGTACCTGGCGTTCACCCCAGACGGCCGGTTTTTGGTGGTGGGGCTTCAGGAGAACAACGCCGTCGCGGTCGTCGACATCGACGCCGGTGCGGTGACGGGCTTCTGCGGCCTGGGCAGCGTGGACCACGCCGCCCCGGGCGCAGGCCTGGACCCCTCGGACCGCGACGGCGGGCCGCGGGTGATCAACGCCCCGGTGCGCGGGCTGCGCCAGCCCGACGCGATCGCGCTCCACGCCCATCAAGACCGGATCTTCCTGCTCACCGCCAACGAGGGCGACCCGCGGGCCGACGGCCGCGACGCGGCCCGCGTCGCCGACCTGACGCTGGACCCGCGGGCCTTCCCACCCGGCGCCGGCTGGGCCGACCCGGCGCGGCTGGGGCGGCTGAAGGTCAGCCGGATCGACGGCGACGCGGACGGCGACGGCGCCTTCGAGACGCTGTACGCCTTCGGCGGCCGCTGCTTCTCGGTGTTCGAGCTGCAGACCGGCGGCGACGGACAGGCCCCGGCCCTGACGCTGCGTTTCGACAGCGGCGACCGCTTCGAGCGACTGACCGCCGCGCTGCACCCCGGGGGCTTCAACGCCGGCGGCGGGGCCTCCGACAGCCGCTCGGACAACCGCGGCCCCGAACCCGAGGGCCTGGTGACCGGATGGGTCGCGGGCGTGCCCTACGTGTTCGTGGGCCTGGAACGCACCGGCGGCGTCACCGCTTGGGACCTCACCGACCCCACCCGCCCCGCACTGGCCGGCTACGCCCGCACCCGCGACGCTTCGCAGCCGCCACAAACCCCCACGGGCGCCAGCAACCCCGCCGCGGGCGACCTGGGGCCCGAAGGCCTGGCCTTTGTCCCCGCCACCCAGAGCCCCACGACCCAGCCGCTCTTGCTGGTGGCCAACGAGGTCAGCGGCACCGTACGGGTGTACGCGGTGCAGCCAGCGGTGCCCGAAGCGGTGCTCACCGCGCCGCGCCGAAAGGGTCCCAGATAACGTCGGACCGGTTATAGCCGCCAACCCCAGGGGCTACCGCATCTCTAAAAGCGGGGTCGGGATTCCCCGGGACGTGATCAATCACGTCGGTGTACGGGTGATGGGAGCCGTGGCCGTCGGCAAAAAGCAGGTGCCCACCCTCTTGGTGCCGGGCCGCGAAGCGTTTCCAGTTGGCCTTGCTGCGACTC